>JAWKTI010000007.1 GCA_041399155.1 Zavarzinella sp.
AAATTGGGTTTAAGAATTTCTGACAGTACTATCACGCAAGCCACGAAGGAAAAAATGGGACACAACAAGCCTGTAGCGTTAGCGAAGGAATTTTCCTGTTAAACGCGGTTTGTGTTTCTGTACTTTGTGAGCCAATGGTGCAAGTTAGGCTACTTTGTCCATTGCGCTCCCGAACGAACAAACGGAGGTTACGAATAATTTTGCATGGCCAAGTCAGTCCAGAATGGAATGACCTTATAACTATCATCGAAGACTGGATAGCGATCTTCAATGGTCGGATCAGTTTGGTCGTGGTGTGACCACAAAAGATACTCAGCAAGATTCCGGCCTCGATGAATCACATCCGCCTGATGGATGGAAAAAACAGGGTTCTCTTCCGCATTTGGCTCGCTCGGTATATAGGAATGACCATAAATCGGGATCAGAGGGGGGAGTTGGCTGAGACGTGAAGATGCAAGTTCAACTGCCTCCTGAACGTTTTGTGGCCTATCCCCCCACTCTGACCACCAGAAAACTTGGTTTCTGATGTCAATATAAATTCCTTCCGCAGGCCAACGAAGTCTGTCGAAAACAAATTCGTCTGGATCTCGCCAATCGGGAAAGCGAGTCCCTATCGGAAGCCCCCACTGTAAGAAAACTCTTAAGTCTGGTGGAAATCTAAACGAGAACCGTGCCTCAACCGACTGCAATTCATTCTCCAGCATGCCAGACGCAAATACCACTCCCCGAGCCAACAGATGTGTTTTGGCCGCATGCAATTGATCCAGATAAAAACTTGTCATGTTTATTGCCATGCATTCGTTGATGCCGGTGAACTGCGTAAAACACCTATCATTGAGCAGGTCAGGCATCGACCCCTGGCGATCAGTGATGTACCAGTTCACATCATCGTTCATGCCCTTCAACTCTGCTCAGTTGGTGCGGCTGGTAACATGCACCCAAACTTTCCTTTTATTTCGCTTTTTTCTCAAATGTAACGATGTGCTGCCATGGCAGGACTTTTGATGTGCCTGCGTGCTTCATTTCCGGAAAAGCGGACATTTCCTTAATTACCTGACGTTCACTCATTTTGTGCACCAGTTTAATCGGAACTTTCTGGTCTTCGAGGCGATATTCCACAAAAACCAGCTTCCCACCTGGTTTGAGGCAGGAAACCAGTTTCGCTGCCATTTCATACGGAAACTCAAACTCGTGGTAAACATCTACCATCAGGCAGAGGTCGACCGCATTTTCCGGTAATTTGGGATCCGCGATTTCACCCATGACCGGTTCAATCTGGGTAACACCGGTTTCTTTCATCCGTTTGCGGATGATATCCAGCATCTCTTTCTGGATATCCACCGCATAGACTTTTCCTTTGGCTCCCACCGCTTCGGCCATGCGAAACGAGTGGTAACCACTGCCCGCACCAATGTCGGCGACCACCATGCCGGGCTTTAACTTCAATTCTGCGTGCAGTTTTTTAGGATTTTCTTCCTCTTCCCGCTCTGGCCGTTCCAGCCAACTGGCGGCAGCATGCCCCATCACGTGGGCAATTTCACGGTCCATATAGAACTTGCCAATACCATTGGGATCGTGAATTCGCTTAAAACTGTACCGCTTTTCGGTATCTTTGGGGCCGGGCTTAGCCTCCTGTGCGTGGGCCCTACTGGTAATACCAAGTATTACAATTGCCAGAAATTGTAGCCGCTTCATGTTAATCCTCCACAATGGTTACGGGTAATATCATTGTAGTTTTGTGAAATCCACAAACTTTGCTAAAACCAGGGCTGGGGCAAACTTTATTTATGGCCGATTCTGAGTTTGCTTCCCTAAGATACTCTTAGTTAAGCCTTTTCCGCAATTTATTCACGGGATCAAACGAAGAAATGTCTTCCGCGTCACCCACGAAACGATTAACACCAGCTAACTTCTCCCCCAGTGGCAAGGGGATCTGGGATTGGCTTCGACCATTTTTCACCAGTTCCATTGGTGCGAAAGCGACGACTGCCGTTACCGGGATGGCTTTGACTGGCTTCGTCATTGCCCACCTGGTGGGGAATCTGAAGATTTTTGCCGGTCGCGATGCACTTAATGAGTATGCCGCTTTCCTGCAAAGTTTTGGCCCACTGCTCTGGGTGGCCCGAATCGGCCTGCTGGTCGTGTTTGTGCTTCACCTGTACCTGGCACTCAGCCTGAAACGCCGATCGGTGCTGGCCCGCCCAGTCAAATATCAGTTTGAACGTACGATTCAGGCACCAGTCAGCAGCAAAATTATGCCCTGGACCGGCGCAGTGATCCTGCTGTTCGTGCTGTTCCATCTGGCCCACTTTACCTTCGGCTGGGTGTCGACCACGATGGCCACGGAAAAAACCAGCCTGAAACTGGTGGAAGCCAATTACCTGGAAATTACCGACCAGTCGGGTCTGCGTGATGTATATACGATGGTGATTCACGGTTTCAGTAATCCAGTGATCGCGATTCTCTATCTGGTGGCACAGGTTTTCCTGTTTCTGCACCTGCAGCACGGAATTGCCAGTGTATTCCAGACTCTCGGCCTGAATACCCCGCGTATTCAGCCCACCATCCGCAAAATTGCCCTCGGAATTGCTGGGTTGATTCTGTTAGGCAACTCTGCCATTGTGGTGGCTGTCTGGACAGGGCAGATGGAAGAATACGGTAAAGGCGTGTATGTGCACAAACCTGAAACCGTTCAGATGATTAGCGTGCCGTCCAAAAACTAGTGCCGCTGGTTTACCATGCTGGCGAATGATACTTTGCTTTAACTTTCGAAATAACGGGTAACGTGATGATTCAGCTCGACTCTAAGGTTCCTTCTGGTCCGATCGAGCAAAAATGGACCAATTACAAGTTTCAGTCCAAACTGGTCAACCCAGCCAATAAACGAAAGTTTTCGGTGATTGTTGTGGGTACCGGTTTGGCAGGTGCCTCCGCTGCAGCCACGCTGTCGGAATTAGGCTATCAGGTGCATGCGTTCTGCTTTCAGGATTCTGCACGCCGAGCCCACTCCATCGCCGCCCAGGGTGGGATCAACGCCGCAAAAAATTACCAGAATGACGGCGATAGTATCAAACGGTTGTTTTATGATACGATTAAAGGTGGCGATTTCCGTGCCCGCGAAGCAAACGTGTATCGCCTCGCGGAAGTATCGGTCAATATCATCGATCAGTGCGTCGCCCAGGGTGTCCCATTTGCCCGCGATTATGGTGGCCTGCTGACCAATCGCTCCTTCGGTGGGGCTCAGGTCTCCCGAACGTTCTATTGCCGTGGGCAGACTGGCCAACAGCTCTTGCTGGGTGCATACCAGGCCCTGTCCCGTCAGGTCGGTTATGGCAAAGTGAAAATGCACCCACGCACCGAAATGCTGGATCTGGTGGTGGTCGACGGCCGGGCACGCGGGATCGTCGTACGAGACCTAACTACTGGCCAGATAAGCAGTTACAGTGCAGATGCCGTAGTGTTGGCCACGGGAGGCTACAGCAACGCCTACTACCTGTCCACCAACGCAGCGGGCTGCAACGTTACCGCCACCTTCCGTGCGTACAAACGGGGTGCCACGTTTGCCAACCCCTGTTACACGCAGATTCACCCCACCTGTATTCCGGTGGCGGGCGACCATCAGTCGAAATTGACCCTGATGAGCGAATCGTTGCGGAACGATGGCCGCGTCTGGGTGCCAAAATCTCCTGGTGATGTCGGCAAGCACCCGAACGACATTCCGGAAGGCGACCGCGACTACTATCTGGAACGAATCTACCCCAGCTTCGGCAATCTTGCCCCACGCGACGTCTCCAGTCGTGCTGCAAAACGCGTCTGCGACGAGCAGCGGGGCGTTGGTCCCGGTGGACGGGGTGTTTACCTCGATTTCCGCGACGCCATCAAGCGAGATGGTGCCACCAAAGTCAAAGAGCGGTACGACAATCTGTTCGAAATGTACGAGCGGATTACTGGCGAAAATGCCTACACCCAGCCAATGCGGATTTACCCCGCACTCCACTACACAATGGGCGGGCTATGGGTCGATTATAACCTGATGTCCAATATCGAAGGACTGTTCGTGATTGGGGAAGCCAACTTCTCCGACCATGGTGCCAACCGCCTGGGGGCTTCCGCACTGATGCAGGGGCTGGCCGATGGTTACTTCATCCTTCCCTACACGATTGGCAACTACTTTGCTGGCGCGAAGAAAGAAGTGTTGCCCACCGACCATGCTGAATTCCTCAAATGTGAACAGGAACAGGCAGAACAGATCAAGAAACTGCTATCCATTGGTGGGAAGAAAACCGCCATTGAGTTCCACCGCGAAGCGGGCAAAGTTCTCTGGGACAACGTGGGCATGTCCCGCACACGGCAATCGTGTGAGTCTGCGGTCAAACGCCTGCAGGATCTGCGCGAAGAATACTGGCATTCGGTGAACGTCCCTGGCACCGATGCCAATTTGAACCAGGCACTGGAACGGGCAGGTCGGGTGGCAGATTTTCTGGAGTTTGGCGAACTGCTGGCATTGGATGCTCTGACCCGCGAAGAATCGTGTGGGGGGCACTTCCGCGAAGAATATCAGCAGGGTGATGGCGAAGCCGCCCGCGATGATGAACATTACAGCCATGTGGCTGCCTGGGAATATTCAGGCTTCAAGAAAGACCCTGTCCGCAATACAGAACCACTGAATTGGGAAGTTGTCCAGCCATCGTTGAGATCTTACAAGTAATTCACTTAACCTTTCGATAAAGAGAAGTGCATCGTCATGAACCTAACTCTACATGTCTGGCGACAACAGGATGCCAAATCTCCTGGTGCAATGGAAACCTACAAGGCGACCAACGTCAGCGAGGACATGTCATTTCTGGAAATGCTGGATGAAGTGAACGAAGAGTTGATTCGTCAGGGGAAAGAACCAATCGCCTTCGACCACGATTGTCGCGAAGGAATTTGTGGTTCTTGTGCCATGATGATCAATGGCATGGCCCACGGGCCAGAAAAAGGCACCACCGCCTGCCAGCTTCACATGCGAAAGTTTTCCGACGGTGAAGAAATCTGGATTGAACCATGGCGTGCTGCGGCATTTCCCGTGGTGCGGGATCTGGTGACCGATCGCTCATCATTCGACCGTATCATCCAGGCTGGTGGTTACGTTTCCGTAAACACCGGTGGGGCCCGAGATGCCAACAACCTGCCGATTCCCAAGGAATCTGCGGAAACCGCCATGGACGCTGCCGCCTGCATTGGTTGTGGTGCCTGTGCGGCAAGCTGCAAGAATGCTTCCGCCATGTTGTTTGTGGCTGCCAAAGTGGTGCACCTTGGCAGTGTGCCACAAGGTCAGGCAGAACGCCGCGACCGTGCATTGAAAATGCTGGCCGTACACGATGAAGAAGGCTTTGGCCACTGCACCAATCAGTATGAATGTGAAGCAGCCTGCCCGAAAGGAATTGGCGTGAAGTTTATTGCCCAACTCAACCGCGATTTCCTGAAAGCAAGTCTTTGCGTGGTGGGTCAGCGGGAAGAATCGGGCGATGGGGCCAGCTAAACAGTTTTTTCTTCTTACAACCCTTCCACTTCCCAGCCTTTACGATAATCCCGTTTTACCATGGCAGTCGCTTTTGCGTTGTTCTTGATCTGCAGTTTATCCGATACCCATTCCAGTGTTTCGCCTTTGAAGCGGGTGGACAGGCAACCCAGCAGCACCGCTTCTGTCAGTGGGCCGGAATATTCAAACGGTGCAGACGTTTTTCCATTCCCACGAACCGCTTCCACAAACTGCAGGTAATGGTTCTGGCCATCCTGGTTAGGGATCTTGTATTCTGCAAACTTCTCCGTGGGCAATAAAATCGGTGCACCGATATAAGGTGAATAAAGCACCCCTTCGGTACCAATATAGATCGAACCCTGATCGTTCAGCGTCCGTTTGCCCAGAAGCTGCACCACTTCCGCGGGTGGGCGGTTTTTGCCGTTGTACCAGTTGATCACCACGGTATCGGTGGTGTATTGGCTGCCTGCGAATGTGTATTTCACCTGCACATTCAAACCCCAGTTATATTCATTGGGGGCATCACCCGTGGAAACCACACTGGTGGGGTTGGTCACTGCCGTTGAAGCGAACACCGGATCGAGAATGTGGCAGCCCATGTCGCCAAACGTGCCCGTACCGAAGTCGAGGCGTTTCCGCCAGTTGCCTGGGTGGTAATAACTGCCACCAATGAAGGGGCGTTCTGCAGCAACACCCAGCCACAAATCCCAATTCAAGTTTGCTGGAACAGGATCTTTCTTATCTGGCTTTGGTGCGGCGTCGCCCCATTGCTTACCACTCCAACTGTGCACTTCCTTCACTTTGCCAATCGCACCCGCCTGAATGGTTGCAACCACGGTGCGGTGTACAGCGTGGGAGTGAATCTGAATCCCCATCTGGGTAACCAGTTTCTTCTCCGTTGCCACTTCCCGCAGGCGGCGTGCTTCGTAAATCGTTTGCGTCAAAGGCTTTTGGGTGTAAACATGCAGTCCCTGGTGCATGGCCCGCATCGTGATCGGTGCGTGCATATGGTCGGGCGTGGAAATGTTGCACGATGTCAGATTCTTTTCCTTATCGAGCAGTTCCCGCCAATCGGCATACACTTTCACATCGGGGAACTGCTTTTTCACTTTGGCAAGGCGGTTCGTATCGACTTCTGCCACAGCAACCAGTTTCAGATTTTTGCTGCCTGCCAGCGAGGAAAGGTCGGCGTAGGCCATCCCATCGGCACCGAAGCTGGCATGATAGACGGTATCGCTGGGAGCTGCCGTCGCATGCTGGCGAAATACCGCAGGTGCTGCAAGTGCTGTTGCAGTAAGGGTTTGCAGGACTTGTCTTCGATTCATGATTGGTTGTTCCATCTTTCTGTGACCTTTTTGTTAAGTGAACAGTTTTCGGCAGGTGGGCGAACGGTTTGCACAAAGTGCCCATAGCTGAAATGCTACCCGGAATGGACGCCAGAAACAACAATCACTTTCAAATTGAACCGCTGGAACTGGAAAATATCCGCCAACTAGAATGAACTGAGACAGAATTTTCACGAGAAAGGAACATGGCAAAGAAGATTGACTGGTTGTACGAGCGGAAAGGGTGTACTACCTGCAAAAAGGCAATGGCTTTTCTGGATGGTGCTGCGGTGAAAATTGGCGAAGTGGTGATTGCCAACAAGCAGAAGTATGGGCCGGAAGATGCCCTGGAACTGACGAAAAAAGTAAGCAAAGTCGTTGCGATGAAAGGGAAAAAGCTGGAAGTGCTGCCCCTGAAAACCACCGATGAAGAGACTCTGCTAGCTCACCTGATTGGGCCAACGGGCAATCTGCGTGCCCCCACAGCCATCGTTGGGAAAACCATGTACGTGGGCTTCAATGAAGAAGGTTACGGCGAAATCACTGGTTGAAAAAACCTGCCAGCCTGATCTCCCAGCCCCCTTCATGGCTCACAGTGCGAGTAAGGGAATTTCTTAATTATACCCATTAACGTCACTCACGTTGATATCCACAATCCACTCCAAAAGAATTAACTCGGTCTTGATGTAGAACGGACTTCGACAACTGGCGCGTACTTAGTTGACTCAGTTTATGTTTCCTGTACGATCATATCGAATCATTTGCATGAAGTAGTTGATTCATTTATTATCAGCAACGGAAATGTATGCCTTGCTAGTCGGCCGGATGGTTTTGGTGGCAAAACAGCGCATTCAAACGCTCGTTGTATTGTGATTGCCAATGGTGGCTTTTCTACTGATCTCGGTATCGATTGGGGCCATTTTAATCTCGATGGCGATCTATTGGTCGCTTCGGAAGCATTGAATTTACCATTCTCTGCAGATTATGTCTATTAAACTGTTACAATCAACGGCCATGCACTGCAGATTGTATTGCTTGCTTTTTGGCCTAATGTAGCTGGAGTAGAAATAAATGACCTGGAGAGATACGGCGACAAGATTGAATTTCCTGGCACTTAGGCTGCCAATGCAGGTAACTTTAATCGTTTTCTTACTATGTTCAACCAAACTTGCTTTCTGTCAAGCAAAAATTGTTACAGCAGATAGTAAGTTTAAAGAGTGGCAAGAGAATGTTGCTTTGTCTAAACTGTTTCCAAGCAAAGAAGCTGAAGTTACCAAGACTCTGTCAGCACATCCTGAATGGGTGCCATTGCTAAGAAAGCTGATTTACGAGTCAAACAATCATGAAATTCGATCTATTTATAAAAATCACTTCCATCATTACAATACAAACCGTAAAGATACTTTAATAAAGCTCAAGGACCAGTGGCGGCGAGAAAAACGCATTGACTTTTTTATCGAACTCGCCGACATTACAAGCAACAATGATGTGCATCAAACAATCGATTCCTCAACTAATGAAATCTGCTTGTCACTGATTACACAATTGCAAAATTACTATAATGTCAATCAGCAAAAGAAAATATTTATTAAGCAATTATCTTACCTGAATTCAGCTAAAACACTCAATCAACTAACTAAGCAAAAGTCAGTTATCGGAGATTCACTGGATGATAGCAGGTTATCTGATACGTACTTCCATACACTTGGGAGTAAATTGCCTGATTCTCGTTTAATTATCGACAGCAAAATTCTTTCTACTAAATCTCTTGTTGAAGTAGCGGATGCTGGACCGAACAATCCCTGTTCTCATCTTGTGCAGTCCGTGTTATTGTCCAATAGTGATATGGCGCTTCACGAAGTTAAAAATAGCTTACTGATCCTCGATGGTGATGCGTTGATTACCTTCAACACTTCTGCTCTCGCAGTCGGGGCCAAATTTGGACATGCTTTTAGTGGTGTTGTTATCGCCAATGGCAACTTTACATGCAATGTAGGAATTGCAGGCACGAGCCTGATTTTTTGTAGTGGCGAATGTAATTTATCATCACAAGTGTTTCCATTTATTGATCATAATGCCTTCTGCATTTACTCTGGGAAACAGACAACAGGACCTGATTCAGAGAAATTGAATAAGAACTTCATCCATCAAAACTCCAAAGTTCCTTCTCAATTAGTTAAATTCTTCTCCCTTGATGAGGTGGGGCTGAAAGTAACAGACAAAGAGGGCAAGGTGGTGATTACAGAACTAGCCAAGGATAGTTTCATGGCCAAATCTTTTCGTACCGGGGACAAGATTCGCACAATGAATGGTTTTTCGATTTCCAGCGAAGCCGATCTGCGGCGCCAGATGCGTTCCACCGTAGTGTGGGATGCGGGAATCTTGGAAGTGGAACGCCAGGGCACTACCCAGACGTATTATGTTCAACCAGGCTTCTTCATTGATAAGCCAAAGAAATAGTGTTGCCTGCGATTGACCCGACCTTCCTACCTGTTGCAGGTGCGTACGGCAATCACCTGCAAATGAAAATCAGGTGCCTCGATTTCACGTACCACGCGGTGCCTGCCGTGGGCTGCGTAGCGAACTACTGGTGCTGCATTCTGGCGGGAATTCCAGCCGTTCACCGTGCGGGAAGGTAGCACCAGTGCGGCACGGATTCGCTGGGCAAGCTGTTCCGGCAGGTGCTCCAGATAAATTACCCCATCGTGCGTCACAATCAGTCGGCCGTTCCACTGCCTGCCCTGTTCAAACACCACCAGTTCTGCAGTGTAGCCCCGCCGGTAAACAGCCCGTTCATCTGCGAAAGCCCTGACAAGTTCCGCAGTGGGATGACACCCAGTTCTGTGGGTGCTGAACATCAGCAGCAGGCATAGTTCCAGCATGGCAAAAACTCCATCATCACTGTAATACATTGTATTACTAGATATTACGAATGTTGCCACATTTTGGTTCTGATCCAGATTCTCGCCTGAATAAATGAAATTTTGCGTTAATTTTCTCATTTTTGACATTTTTTCAAACGAAATACCTGTAATTACGTTTCTACTTGTAGTGATTTTGAGAACCTTTTTGGGGATGAACGAGATCGAATTCATGTAGAATTGTGCCATAATAACGATTGACACGATTTTGCCGCACCTGATGTGGGGATTTCAGGCCCAGTGCGATCAATTCGATGCAGCATAGGAGTAGCACGATGTTCAGGAAACTTGTTTTTGCAATTGCAGTGTTGCTGACGATCGATACGGTGGCATCTGCCCAGGTATTTATTGGGCCGGGCTATAACTATCGCTTTGTGTATCGAACGTCGCCGTTTGGCTACCTGTATCGGTACGAAGCCTATCAGACGTTTGGCCCCACGTTTGTGCTGCGGCCAACCTACTTTCACTACCACTACAACTATTACAATCCATTCATTGTGCCGTGGTATGCGTTTCGACCGAATCCCTTTATTGTGGTGCCACCTGCGGCACCCCCGGTGGTATTTTTCAACCAGGCACGCCCAGCCGTACCAACCATTGAAGATGAAGCTTTTGATCGAGGCTTTCAACAGGGTTTTCAGCGTGGTTTTGAACGCGGATTTGATGGCGGGAAGGGTGGTCAGGTAGTGCCACCAGCACCACCGAAGGATGCAGCACGTCCACCCATGGCACCTGATGTGCCCGTGCTGCCTGTTCCTAAGCCACCTGTCGAAGAGCCGAAAATCCCACCGGCGAAGTAATCTCGCAGAATCTTATTGGAAGCCAGGTGAACCTGGGCCGGCACCAGGCATCCCCCCACCGAGCATACTGCCTGGTGAAGTTTTTGGCTTTGGCACCACGTATTGACCGTTTGCGGGTCGAATCGGGTCGACTGTCTTGTAATTTTCAGGCGGATTATGGAACTCTTCCACGTACGGTGGTGGCTTTGGCGTGGAGTTTGATTCAAACATACTGCAACCCAGCGTGTTTACCACCAATCCCACAACGATCAAACGCAGAAAATTCTTCATCCCAACTCTTCCTTACTGGCAACTTCGGACGGATAACATGACTGTCGCTTTTTGGCAAGTCCAGTAACCATTCGGAAAATTGGCTGAAGCACTCCAGTGATTTCAAAGGAAACTGTGAAGAAAAACTCACGAAATGTTGAGCCAAGTAATTGAGAGCTTGGGATGCGATTGATTTGCTTGGTGCAGGAACAGATACTTACTTGGTTTTGACCAGGAGTTCGACGGTATTGCTCTTCAGCAGTGGGCCTTTGCCTTCTCCTTCAGCCAGTTGAAAGGTGGCACTGAGGGTGTATTTACCCGCTTCCGTGAGATAAATCATCCTGCTGGCACCGCGGAAGCCATCGACCAGGCTGCCAATTTTCATCGTGTAACTTTCACCAGGTTTCAGCGTTTTTTCCTGCGGCAAACGAAAATCGGTAGTAAAGGCCAGTAACGGGCTGCCAGTCAGCACAGAGGGGCCTTTCACGGTGAAATTTACCTGATTGACATCCCCCATCACGCCGATCGTGACATCCTTTTTGCTGGTATTCACGACTTGCAGTTCCAACTCAACTTTTAATGGTGCTGGCAATACAACAGGATCACCCTTTTTGGCTGCATCCAGATCTTTTTGCAGTTCTTTGGTGTATTCTTCCGATGTTTTCCCACCCAGATCCACCGTAACCGTAGGGGATTTGGCCACCAGTTTCAGTTCCAGGTCGGATTTCTCTTCAGCCTGCACCACAACGACCACCAGAAATGCTGTCATACAGCCGATCAGTTTCTTCCACATGCTTAATTTCACCTTGCATTGTGGCAGCTTACACTGTGGAGCCCATTCGGAACACGGGCAGCAACAGTCCGGCCACCACCACACCCACAATCATTGCCATTACCAGCAACATGGCAGGTTCCAATAATCGCACAAATAACTCGAGGTTCCGTTGGGTTCTTTTATCCAGATTATTGGCAATATCGACAAGCACCTTCTCCAGGTTGTTACTTTCCTCTGCCACGGCAATCATTTCCACAATGTCGCGGGGGATATATTTCGATTTGCGAAACGGGCCAGCCAGTTTTTCCCCGGCGGTCACATTTTCGGCGGCTTCTTCAATGGCAGCGGCCAGCACCTTATTGCCACTGGAATCTTTTGAAATCTGCAGCGAGCGAACAATCGGAATACCATTCGCCAGCAGTGTGCCCAGAATACGGGTAAACCGACCCAGAGCCAGTGAACGCACCAGCGGTCCAGCCAGTGGGAGGGATAGCTTGATTCTGTCCCACATCATGCTGCCGGTGGGACTGGTTTTCCAGCGATAAAATCCGAAAACAGTCGCCAGACCCATCCCCAGCACAATGTACCAGTAGGAGACCATAAATCGGCTGACTCCCAGTACAAAGGTGGTAATGGTGGGCAGGCCGCCTTTCTGGCGTAGTTTTTCAAATACCTCTTCGAACCTGGGTACAAAGAACACAATCAGCACCACCAGAATGATGGAGCCAATCACCGCCAGAATAATCGGATAGGCCAGCGAGCCAGCCACTTTGGAGCGTAAATCTTCCTGATTTTCATAAAACTGCGAAATTCGCCGCAGCACATCTTCCAGGAAGCCCCCTTCCTGACCGGCACGGATCATGCTGACGGCCAGATCATCGAAGACACCCGGAAAGCCGTTCATTGCATCAGCGAGCGTGGTGCCATCGGCAACCGCTGCACGCACCTCGCGAATCGCAAAAGATAACTGCTGTTTGGTGCTCTGCCGGGTTAAAACGTCCAGCGATTTCAGCAGTGGCACGCCAGAATGGATCAGATCGGCCAGCTGGGAGTAAAACGCGGCAACGTAGCGTTTGCCCACCCGCACCGTGCTTTTGTTGGAGACCACCGATCCTTTCGAGAGGGAAACCCGAATGGGGAACAGCCCACGGGCATCCAGAATACTGGCTGCTTCGCGTTCGGTGCTGGCAGTCAGCACGCCAGTTTCCTTCAGGCCAGTGCTGGCAAGTGCTTCGAATTTAAAATCTGGCATAATGCATGCCCCCCAAAGGAATTAGCTCAAAATATCGCCAGCGGTGGTGCGAGTCACTTCATCCATGGTAGTGTTGCCCGCCTGCACCTTCATCCAGCCGTCCTGTCGCAGGGTACGCATGCCATTTCTCAATGCTGCTTTGCGAATATCCCCCGCGTTCGCCCGTTGAACAATTAAATCGCGAATTTCATCGGTATTCAACATCAGTTCATGGATGCCTGTTCGCCCACGGTAGCCGGAATTACGGCACGATCGACAGCCAGTTCCCTTCCATAACGTGGGTACTGCGGGGAGTTTCACGTCAAAGCCCGGAAAATCAGGTGGGACATCGGGATGATCAGGCTGATAGCTGACTTTGCATTCCGAACAGATCGTCCGCAGCAGCCGCTGTGCCATAATTCCTTCCACCGTACTGGCGACCAGGAACGGCTCCACACCCATGTCAATCAGACGGGTGAAGGCACTTGGGGCATCGTTGGTGTGCAGGGTACTGAACACCATGTGACCCGTCAGCGAGGATTGAATGGCCGCTTCTGCGGTTTCCAGATCCCGCATTTCACCAATCAGAATCACGTCCGGGTCATGCCGCAGAATCGAACGGAGTGCGTTGGCAAATGTCAGGCCGATTTTGGCGTGCGTCTGAATCTGGCTGATACCAGGCTGCTGGTATTCCACGGGATCTTCGACGGTGATAATCTTGGTGACTTCGTCTTTAATTTCATTCAGTGCAGAATAAAGTGTGGTGGATTTCCCCGATCCAGTGGGGCCAGTAACCAGCACAATACCGTGGGGCAGATCGATCAGTTGCTTGAATTTCTTGTAATTGTCCGGCAACATCCCCACGTTGGCCAGATTGAAGACCATCCGGCCTTTATCCAGCAACCGCATCACGATCCCTTCACCGTGGATCATCGGAATAATAGAAACGCGGACATCCACCTCGCGGCCCTGCACCCGCATCTTAATCCGCCCGTCCTGTGGGAGGCGTTTTTCGGCAATGTTCAGCCGGGCCATAATTTTGATCCGGCTGATAATGGCATTGGCAAACCGGTTGATTTCCGGTGGCAGAACCTGTGTTTGGAGCAAACCATCAATCCGATAGCGAATCCGCAGTGCATTCTCTTCCGGTTCAATATGAATATCGCTGGCACGTTCGGTGGCGGCTTCGATCAGAATTTCGTTCACCAGTTTGACGACTGAGGCTTCCTGAGCCTGTTTCGCAAGGTCGCTGTCGTCTGCTTCCAGCCCTTCCAGCAATTCAACTTCGTCTTTATCCTGCACCAGTGCGGTAACAGTTTCCCCACCCACGCCGAAATATTGTTTGATCAGGCGCGAAATTTCGCGTGGGCTGCCCAGCACTGGGCGGATTTCCAGTCCGGTGAGATTTTGCAGTTCATCAACGGCATAAACATCGTAGGGATTGGCCATTGCCACCACCAGCGAACCATTTTCGCGGGCAATGGGCACCAGTGCCTTGCGATGCACCATTTTGGTGGGCATCGCCGAAAGGGTATCCGGATCAATGCGAGTGTGGCTGAGATCGACCAATTCCATGCCCAGTTCGTAGGCGACCTCTTCCAGCACGGTCATTTCGTTGCCGATCCCACGTTCAATCATGATTTCGTGGAGGGCACGGTTCGGTTCCTGGTTGTGCAGTTCCAGTGCACGCTTGGAATCCGAATCGCTTAACTGTCCGCGGGCGACCATTCGTTCAAGAATAGACATGAAAATTTTCTCAGAAGTAAAGGTCCAACCTGGGCACTCGCACGGTCATTTTATCGTCTGGTTCCGTGGAAGGGTACCAGATTCAGCACTTGGCGAAACTTCCCCTGACTTCCCCACATGGGAATGCCGATCGTGCGACTTATTCAGTGGGACATCTTTCTTAGCGCACCTGACTATTTTCAGGAAATAAAAAACTCATTAAAGTGATGTTACAGCACCCACTGATTAGGAAATGATGAAAATTAGGCAATTTGGGCAGCTTAAACGTAATTCAATTTGCAATTTAGAGTTTTTTGCTCAATCAGCCCGTTTTTAGCGGCTCAATTTTGCTTTGAGCTCGGTGATCATACCATCCAATTCGTCGAGTGTTTTCTCCTGCAACTTTTCTACAGGTGTAATCGGCAAGCCGAGAATTTCCTCAAAAGCGTGAATTTGCCCGATTCGTTGGCCAAGAACCGTGCCCCGCTCTTCGCCGATTTTAATCCCTTTTTTCTCGGCAAGTCTTTCAAATGAGGTAACAAATGGCATTTGATTCTCCATCAATAAGTCAAATCGTACTTTGTTAAAATCTTCTTCCAGCTCATCAGGTAATTTTAGCAGCCAATCGAGCAGGCGCATGATATTCCAGACTTCATCAGCAGTTAATTTTCGCTCAATCAGTTGCCGGAGCAGGCGGCATTTATCGGCATAGCGAAGTTCTGCAACTCCGTGGGTCAGCAAACTTTGAATGCTGGCGGCCACAATCAGCCCCACCGGACTGCGGTGGGTCGTTAAGTCATCCATGCGACCAACAAAATCAAGTAGTTTCACCGAATTAAATACAAACTCATTGTGCGTTCCTTTGCAACTCAAAATATTGCGATCCACGCGCCAATTTGGGTTCTCATCGGCCAGAATTGCAAAACTGGACACGTTCAGGCCATATTTCTGGCGAATCCGCCAGTAATATTCCGCCATCCGTGCGGGAAATCGGTCATCCTGCTGTGCCTGAACCTCAAAATGGATGAAAATGGTCACGGTCTGGCCGGCGTGCTCCAAATCGTACACCTCGAACAGTGCGTCCGCACGCACCATCCCTGAGTCGGAATCGGGTAAAAGGGTACGTAATTCGGTATCCAATGAGCGAAATCCTTTCGCCCAGTCAAACGTGGGGTACCACTGTGGGAAGAGAATCTCGAAAATGTCGGGCAGATAATTTTCCAGCGTCTCTTTCCAGGGGGAATCAAATTCGCGGGTCATCAGTGGGGCCTGCAAGGAACGATATCAGCTCATTTCACCCGAAAATTCTTGATGTATCTATCGATGAGATTAAATTCATGAGCAAAATCTCATATTGTTGCCAATTACTGTGCGTGGTTCTGCTCGTTTTCCCCACCTGCAGGCTGAGTGGGGTGGGAATACCCGGTGATCTCGCCGATCCGTTCAATGACGTAATAGAAGATCGGTGTCAGGAAGATGCCGAAGATTGTTACGCCTAGCATTCCGGCGAACACCGTAACTCCCAGAATTGCACGCATTTCGGAACCGGCCCCCTCTGCCATCACCAGTGGAATCACCCCCAGGATGAATGCAAACGATGTCATCAGGATGGGGCGTAAGCGCATCCGACAGGCTTCCACCGCAGCATCGAAGGCACTCAGGCCATGCTCGCGGCGTTCCTTGGCAAACTCCACAATCAGAATCGCGTTTTTGCTGGCCAGCCCCACCAGCACCACAAATCCAATCTGCACAAAGATATTCATGTCAGATTTCACCACCACAACGCCCGTGATGGCACACAGCAGGCACATCGGCACCACCAGAATCACCGCAAATGGCAGCCGTAAACTCTCATATTGTGCGGCAAGCAGCAGATAAACCAGCACCACGGAAATGGCAAAGACAATCAGGGCGGTGTTTCCTGCCAGAATTTGCAGCAGGGTCAGCTCCGTCCACTGAATTTCCATCCCCTGTGGGAGGGTTTGTTCCGCAGCACCTTCCACGGTGGCAATCATTTCGCCGGAACTGAGGCCAGGTACGGTGGCACCATTGATGGCAGCGGCGTTCACCCCATTGTACCTTGTGACCATCACCGGCCCGCCGATCGGCTGAATATTAACCAAACTGGACAGTGGGACCATTTTGCCTTGGGAATTCCGCACCTTGAGCTGGCCCACCTGTTCCGGTCGCAGACGTTTTTCGGCATCGGCCTGCAGATTGACCTGCCAGGTGCGGCCGAACTGATTAAAATCGTTCACATAATAGCCACCCAGATACACCTGTAAGGTCATAAACACATCGGAAAGCGGCACCCCAAGCGACTTGCATTTGGTGCGGTCTACATCCACAAACAGTTGAGGAGTATTGGTCCGCAGTGGGCTGGACATTCCCAGAATCCCGGGGTCCTGCATTCCAGCGAAAGACAATGCCTCGGCAGCACCCTGCAATGCGGGCAGCCCCTGGTCGGCACGGTCACGCACCATCACTTTGAAACCACCGGCACTGCCCACCCCGTCGACTGGTGGGGCACCAAAAACGCCCACCACCGCACCTTCGATGTTGCGAAAACAAGCAACTCGCAGTTTTTGTGCGATCGCATCCGCACTCAGGTCGGGCCGATTTCGGTGGTGGAAATCATCCAGGATAACGAAAAAGGTGGCGAAATTGGAACCGTTCGCACTTTGTAATACCGAAAAACCCGGAATACTGATCGTGTGGGTGATTCCTTCAATACCCGGATATTTTTCAGGATTATTCTTGTCCCCACGGGCAATTCTGTCCACTTCGCTGGCAATCAGCTTGGTGCGTTCCAGCGAGGCAGCGTCGGGCAATTGAATATTCACCAGCAGATAGCCCTTATCCTGCACCGGAACAAAGCCAACTGGGGTGCTGGTTAAGCCTCGATAGGTCAGGAAGAGCAACGTGGTATACACCAACAGCCCGATCAGGAACAACCGCAACAACCATTTCACCACCCACGCATAGCCGTGAGTACCACGATCGAACAGGGCATTAAAAAGCTGGAAAAATTTGCCGAATACCAGCCGCACCAGCCGACTCAGGGGGTCTTTCTGTTCCGATTTGTGCTTCAAAAGCAAACTGCACAGTGCGGGACTCAGGGTCAGCGAGTTTACCGCGGAGAAAAAGGTAGAAACTGCAATCGTGGCGGCAAACTGTTGGAAAAACTGGCCCGTAATACCCGAAATGAACAAGCATGGGATAAATACCGCCATCAGAACAAGCGAAATAGCCACAATGGGGCCAGCTACCTCATCCATCGCCCGTCTGGTAGCCTCTTTCGGCGACATCCCATGTTCAATGTGGTGCTCTACCGCTTCTACCACCACAATGGCATCATCCACCACAATCCCGATGGCAAGCACCAACCCTAATAATGAGAGATTATTCAGACTGAATCCCAATCCCGCCATCACGGCGAAGGTGCCGATAATCGCCACCGGCACCGCAATCAGTGGGATCAGGGTAGCCCGCCAGGTCTGCAGGAAAACCAGCACCACAATCCCCACCAGAATAATGGCATCCCGCAGGGCGTGGACCACCTCGGCAATCGATTCTTCCACAAACGGGGTGGTGTCGTACACAATGGAATATTTCACGCCATCTGGAAAATTTTCCTGCAATTCTTCCATGCGTGCCTTCAGCAATTCGGCCGTGGTGAGTGCGTTCGAGCCAGGTTGCTGGTAGATGGCCAGCCCCACCGATGGGCTGCCATCCAGAAAACAACTGGTATCTTCGTTTTTGGCACCCAGTTCAATGAAGCCAATCGTGCGTTGATTGCCGCTGGCATCGGTAATTTCGCGTTGGGGCGAGACAACATCGCGGAGGCGGGTTACCTGCCCATCGCTGCCGGTGGCAATAATGATATTGCCGAACTGTTCCGGAGTTTGCAACCGCCCCAGAGTACTTAACGTATACTGAAATGCTTGTCCTTTCGGTACTGGTGGGCGGCCGAGTGAACCTGCAGCCACCTGCACGTTCTGTTCCTTCAGGGCATTAGAAATATCAACAACCGTCAGATTCCTGGAAGCCACTTTTTCCGGATCCAGCCAGACCCGCATCGAATAATCCTGTTGGCCGAACATCGAAACGTCGCCCACACCCGCAATCTGTTTCAGTTCATCCTGAATATTGATCGTGGCATAATTGCTTAAATAGAGCTGATCTTTCGATTGATCCGGCGAAAACAGATTCACCACCAGCAAAATACTTGGGGATCGTTTCTTGACACTGACCCCCGTCTGTTTCACCACATCTGGCAGGCTGGGCAGGGCAAGATTCACGCGATTCTGCACCTGCACCTGGGCATCATCCAGATTGGTGCCCAGATCAAAGGTGACGGTAAGCGTATAGGTGCCATCGTTGGTGCTTTGCGAAGACATGTACAGCATGTTCTCCACACCAGTAACCTGCTGCTCAATGGGGGAGGCGATGGTTTCTGCCACCACCTTCGCATTGGCACCAGGATAGATGCAGGTCACCTGCACGGTGGGTGGGGCGATTTCCGGATATTGTGCAATTGGCAGGGCGGGCAAGGCGATCCCACCAATCAGCACAATGACAATCGAAATTACCCCGGCGAAGATCGGTCGATCAATAAAAAACTTCGAAAACCCGGACATGAAGGCTCCTGATTCGCTCGAATGAGGCTTGGGAGATTAGGGTTATTTGCTGCTAGGTTCTACCACCAGACCGGGGCGAACACGTTGTAAGCCATTGATGACCACCTTGTCATTCACTGTTAATGGCCGCTTCGCCGAACCATTAACCTGGATCGATTCAATGACCCGCATGTCACCATCCTGAATCCCCAGTTGCACATTGACGCGAACGGCTTTGTTTTCGTCGCCGATCAAGTAAATGAATTTGGTGCTCTGATCCGAACCGATGGCCGATTCAGGGATGAGTACCGCCGATTGTGGGGCACCAATTGGTATCCGAACACGAGCGTACATCCCCGGCGTCAGCACTCGGCCTTTCAAACCGTCTTTCGGATTCGCAAACTCTGCTTTGAAACGGATCGTTCCCGTAGTAGGGTCGACCTGATTATCAATGAACTGTACTTTCCCGGTCATCGGATATTCATTTTCATCAATGGCCAAGCCAAGCTGCACAGTAATTTCATTATGTTCTTTTGGTGTTAATTTGCCAGAACGAATTGCCGCCTGCAGCCGCTGGAGGGTGTTTTCATCCATATCGAATGCGACATGAATGGGATCTACTGAGAGAATTGTGGTCAAGAGGGTGGTGTTACCTGCCCCACCCATGACAAGGTTCCCTTTGGTAACCAGTTTGTCGCCAATCCGCCCATTAATCGGACTGTTGATTTTGGCATATTTGATATTCAGTTTTGCATCTTCAATTTTCGCCTTGGTCACTTCCAGATTCGCCGCCGTTTCATTTTTATCGCCCAGCGATTTCTCGAATTCATTAATGGAAACAGCCCCTGTTTTGCGACCTGGCTCCATTCGGGCGACTTCATCGGTTAATCGCTTCAGGCGAGTCTGAAGCACTCCCGCTTCTGCTTCCATCTGAGACAGGGCAACATTGAATGGTTCGGGATCAATTTCAAATAACAGCTTGTTTTCCGTCACTTCGGTGCCAGCATCAAAGTAAATCTCTTTCAAATAGCCAGTAACTTTGGCACGGATTTCTACTTTCTGGATTGCTTCCGTTCTGCCAGTAAAGTATTCGTACTGGGTTACTTCTTTCAAAATCGGTGCCGCAACAGTCACAATCGGGGGTGGGAGTTCCGCTTTCGGTTTTTTCGTTTCACTGCAACTGCATATCAGCGAGATGAATGTGATGAAGGGCAACACGCCCACAATTCTGGCAGACATCATTGATCTGAACCCCCGGACATATCTGATTGGCAGAAATGATCTTACAAGTTAGTTTTTATCAACTGAAAGCGAATGTCGAGAAAAAAATCAGTACAAGTTCCAAACAATTGAAAACGGTTCAATCTGGCAGGATGGACGCAATGGGTGGTTGCGATTGCCAGGTTCCGCATCATAGGACCAGGGGTCAGAGAACTGGCACGATCAGGTACAGAAAAAATCAGGTGGTGAAAAGTTGCGAAGTGCGCGTAAAAAAAGCCCGTGGTATAAACCACGGGCTCAAATATAAAACCCGGCAATGACCTATTTTCGCGCTGAAAGCACTATCATCGGCCCCAGATGCTTAACGGCCGTGTTCGGAATGGGAACGGGTGTGACCATCAGGGTATACTCACCGGGAATACGCAAAGGCTTGGTACAATAAAGTAAGGGTTAATAGTTAAACGATTTTATGAGCCACTAAACTTTGAGAAAAAGAAAAGTGTGGCAAAGCGATCGACCGTTAGTACCGGTTAGCTAAATCCATTGCTGAACTTACACACCCGGCCTATATACCCGATGATCTGTCGGGGGTCTTCACTTTACAGAAGGAAACCTAATCTTGAGGGAAGTTTCACGCTTATATGCTTTCAGCGTTTATCCATTCCATACGTAGCTACCCAGCGATGCCACTAGCGTGACAACTGGCACACCAGAGGTATGTCCTTTCCAATCCTCTCGTACTAGGAAAGAAGCCTCTCAAGTTTCCTACGCCCGCAGCAGATAGGGACCGACCTGTCTCACGACGGTCTAAACCCAGCTCGCGTACCGCTTTCATTGGCGAACAGCCAAACCCTTGGGACCTTCTCCAGCCCCAGGATGCGATGAGCCGACATCGAGGTGCCAAACCTCCTCGCCGCTATGGACGCTCAGAGGAGATAAGCCTGTTATCCCCGGAGTACCTTTTATCTGTTGAGCGATGGCCTTTCCATTCAGAAACCACCGGATCACTAAGCCCGACTTTCGTCCCTGCTCGACCTATCGGTCTCGCAGTCAAGCATCCTTATACCTTTACGCTCTTTGCCCGATTGCCAACCGGGCTGAGGATACCTTTGGGCTCCTCCGTTACCTTTTAGGAGGAGATCGCCCCAATCAAACTGCCCAGATAGCACTGTTCACGTGGTTGTAACACATGTTAGAATTCAAACACAACAAGGCTGGTGTTTCATTGACGACTCACGAGAACCCGAAGGCTCCCGGTCACAGTCTCCCAGCTACACTACGCATGTTGGGTCTAAACCCAATACTATCCTACAGTTAAGGTTCACGGGGTCTTTCCGTCTAACTGCGGGTACGTCGCATCTTCACGACGACTACAATTTCACCGAGTAGCTCGTGGAGACAGTGGTCCAGTCGTTACGCCATTCATGCAGGTCGGAACTTACCCGACAAGGAACTTCGCTACCTTAGGACCGTCATAGTTACGGCCGCCGTTTACTGGAGCTTATGTTGTGAGCTTTGCTTACGCTAACCCCCTTCATTGACTTACCAGCACCGGGCAGGCGTCAGACTGTATACTTCCACTTACGTGTTTGCACAGTCCTGTGTTTTTAATAAACAGTCGCTAGACCCATTTCACTGCGACCCACATAGTGGGCACTCCTTTTCCCGAAGTTACGGAGTAAATTTGCAGAGTTCCTTCACGAGCTTTCTCTCGAGCGCCTTAGAATATTCATCTCGCCTACCTGTGTCGGATTATGGTACGGTTCTTACACGGTTTTCTTGGCTGACACTTCAAACAAATCGGAAACATAAACGTCCTGAGACAATCTAATAAGTCTTATGTTTTCCGCATCAGCGTCCCATAATGTGTAAGGAGCGCAGGAATATTAACCTGCTGTCCATCGTCTACGCCTTTCGGCCTTGACTTAGGCTCCGGCTAACCCTGGGCGGATTTACCTTCCCCAGGAAACCTTAGGCTTTCGGCGAACAGGATTCTCACCTGTTTTATCGTTACTCATTCCGGCATAATCACTAACCATCAGTCCACGACGCGTCATCCGTATCGCTTCATCCCAATGGCTACGCTCTCCTACCGTGCATTACTGCACCCATCGCTTCGGCATCATACTTAAGTCCCGTTCATTATCGGCGCAGGAACCCTCGACCAGTAAGCTATTACGCACTTTTTAAATGGTGGCTGCTTCTAAGCCAACATCCTGGCTGTCTTAGGATTCCAACTTCCTTTCGCACTGAGTATGATTTGGGGGCCTTAGCGGATGATCTGGGTTGTTTCCCTCTCGACGACGAAGCTTATCCCCCGCCGTCTAACTGCTCAGACTTGTACAATGGTATTCGGAGTTTGGTATCGATGGGTAGGCGGGTAGCCCCCCATTCGATTTCAGTAGCTCTACCCCCATTGCCAACTATCCGAACGCTAACCCTAAAGTTATTTCGGAGAGAACGAGCTATCTCCACGTTTGATGATACTTTCAATCCTCCACACAGCTCATCCCCTAGTTTTTCAACACTAGTGAGTTCGGTCCTCCAGAGCGTGTTACCGCTCCTTCATCCTGGCCATGCGTAGTTCACGTGGTTTCGCGTCTACCGCAGTCGACTTAACGCCCTATTCAGGCTCGCTTTCACTCTGGCTACGTGCCATAAGCACTTAACCTTGCCGATTACGGTAAGTCGCCGGATCATTATGCAAAAGGCACGCAATCAGACATTCCCTTGCGGGACTAGTCCTCTTACCGCTTGTAGGCATGTGGTTTCAGGTTCAGTGTCCTCCCCTTGTCGGGGTTCTTCCCATCTTTCGCTCGCGCTACTTGTTCACTATCGGTCACTAGAGAGTACTTAGCCTTGGGAGATGGTCCTCCCCGCTTCAGACCGGGTTTCACGTGTCCGGTCCTACTCAGGATACCCCTCGGCCCTCTACACTTTCGTCTACGGGACTATCACCCCCTATGGTCTGGTTTTCCAACCAGTTCGACTAGCATATCAGGTCCTAAATGAGGTCCTACAACCCCGGAGAGATGTCCCTCCGGTTTGGGCTATTCCGCTTTCGCTCGCCGCTACTGACGGAGTCGCTTTTGCTTTCTTTTCCTCCAGGTACTTAGATGTTTCAGTTCCCTGGGTTTGCACAGGAATCTCGGGTTCATTACTTGTTTGACAGCTTCCCCGAGCTTTTCGCAGTCTTCCACGCCTTTACGCCTTCTAGTGCCAAGACATCCCCCACACGCCCTTACTAGCTTGGCCACACTTTTCTTTTCCTCTTAGTCCACACTTTGATATTCGCATATCATCATGTTTTCCTTGATTCCAAGACTGCCAAATCTAGCCTGATGTGCATTACGCATCAGGTAAATTAACGATCTTTTCGTTCGCTCAATTCTAAAGGCTCTAAAATCTTTCAAATCTTGCTATATCCACTAACCGGTGCTTTTTATTTGCTGTTGCCAGCAAACTTTGAGCATCAGTCGTTTGGATGCAACTTATACCCTTACCTAATTGTCAAAGAACTATACTCTAACCTAACCAGTTCCACTTTCGCGAATCTATTTAAGCCAGAGCCACCCAAGCCTTATACTTCGGTGTTTTCTTCACTTTTTGAGTTTCTGATGAAGAAACTCATTCAGCGAGAGAAAATATCTTATAACCAGTTTCCTAGTTGGCCACTTTATTTTTATTATTTTTTCGTCTTTTTTTTTTTCGCGATTCATTCGGTGATGTTGCACTGCTTCCAATCTATTTATATGGTTGGAAGCTGAATGGAGATGAGGGGGATTGAACCCCTGGCCTCCTGAATGCAAATCAGGCGCTCTCCCAGCTGAGCTACATCCCCGTTGTGTCATCGCGGTACTACAGAAGCTTTCACTTCCGAAGACTTTCGCCACTCTAGGTCTGGTCAATATTTCAAAGAACTACACAACATATTGTTGTGGGTGTTTACCACCATTTTTTCCTGGGCATACCTGGATTCGAACCAGGGACCTCAGCTTTATCAGAGCTGCGCTCTAGCCAACTGAGCTATATGCCCAATTCAAACGTTAGAGAAGTTAATTATCGTCCAACGTCCGACAGTACTTTAACAATTTGGCTATTTTTTCACTACTTTTCTAGCACTCCACCTACTTTTCCGCAATTCAGTCGACAAAAAAAGCCAAACCCAGTTGGTTTGGCTCTTCGCTTAACGCGACTGTTAGGAAGAGCTATATTGGTGGGATGTTTCGAATCATCGTGTTACCAAACCATTACAATTGTTTCATACGGTGCGACAAAGTCACTTCATCGCTACCCTTGTATGACGAATGTTATCGTAAAAAGGTTCGCCTGACAAGCACTCCCGAAAATAAATTCCTAAAATTACTTCAGTTGCCTGCACGCCGTTCGTCCCTAACTATCCTTCAAATAAGCATTTAGCAGCAAAATATGAACCCTTCAGAAACTTATCTTTCCCCCGGAAAAAAACTTCGAATCTGTTGGGAACAGGCACCAGTTGTTATTCCAGGAGTCTTCAATCCCCTGGTGGCACGCATGGCAGAACAGCTCGGCTTCCGTGCCATTTATCTCTCTGGTGGGGCACTTTCTGCCGGCACCGGCGTTCCCGATGTGGGTCTGTTATCCCTTACTGATTTCGTTACAGAAGCCAGTAAAATTACCCAGATTACCCATCTTCCCTTATTATGCGATGCGGACACTGGTTTTGGCGATGTTTTGAATGTGGAACGCACAGTCCACCTGATGATCCGTGCGGGGGTTGCCGGCATTCACCTCGAAGATCAGGAGATGCCCAAACGGTGCGGCCACCTCTCCGGCAAATCGCTGGTGGCACCTCAGGCGATGGCAGCCAAAGTGAAGGCGGCAGCGCAAAGTCGCACCGACAAAGAGTTTGTGATTATTGCCCGCACCGATGCCCGTGGGGTCAATGGTTTTGACGATGCTGTCGCACGGGCAAATTTGTATCTCGAAGCCGGTGCAGATGCCATTTTTCCGGAAGCACTTGCTTCTAAAGAAGAATTTGCAGAATTTTCGCGTCGGGTGCAGGCACCCTTGTTGGCAAATATGACCGAATTCGGCA
Source organism: Zavarzinella sp. (assembly GCA_041399155.1). Taxonomy (NCBI): domain Bacteria; kingdom Pseudomonadati; phylum Planctomycetota; class Planctomycetia; order Gemmatales; family Gemmataceae; genus Zavarzinella; species Zavarzinella sp. Next base: position 25,468 of record JAWKTI010000007.1, read on the forward strand.
AAAGTCCGCTATTAACCCAGCAGGAACTGGCCGACCTGGGATACAAAATGGTTCTTTACCCCCTGTCTGCGTTCCGCGTCGCCATGCGTGCCGCAGAGACCGCACTGCAGGCAATTTTCCGCGATGGACACCAGAAAAATCTGCTTCCCACGATGCAGACGCGGGCAGAATTGTACGATTTGCTGCAATATTCCGACTTTGAAGCACGGGACCGCCACTATTTTGAATGAACATTCTTTCACATTTTCATTAACTTTGCATTAAGAATATTGCAATTAAGTTTGTGATTACATAAAATACTTACATGTCATCTATCTGCCGATTCCGGCTGTCTGGAATGCTTTTTCCTAGCACCATCGTGGGATATCGTGCATAATTTCGTCGAACGATTGCTTTTAAGGGATGCAGAATGAACCACAACGAAGAAAAACCTGCCTATTCGCCAGGCCTGGAAGGGATTATTGCGGGCGAAACGGCAATCAGCACGTTGGAAGGTGGCCTGCAATACCGTGGCTATCCTGTGCAGGAGCTGGCAGAACATTGCTCGTTCGATCAGGTGGCGTATCTGTTGCTGAATGGGGAATTGCCCACAGAAAAAGAGCTGGAAACCTTTCAATCGCGGGTGGCAATGGCTCGCCGATTGCCCAATCCGTTGAAAGATCTGCTGCAGGCACTACCCAACTGGACCCCACCTCTGGATGCGTTACGCACATCGGTGAGCGTGATGGCCCACTTCGACCAGGATCTGGAAGAAACCGACCACAGTGGAAACATGCGAAAGGCAGAACGGTTATATGCCCAGCTTCCAGTGGCGGTGGCCGATTATTTTCGTTTTCATCGTGGGCAGGCAGCCATTTTTGCCCTCACCGAACTGCCCCATTCGGCGAATTTCCTCTACATGCTGACGGGTGAAATGGCCCCACCGGAGCATGTGAAGGCATTTGACGTATCGATGATTTTGTATGCAGAGCACGAATTTAATGCATCTACCTTTGCCGCACGGACGATTGTCAGCACCGAATCGGATCTGCATTCCGCGGTTTGCGGGGCAATTGGTGCCCTGAAAGGCCGCCTGCACGGGGGTGCCAATGAGCACGTGATGCCGATTCTGCAGGAAATTGCCACCTTGGACAACGCCGAAAAGTGGGTCAAGGAAAAACTGGCCAAAAAAGAGCGGATCATGGGTTTTGGCCACCGCGTCTACAAACAGGGCGATGTGCGTGCGGGAATTTTGAAGAAATACGCCCACGAAGCGGCAGTGGCGACTGGCAATCTACAATGGGAAGAGATCGCCGAAGTGGTGGAACGGGTGATGGCCGAAGAAAAGAACATGTACCCCAACCTCGACTGGCCTGCGGGCCGACTGTACCACACACTGGGTCTGGATGTGTCGATTTATACCCCACTGTTTGCGTTGGCCCGCGTTGTTGGCTGGTGTGCCCACGCGATCGAGCAGTTAGAGCACAACCGCCTGATCCGCCCACGCTCGCTGTATACCGGCCCCACGACACGACAGGTCCCACTGGCGGGGGAGTAAACCCGTCTAACTCGCCTGTTGCTACACAACATTACTGCTATGATGTTAGCATGCTGTAGGCAGCCTCATACAGTGCAGGTACATTTACTTTCACTTACGATGATCCGGGACGGCTCAGTACCCAGGCTGAGCTGTTTGGCAAGCCCTTAACCTACAGCTACAGCGTGTTGGATAACACATCAGTTTTAGTGACAGCGATTGTGGACTGGGATGTGCTGGGTCAGGTGCTGACTCGCAGTCAGTAGGTGTTGTTTAATTGCAGGTGCTGCATTATGTCAACTCGTAAATTTTGTGGATGCATCATAGTCCCAATATGCTGTATACTTAGTATGTATGTTGGTTATTTCATTAGTACAGCTTTTCTTGAATATAAATACGGCTATCACGATGAGAATCTTTCATCCGGTTCTATCGATTATACAGTTGAGATTCAAAAAACCGGAAGCGAATTATATTCTGTCAAGATACACGCATCACATATCAAAAGAGGGGCTTGGACAGTGTTGTATTGTGATCGTGCTGCACCAAAAAACGTCAGACATACTGCACAGCAAATGCATCTCAGTCGAGAATATGATACAACAATTAACCAAGTGAGCAAACAAACTGTAATTTGCATTTACTTAACACAGGTTATTCCTGGCAATTCCATTGATGAGTATATTTCAAACGCTCCGCCTCAATTCATTTATGAAGAACACATTGCACACGTGCTGTTCAACTCAGGTCAACAATGGATCCACACATGTACAATTGATTTATTCGAGCACATTTAATTGATCGCCAAGTCGCCAAGACACCACGAAGATCTGTGTGAGAAAACCAATGCGAATAACCGTAGCATCCATTGCCGAGTTTGCTGCACGTCATTCTTTGGAGCTTTGTATGGGGTCTAATTAAAGAAATTCCCTCGCTGGCGGGCGATGAAGGCACATACCAATCCGTGCCTAACTCAGAAAATTCCCTCGCTAACACCTACGGCTCGTTTTGTCCTGTTGCTCCATCGTGGCTTCACGTGAGAATGCTAACGAATTAAGAAATTCCCTCGCTTGCGCTTCGGGCTATGAAGGCAAAAGCACAATCCTAACCATGATCCAGCGAACTCTTCCTTCCTTGCGAGAAAAAGGGCTGCTTTTGTCAGTAATCTGCCTTGTTCCCTTCATCTCTAACCAGGAAAGTTGGCAGGAAGACTAGGTTCTGTTGACGAATGAACGGCATTTGATGAACGTAGCAGCCAGATGAATGAAGCTCAGAAAGCAGTCTGACAATTTGTCGTATCGAGTTGCAATTCTTCGAAATTGCTTCAATTTATTAAAGAATCTTTCTATTTTGTTCCGGCTTTTGTAAGCTTCTTTGTCAATTGGCCATTCTTCCTTCGCATTTGATTTGTTTGGGATATGTACTGGAATATCCCCTTCTTCGATCACTTTTGATCGGATACTATCGCTATCATAAGCTTTATCTGCAACAACTTCCTCGATATCAGGAACTTGTATGATGCTTTCATCAAACAGATTGTCGAATTCAGGTGCATCTCCAGCTTGTCCAGGAGTTACTTCCACTGCGATTAACGTGTTTTCGTCAAGACATGCAACGTGAATCTTCGTACTCAATCCCCCTCTACTTCTCCCAAGATCCTGATCATCGTCGTCACCAGTTTTTGCCGCGCCAGCAGCATGTTGATGTGCTCGAACTACTGAGCTATCGATGAATATTCGTTTGATGTTTTCAAGTGGTGTATCTTTCGGCATGTCCTCAAAAAGTCGCTGAAAAACATTGTTTTCACGCCAACGTTTGAACCGCTGATAAACTGCATTCCAGTCGCCAAATCTTGAAGGTAAATCTCTCCAAGGAAGCCCAGTTCTGATAAGAAATAACAGTGCCTCAAGGAACATAAGATCAGTAAGTTTTGGCTTTGCCCCAGCAGCGGATCTCTTGGCTCGTTCGACCAATGGCCTAAAAATTGCCCAAATTTTGGGTGTAAGCATTGCTCTCATGATGCGCCTGCCTTGACGTTAAGTGCCTGTAATAAAAGGGTTTAGAAAGAAACTCCGATTCGTCAACACGCCCTAGTCACTTCAACAAAGGTGGATCCGTTAATGAAATGAGGCAGAAACAGCATTAGTTAATGTGGAATTTCTATAGACAGTTTATTTGCACCGGATGTAATTTCTTTAGTAATCGTGGTTGTTCCGACATCCTGATACAACTTAGGCACAACAAATTCGTTTGGCTTGCTCATCTGTCCCGGAGGGAGCTGTTCTGCAGGAGGTGGCAAAAAATAAACTTTATACGTTCCTGTTTTGAGAGGCGTGGATAAAGTGAATTCGCCATTTTTGTTCAGATCGGCCTGTGCGGCGGAACCTGTCTCAGGCATCATGAAATTTATTGAACCAGATGATACAGGGCTTCCCTTGTAGGTCACTTTGCCAGTAATTGTTCCCGTATCACCAGAGCCACAGCCAGTCAGAACGAACAGACTAATCAACAATATTGCAAATATTTGAATGCGAGTGCTCATTCAGATCCCCCAGGATTAAGTCCATTGCGGTAAAAAGAATTGGATCAATTATGGTAGTGTGTTGGCGACACCATCATCGCGAGAACATGCCCGTTGAAATGTATTGAAATCGATACTGTTGGAAACAAATCGCACTGAGCCATCGCCAAGTACCACATTGATGCCCCCGGTATGAAATGAATTCAGGATCGTATTTCCCATCCATGTCTGATTTGCCCCAGCAGGAGCCGTGTTCGAGTTGATTGCATATGCATTTGCAGTAAGACCTGTCCCCCAGAGATCGCCACAGCCTCCGATTCCACAACTGCTGACTCCTCTACTCGATCCGTTCGTACAACCTCCCCATGGAGTGTAATAGCCATTTCGAATGTCTCCATTGTGAGTTGTAGTACCCCGAATTTTTCCACTTTGTTCTGCTACCAGAATAGTGTTTGATGAACCATCAGTACATGAAGCGAACGTAGTATATTCGTTCCATAACAACATCCCATTGTTTGTCCACCATCCACCATAATTGGAAGGTGAATATCCAGAATTCGCTCCTGATGGGTTCGGGTAAGCACCCATGATTCCTTGATACGAAGATACTTGATGGTTATAATTAGTCCACCAGGTAACCCAGGACGCTGGTTGTGTATCTGGCAACGACGAAGAGGGACATTTGAATGTGGAGATGACGGTATTTCGAAGAAGTGGCTCTGCCTGAATGTTGTTTAAATTTATCTGACGGTAGAGATTATCCTGCTCGATATAAGGAAAGATTTCCACTTTCCAGTTTGCACGCGAGACAGAGTTTTGATGCCCGTAAGGAAACCTTAAATATGCATCATGGTAGTTATGTAAAGCTATTCCAATCTGTTTCAGGTTATTGGAACATTTCATGCGATTGGCCGCCTCGCGCACTTTTTGCACGGCGGGTAACAGCAGACCAATCAGAATTGCAATAATTGCAATAACAACCAATAATTCGATCAGTGTAAATGCTGACCTTCGTTGTAGAACAGGCATTAAATTCTCCAGTTTGAAGTGCTTGACATTCAATAATTTTTGGAGAGTAGACTGATATTTGCAGCTTCAGAACAAGTTGTCAAGTGTATTTTTCGAAAAACGCCTGCTACGCAATAAGTTTCACACCATCTGCAAAATTGAGCCGTTGATTGTTGATGCCTAACATGAACAAAACAAGCTTGCATTCGTAAGGAAGCACTTTCCAGGTGATGTTCGGTGGAAATCAATGCTGGATGCCATTTCCCCATGTTTGTGCACCAAATCCAATATGGAGTAAGCACCCAAGTCTGCTCAGCAACTGAAAATGAGAAAATGATGAGAGGAAATTTCGAGAATTTTCCACTTTTTGCAAAATTAGGGAACAAAATTCCATTATAATTGTCTATATTATTGTAATTCCGTACATTTACGCGCGGAATACTTGATTCATTGAAATGGGGGCAACACCCCCAGGAGAGATTACCATGAACATTCTTTGACACGGATTTCTGAGGAAATTGCAAGACGGCTACAACGGACCGAAAAAGCCCTGGTGGGGTGCATCGAAGTTTTCGCTTGCCGGGCCATTGATCGCTCGCTGATCAGTACGCGAAAGCAGATCGATTGATAACTGCCAATTACCGTTTCGGCAGTAATTCTGGTCGTTCCAGACGACTGATTTCGACCAATAATGTGCGGTTTTCTGTAAAAGGAGAGTCGCCACGGTTGGCCCATACAATGTGGCCTTTCCGGTCGATCACAAATGTGCCGTGCATCAGTTGCCCCTCTTCGCCAGCTTTTTTGCTGGGCGTGAATGTGCCGTACTGTGCCGCCACCAGGTTCGATGGGTCGGACAGCACCGGGAAAGAGAAGGCCCCATACTGCTTGAATCGTTCTCGCGTTTCTTCCGTGGGATCGGCACTGACCGCCAGTACCGTCACACCCAGTTCGCGGAACTTTTCGAAATCTTTGTTCAACGCGAATAGCTGACTGACACAGTGGTTACAGTAATACCCGTAGTAAAACACCAGCACCACCGGACCTTGCTTGAGAGTATCCGACAAGCGGATAGGTTTGTCGTTGGTATCTGAAAGCGTAAAGTCCGGTGCCTGCTGCCCGAGCAGTGGGTGCGTCTGGGTCGGGATCGATTGATAAGCAGGATCAGCAAGTATTGCGGTCAGTGGTTCCGAAAGGGGCTTAAATTTCCTCTGTTCCAGGTCGGCCAGGGCTTCCTGGGCGATGTTGGGCTGCACTGGGGCAGGGGACTGCCCATCTCGCATCAGGCTGAAGGCCAGGATGATGCCACCAATGACACAGCAGAGGCCGACTGCCAGGGCAAACCAGGGCGAACGTCGCTTCACTTCATTTGCGGTTGTGGGAGTTGATTCGATTCGGTTCATCTGGATGACTCCTTTCAGGAAGTACGACGACTTCCAAGCAGCATATACGCGCCAATGATGGTCAGTGAGATGGCACCACAGGCACGCACCCACATTGGCAATGAAAATGGGAAAAGGCTGGAATTTTCGGTGGCAGGTGCTGAAGAACGATCGCCGTCGGCAGTGCGATCTGGCACCTTACAACAGGGAGCGATGCCAAAACTCAACAAGACGCGTGCGGGAACAACATAGTCCTCAATTTTCGTTAATTGGATCGAGTCGGCGTTCCGACCATCAATCTTCAACTCCACACGAAAGTACGGCCCAGGTGGGAGTGGGAACTCTGCTCGTCCTTCTTTTCCGGTTTCACCTTCCGCAAACAGTTGAGCATTTGATGAATAGATCTGAAAGGTCGCTTCGGGTACAGGGTTGGCATCGTGGCTGATTGCCATCTCAACCCAACCATCTTTCACCGTAAATGCAACATGGGGTTCGCTGGCGCTAATGGGCATATTACCCATAAACAACATCGTGAATACGACAGCCACAGAACAACAGTTGCGATTTTTCACGGTATTATCCTACTCGATGGCACCACGGACTTCACATGTCGGTGCCGTTGTTTACCATGGGAAGCGGGCAGCGTTCAGCATCATGATCCCCATCTGGATGGGCAAGTAAATAATGCTTACTTTCAACACCTGTTTCGCCGCACTGTGGGTGCGCTCATGAGAAAACTTTAATGTCGATGACAGGAACCATAGGCCAATCACCAGTGAAATACCCAGGTAGAGCAGATCGACTGGCTGAAAAAACAGCACCAGAAGACTGCTGGCAATTAATAACACGCACCAACCGATCATGGCCCTGCTGGTGCGTTGGCCCGTGCTGTCCAGTACGGGCAGCATCCGGTAGCCCCCACGTCGATAGTCGTCGCGATACATCCACGCAATGGCCATAAAGTGGGGCAATTGCCAGCAAAACAGCACCAGGAAGATGCAAAGGGCGGCCCAATCCAGATTGCCACGGGCGGCAGTCCAGCCGATTACAGGTGGGAGAGCACCCGGAATGGCACCCACAACGGTATTCCAGGTGGAAAACTTCTTCATTGGGGTATAAATCGCCACATAAAACAGAAACGTTGCCGCAGCTACCAGGCACGGCAGCACGCTGGGGAGTGCGTAAAAGAGATAGTTCAGACCAGTGACCAGTGAAATCGTCCCCACCATCGCCACTTCGTTGGTGGAAAGTCGACCTGCGGGCAATGGGCGATCGGCCGTGCGACGCATCTGGGCATCGCTGGTGCGTTCCAGCAATTGATTCCAGATATTGGCCGAAGCAGCCACCAGACCGGTTCCCAACAGTACGTGAAGCAATGGCAACCACTGAAAATTGCCCACCGCACCCATGAAATAGCCCGCAGCTACGGTGACCAGCACCATGACGGCAATCCGTGGCTTGCAGAGTTGAACATAATCGGTCAACCGTCCCGCAAGTCGCTGGGTGATATTCGGTGCCATCGTCTGGGTGAGGGTTGCAGGGATATTCATGCGATTGTTCTATTAAACGCTGACCGTTTCCTGTGGGTTGGGTGCGACATCGTGATAAGGCAGATCACTGTAAGTTTCTTTTTTTGTATGGGCAGGTAACTGCCTGACCATCAGCCAGGTAATGACACTGATGCCAAAAATCCAGAGCCCCAGGTGGGAGTGACTGGAGCGAACGGCGGCATCTATTTCCCGTGGGATCGAAAGTTCGACGTTTGTTTGAACAAATTTGCCCAGCCAGGCTTCCACGCCCAGAACTACCTGGAATGTCATGAAGAACATCAGCAGATAGCAAGGCCAGAAAAATATTTTCTTGGTTTGTGGGTGGATGAGCATCTGTTTGATGATCAGCGTAGCAAATCCAAACACAATAAAGGCGTTCAGCAGGTGCAAACGCTGGGACAGTGGGCTGCCATAATGCCGTAACATCGCACCGAGAACGATCTGGCCGAAGGCGAACAGCACCAAAGCGACTGATTGCCAGCGTAACTTGCGGCGGTCGACAGCAGGCAGCAGGGGTGCTGGTGCCACATTTCGACTTGCCCGACGCAGCGACCAGGTCAGTGCCAGCAGCAGTGCGAAGACCAGTGAAGCGAAACTACCATGGATCAGGGCGAAATCGGTGCCAAAAAGTGCGTCAAGACGCACCCGCAGTCCACCAAGTAACCCCTGGACCATCACCGCAGCAAGCACCACCACCGAAAGCAGGCCCAGTGGCGTGCGGTTCGATTTTTGAAACGCGGCCAGCAGTCCACTTCCCAGTGCCAGCACCAACGCCAGCCCCATCGTGGCAATCATGCCCATGGGCCAGACCACGCGGGGCTCTTCCACCTGTTTCATCATCACGCGGTGAAAATTGCCAAAAATTGCCAATAGTACGAAGACACTGATCAACCCCACCCAACGCAGGCGACGATGCGGGATGCACCACCAGATTCCCAGCGTGAGCAATGAGATCAATGCCCCCACAGTAAATCCGGCGAGGCGGTGGGTATGTTCAATCAGAAACCCACGGTGGTGTTCTTTCCAATCAATGGTGGACAGATACCAGGGTTCCGTGGGCCAGATTGGATCGGACATGCCCACACGGAAGGAGGTCACCAGCGAGCCAAGTACCAGCAGCACCGTAGTGGCAACCACGCTGAGAATAGCCAGCCAGTACAACCCACGGGGCATTCTGCGTGCTGGCGATTCCGAAATTGGCAGTTGATTCGCGTCCATTGGGATAAATTGTCTCCCACTGTTGGGTGGGATTTCAGATTCAAACTACAATAAGGATATTCTAAGCGTTCTGGGTGCCCACCAAACACGATTCTTGCCCAGATCGCTGGTTTTCTGAACCTTGCGAAGAATTTTCTTATTTCTGTGAATGAAGAAAAAAGAAGATTGCAGAATCTATTGTCTGATGCTTGCCTGATTATTGTGGGAATCCTATGACAAGATTTCATGTTGAAACAGATGATTGAACGCCCATACGACCATTAGTTCTTGCCCGATGAACGGGCAACTGGGAATATACGGTACACAAGAGACTACAAAACTTATGACGAACGAGAAAGAAGCACAAGAGTGTGCGGAATTGCTGAAAGCGATTGGCGAAAAGAATCGCATTCGGATTATTGAGAGCCTTTCGGAAGGCGCAAAAAACGTGTCGGAGCTGGCATCGGCGTTAAAATTAGAAATTGTTAATGTTTCTCACCACCTGGGTGTGCTGAAATCAGTCCGCCTGGTGAAAGAAAAGAAGCTGGGCCGATTCAAGCAATATTCGCTGACGCCTGAATATTTCAACGCTGAGGGCGAAATCCCCACCTTGAATTTGGGCTGGTGCCACCTGGTGCTGGGCGAAAAATAGTCTTCAAGTTGGTATTTTTCAGCGCCACACTGTCTTCCTTGCGGCTAATTTTTCCAGCACTTCACGGAAGATTCCATCGCTCACGCTTCCGGCTCGTTTTGTCGCGTTTTTTCTTTGCGTATTCGCGACTTTGCGGTCGATTTTGAAAAAGAAATTCCCTTGCTCACGCTGGGGGCTATGAAGACAAAAACAATTATCTGAAAATATTTCCACTTTTTTCAATTTTTTTGGGAACAAAATCAATATACGTGCGTCTATATATTGTAGTTGGTAATTTCACCAGACCTTTTGTTAACGCAGGTGCCTGAGTTTAGGCAGGTTTCCTTCGTTCCAAAACGGGGTGCAGGCTTTTTCTGCGCTTTCCCTTTGAAAAATCTTTTCCCAACACGTACGATGGGGAGCACTTCAGGAGTTTCTACATGTTTCAATACCGCACACTGGTGATCGTCGGCATTCTGGTGCTGGTCGCAATCCCGTCTCTGGCACAACAACCAAAAGAGGCAACTTACCCCGGTCGCACGCTGATTGAGGAATACTTCCGCACGGAAGTGAAGAAGATTCAACAGGCAGACCTGGCTGATATCAAAACGCTGGCCGATTGGGAGAGTCGAAAGATCCTGTATCGCAGGGAACTGCTCTCAATGCTTGGACTGTTTCCGATGCCGGAACGCACTCCCCTGCAGGCAAAAGTAACAGGTAAGGTCGAAGCAGAAAAGTACACCATTGAAAAGGTGGTCTTTCAATCGATGCCGGGTCTGTATGTTACGGGCAATCTATACATTCCCAAGCCGGCCCCCAAAAATGCCCCCACTGTGCTGTATGTGTGCGGCCACGGCAACGTGGTAAAGGATGGCATCTCCTATGGCAGCAAAGTCGCTTATCAACATCATCCCCACTGGTATGCCACCAACGGCTATGTGTGCCTGATTATCGACACGCTGCAACTTTCGGAGATTCCGGGCGACCATCATGGCACGCACCGCCTGAATGAATGGTGGTGGCACTGCAGAGGCTATACACCCGCAGGTGTGGAGTGCTGGAATGCCATGCGGGCCCTGGATTATCTGGAAACCCGCCCGGAAGTGGATGCCACGCGATTTGGCGTAGCAGGCCGTTCGGGAGGCGGGGCATATTCCTGGTGGATCACTGCCACGGACGAACGAATCAAATGTGCGGTACCTGTTGCTGGAATTGCCGACCTTCAGGCCCACTTGAATGAGGGCTATCCCGGGCGAATGGCAAAAGGTGTCATTACTGGCCACTGTGACTGCATGTTTATGCACAACCTGTACCAGTTTGATTTTTCCAAGGTGGCTGCGTTGTGTGCCCCACGTCCGGTGCTGCTGAGCAACAGCGATAACGATGCCATTTTCCCCGTGCCTGGTTATCGTCGCCTGGCAACGAAGGTGCAGAAAATCTACCAGCTTTATGGCAAAGAAAACCAGTGGCAATTGTGGGAAACCAAAGGCGAGCACAAAGACACGCCAGAACTGCGTGCAGGTGAATACGGCTGGATGAATCGCTGGTTGAAGAACAGCAAAGAACCGGTGGTTGAAGTGGAATACGAACGGCACACACCGGAAGAATTGAAGGTACTTGCAGAAACGCCCAAAGATCAGCGGAATACCACCATTCAGAAAAGCTTTGTTGCATTGAAACAATGGGAAATCCCCAAAGAAAATGTTGGCCGATGGTGGGCAGGAAAAACTCAAACGATAATGTCGGAAATGCGAAATTCTGTCTTTCGGAACTGGCCGAAAGAGATGCCCGCTTTCCCAGAAAAACCGAACATGGAAGTGGTGGCAGATGGCATCAAACACCAGGTGTGGATCCTGGAAACCGAAACCGGCGTGCATGTGCCACTGTATCTGAAGGCCCCTGCAAAAGAGAGCAGCGCCGCCCCAGTGACGGTGCATCTGTGCGATGATGCTATGTGGGATCGCACCGTTACGATGGCACCGGAAAAATTGCAGAAATTACTCCCCACTTCGGGCGTGCCTCTGGTAGCACCGAAGGATGAGCCCAAAGCACCATCAGGCGGCATGCATCTCTATTTTGCCCCACGTGGGCTGGGGGGAACGCGTTGGGCGAAGCCAGGTTCACCCGATGAAATCCATTACAAACGTCGCTTTGCATTAATCGGTCAAACTCTGCACGATCGCCAGATCCTTGATACTACTTATCTGCTGGCATTCGTGGTGAACATGATACCGAAAGACACCGCTTACAAATGCGTGGCCCAGGACGAACTGGCAGGTGTGGCCTTGCATGCTGCTTATTTTGCAAAAGGTAACTTAGTACTGAATCTGACCAACCTTTCCAGCACGTATGAAAAAGGGCCGTTTTTGATGCACGTGATGCGATTCTGGGAGATGCCGCAGTTGTACGCAGCATATCGTAGTGAGTTTCCAGGCCGGGTAGTGGAATTGTCTGGGGAGAAGACGGTAACCAAGTGGAATACCCAGCTACAGGAAAAAATCAAAAAGTGATACTTGGTGCGTGAATACATCAAAAAAATAGCCAGCGAATCGTTGCGTCCCTGCAAACTTCGCTGGCTAGCCAACTTCCATGTTGGTGTATTCGATGCCCACCTCGTGGTGGTAATGATGTTGCAGAATAGGGCTACTTGCTACCCACCGGTCACGGTGCGTATTCGGTCAGTTCGCGAGTGATATTCTTCTGCAACTCGGGATCATCACCCACGTACAGGTGGAGGTGATCCTTGTCGATGTAGATCACTTCGACACGGTCTTTCTGATTGTAAATCGGGAATGGGTAATCCGATTGAATCGTTTCCGTGTAATAAATGATGCACTTCCAGTGACAGTGGTGCAACTGTGCGTAACCGATCAGAGGGAAGAACCGTGGCGGATCGATCACATCTTTGATCCGTTCGCAACGGATGCGGATGTTATCGCGGAACTCTTCACAAATCCCTGGCACTCCACGACGAACTTTCTTGAGCGTGCGGAGCACTTCTCGTTCGGTCGGAGGATCTTCACACAACGGAGGTGGGAAGCCATCGCGAATCGGAGGCATGATCACCGCACGATGATCGTTCTTGTGCAGGTTGCGTTCTTCAATTCGATTGGCTACCCACGGTTGCACTGGCCCAGGGGCAACGAATGCCAAAGGCAGAGAACCACAGCCAACCGCCCCAATAGGGACAATTGCCATTAGAGACATGATTGCCCGGCGAAACCACTTCATTTTGTTCTCCCCCTGCTGAAGCATTGTTCTTTGCGTCAGCGTTCATCAAGTGTGTGTTATCAGCCGTAAGCTGCTAACGCTTGTTTCAAAGTCCGGGACCTGCACATCATGCCCAGGTGGACTTCATACATCAATCCGTTTGTTGCAGGATGTATCGGTCAGTCTCAAGAAAAGACTTGAGAGGGATATTAGAAAAGCATGCGGTAAAGTAATTATTCCTGCAACAACGGCGAAAGACAGCGAAGCTGGATAATTTGGGCAAAATGAGAGTGCAAACCCCACACCAGGTGGTTGGGGAATTGCCTGAAATTTGGGGAAACTGTGTAAGCGTTTTCTTTCAGGCGGGGTATTTCTGCATAAGTGCGGTCTCACCTTGACATTACCACACGATTGGGGTATTCCCACCGCACCACACCATGATGGTGGCACGGCAGGACACGGATGTCCCTTTTTTTTACCCACATACGATGCACATTGGCATTGATGGTGGTAGCCTTTGCGGGTTGCCTTCCATGGGAACACACCCACGTTGAACGTGTGGGTGATGATAAACTTCTTCAGGTCCAGACTTTTCAGGACAGCAGCTTCATTGAATACATTTTCCTGGAACAGCCACTGGGCCAGGAGATCATCGACCGCAATGTCTGGCAACGGATCGACGAAACTGTGATTCCTGTGGAACTTCGGGATCACTATCGCACCAATGGTATTCGTGTAGGTGTGGTGGGTGTCAATACTTCGCCGGAAATCGCCAATCTGGTGGCACAGAATGGTAAACACAACGGGCCACGTTCCAAGCAGTTTTCGGTGTTCGAAGATACCACCTTGCCAATGAACCAGATTCATGGCGAACTGGAAGTGCCTGTATACCACATTACAGGCAATGCAACCACCTTAAAGAAAAGGCTGGTGCGGTTTTTTATCCGCGTTTCGGTGCGTCCGCAGGCAAATGGCTCAGTCATCGTCAAGTTAACGCCGGAATTCAGTGCCAGCGAACATGAATTATTTCCTGCAGGAATGCCTTCGCTGAATGATAACGCCATGCAACGCAAACCCACCGAATTGTTGAGTGCACTGGAAATGGAAATCCCACTCGGCCCACGCGAGTTTCTGGTGCTGGGTACCGATTCACTCCGGCCAGAAACATTAGGGCATAAAGTGCTGGTGGAACGTAAAGGAGACCAGCAGATCCAGAATCTACTGGTCATTCGTGCAGGCTACAACGGCGATCCGTCCAAATTCATTGGCGATGAATAACTCGTCTCACTGACTGCACTTGAAAGCAATTGAACGAAGATATTTGCCTATTTACGTCTCTCAAGTATGGACAACGGGAACTTCAGGCGTTAAAGTGTAGTTGATTGTTTGGCGGTTTCGCAAACAATCCTGATACCCCCATCAACATCGAAATGATTGTGGGGGTGTTATCCTGCCAGCGGTGCCTCCCCACCCAAACGAAATCCCACCGGACGGAGACAAGTTGATGCTGACCATTCATGACCATTTGCCCACCAGAACCTGTGCGGGTCGCACGCGTCGGGATTTCCTGCGAATTGGCAGTCTTGCACTGGGTGGGCTGACACTGACCGATCTGCTGGCAGCCAGGGCACTTGCGGGAACCGGCAGTTCGGGCAGACACAAATCGGTGGTCCTGTTGTTCCTGCAAGGCGGCCCCACCCAACTGGAAACGTGGGATCCCAAGCCAGACGCACCTGCCGAATACCGCACCATTGTGGATACGATTCCCACTGCGCACCCGGGGATACGGTTCAGCAAATTTTTCCCGAAGCTGGCCGCTGCAGCTAACGATTTTGCCTTGTTCCATTCTTTTGCATCTGGAAACGGTGGGCATTCTTACGAGGCCGTCACCACCGGTGGCAACAAAACAAAAGCATCAATGAGTGCAGCCTATGCCAATCTGGCAGGTGGGGTCAGTCCGGAAAACAGCCTGCCCACGAACCTGCTGTTACTGCCGGAAGCGGTGCAGAATGGTTTGAAGCTGAAGAGCAACTTCGAGACCCAGGCATTGCCCACGCTGACCCAGACCGGCACACTTGGCTCGCAGTACGAGGCATTCAACCCCGCAGGTGGCTCCACACTGACACAGAATATGACGCTATCGCTGCCCCGGGAACAGTTTGATAACCGTCGGAAACTCCTGGGCAGCTTTGATTCGCTCCGCCACGACCTGGATCGACGTGGGGGACTCGCCAATGCAGATAAGTTCCAGCAGCAGGCATTTGACATCATCACCCGTGGCGTGACCGATGCATTTGACCTGAGCAAGGAAGACCCACAGACACTGGCCCGCTACGATACCAGCAAACTGTTCAAGCTGGAAGAAGCTACCAAGTGGGGCGACATGCGGCGATCTTCCAATCTGCTTGGAAAGCAACTGCTGCTGGCACGCCGATTGTGCGAATCGGGTGCGGGGTTTGTTACGGTATCGGACTGTGGCTGGGATATGCACGCCAACGGCAACAGCCCGAAGCAGATGGAAGGATTGAAGTGGCTGGCCCCACAGGTAGATCACGCGGTTGCAGCATTTCTGGAAGATGTGAAACAACGCGGCCTTTCCGATGATATTCTGCTGGTGGTGACAGGTGAGATGGGACGCACGCCCAAACTGAACAAGAATGGCGGCCGCGATCACTATGGCAACATCACCCCACTGCTGATGGCTGGTGGCGGCATGAAGATGGGGCAGGTGATTGGCAAATCAGACACCACTGCTTCGAAGCCCGTATCCAAGACCTATACTCCCGCTGACCTGTTCTCAACCGTGATGCATTATCTGGTTGATGTCCCACAGTTACGGCTTCGCACGGATCTGAACCGCGACCTGATGGCCGCCCTCGACCGCCCCACAATTCCTGAACTGATGTAAATCCAACGTTTTTCCGATTTATTGCACTTGAGTGAGTGACAGAATTTGCCTGTGAACCGACGGCGTTAGTCGCGGTTTGGTTTTAGACGGTAGCATTCTATTCAAGGGCCGCAGGCTCGTAACAGACCCAGCCTGGGGCGAAGCCCCAGGAATACAATGACATAGCATTCTTCAAGGGCCGCAGGCTCGTAACAGACCCAGCCTGGGGCGAAGCCCCAGGTCACTGAGATTCCAATGTCGCAAACCTACAGTTTGGTTTACATACACGTGGTATTCAGCACAAAAGATCGATTTCCATTTTTGCATTCGGAAATTCGTGCAAGAGTTCACGCTTATCTGGCTACAATCGCCCGGCAACATGGCTGTGCCCCAGTGGAGGTGGGTGGTATGGCCGATCATGTGCACTTGGCAATCAGATTATCACGCACGATTACCATTGCGAAATTAGTAGAAGAACTGAAGACTGATTCATCAAAATGGATTAAAACTCTATCGCCCACTATGGACAAATTTTCCTGGCAACGCGGTTATGGATGTTTTTCTGTGGGACCTGCAGATATTCAAAATTTGCAAAAGTATATTCAGGAACAAGAGGTTCACCACAAAACTAAAACGTTTCAGGATGAGTTTCTCCGATTCTGTACTAAATATGGAATTGAATTGAACGAGGCATTCATTCAGGATTAATCAGTCCTGGGGCGATGCCCCAGGCTAAAATTGTTACGTGCCTGCGGCCCTTTGTGGGGATAATTCTTCAGTCCTGGGGCGATTCCCCCAGGCTAAAATTGTTACGTGCCTGCGGCCCTTCATGAAACAGGAGATTCACAACTCCGGTCCGACAAGTGGAATCGAACAGGTGATCCATTGGCGTGCTAAACCCCTCTTCTGTACACTACTTTTCACCCCAACCAACATAGGGGTGGTTGCGATTTTGGAATTTTTCGCAAAAAAGTTTTTCTCGCTGTAAGTCCTTGCCAATCAATTAGTTACGACTTTCATCTTTTCTCATTTTTGCAAATCGCATGAACAAAATTGCCGAATAATTAATGCACGTGGATATATTAATATACGTGCGTGCAAATGGCACGTCTGTATCGATGCTGAAGGCTTCTTCAAGAGTCCTCTCTTGCAGCCAGGTAGAAGGTGGCCAATTCCACCCAACCACCTTTTACCTGGTCATGTCTTCATCGTCAACTTTTACATGATATGGAGCGTTTATCCATGTGGCAGAATATTAAAAACTGGTGGTTCCAGCGGCAACAACAACCAAAGCAAAAACCTACCCTCCTGCCCGTGGGCAATATGCCCAGCTTCACCTGGGCCAGTCAGGGCGATACCACTACCCAGCTAAGAAACTATCAATCCTGGGTCTATGCTGCCGTCAATGCAATTGCTCAGGAAATTGCTAAGCAGCGGCCGTATCTTTATGTCAATCGTGGGCAGGCAGAACATCAACATACGCCCCTGGCACAAGGCCATCCCTTAGTAAAGCTACTGGAACATCCCAACCCCTGGACAACACCGTGGGAACTTTGGTACTTAACGGTGCTCTATCTGGAACTGACTGGCAATTGCTACTGGTATGTTGCCCAGGATGAACAGGGCCGCCCCAGCGAACTGTGGATTATTCCCACACCATGGATGCGGGTGATTCCCGATCGCGAGCAGTTTATCCGTGGGTATTATCTGCAGGCACCTGGCAACACGGGCGAAATCTTTGCCGCAGACGAAATCATTCATTTGAAATACCCCAACCCGCTGGATGTGCACTATGGTCTTTCGCCATTGGAAGCCAATTCGCTGACCATTGATGCCAATACAGAACTGCAGAAAAGCAGGCACCAGAGCTTTGTGGCAGGCCAGCGCCCAGGCATGGTGCTGCAGACCGATCAGGCACTGAGCGATGCGGTGGCACGTCGCCTGGAAGAACGGATTCAAAGTCGCTTTTCCGGGCGGGAAAACTGGCAACGACCACTGGTGCTTGAACAGGGCCTGCAGGCTTCGCCCTGGACACTGCGACCAGTGGAGATGGACTATCTGAATAGTGCCCGCCTGAGCCGGGATGAAATCTTTGCAATCTTTCGAGTGCCTGCACCTGTGGCAGGCATTGTGGAAAACATGGGCCTGGGGGCAGACATCTGGTTTGGTGCCCGCGTGATGTTTTGCGAAGGGACGATTCAGCCCAAACTGGAACTGATTGCCCAGGCACTGACACGCGATCTGGCCAGCCGCTATGGCTTTGATGTGGTAGTGAGTTTTCCGGAATGTTCGCCACGCAACCAGGAGCAGCGACGCAAGGATGATGAACTGGATGCAGCCACGGGTTTGCGAACGTACAACGAAATCCGCAAGGCACGTGGCCTGCCACCGTATCGCGATCGCAAGTTTGATGAACCAATTTTACCCGCGTAATGCCCAAGTATTTACACAAGGAGAAGAACGATGCAAAAGAAACAATCCCCAGGCAATCCTAATGTGCGTGCCGATCCGCTGATCTGGGCAATGGCCAATTCACCACTGGAAATCCAGCGGGATCAGGCAACCGTGCGTGCTGTTATTGCCACTTCAAAAGTGGATCGGGCTGGCGATGTGATGAACCTGAACGGCATCATCAACAGGAAAGAATTCCTGGCCAATCCCATTGTACTGTGGGCTCATCGTCGTGATCTGCCACCCGTGGGCAAGTGCATTCATCTGGAAGTAAGCTCCGGGCAGATGATTGCCACCACGAAGTTCAGCACCAGCACGCGGTTTGCCCAGGATCTGTTTGAACTGTATGCCGAAGGGATTCTGCGTGGCTGGTCGATTGGCTTTCGTGTGCACAAAGCTGTACCACTGCACGATGGCAAGTATAAGCAGACGGGCTGGTATTACGATTCGTGGGAGCTGATGGAATATTCGGCAGTGCCCATTCCGGAAAATGCAGATGCCTTAACAGTAGCGGTAACCAAAGGGATGGTACAGGATCCCGATTTGCGAAGCTGGTTGATTCGCGACCTGCTGGCGCCGCTGTATCAATAGCAGGAAATGTGCGGCCATAAATATCAACGTATGTCAATTGTTTGACGTTTTACTTGGTTGAATTTGAACAGGAGAATGAGATGAACGAAGCAGTAATGATTGCAGAAGAAAAGTTTTCTACCCGTCAGGAAGTGGTGGAATTTATCGAACAGGAAGCCAGCACTGCCGTAGAGAAGGCACTGGCAGAAACGCACCGCCAGCCACGTCGTGTGCCGTGGGCAACCAGTGGACCAGTGGGGAAGGATTCCCAGGGCTACAGTATTGAAGGCAGCAGCATTTGCATTGGGTTACATTGGCCCGGATCAGGCAAAGGAAGAGATTCACACGCACCAGCAGTTGAAGGAACTGTATCAGACGTATGGATTTATTCCCCACTGTGGGCATCAATCGTTTTTGATTCCGCTGGCCACCAAGCACCTGCCAGCGTTTGAACCGAAGGGCGAAATGCTTCGCAACGACTTGCGGCAGAAGATGCTGGCCAACTCTGCCCAGTACGATCCGGATGAAGCCGCCTGGCTGGTTCGCAAGCTGAACCTGCAGACAAAAGTGCTGGGCACGGGTGTGGCATCTGCCGGTGGCACGCTGGTTCCTGCGGCAGCCAATGGCGAAGTAATTGAACTGCAACGCAACATGGAAGCGTTTGTGCAGGCGGGGGCCCAGGAAATTGCGTTGCCACCGAACGGGCGGATTCAGTTTCCCAAGTTAACGGGTGGTTCCACTGCATATTGGGTGGGGGAAGGTTCTGCCATTACCGAAAGCACCCCAGCTACAGGCAACCTGGAATTGCAGGCCAAAAAGCTGGGCATTTTTGTGAAAGTAAACAACGAGCTGTTGCGGTTTGCATCGCCATCTGCGGAAGGCTTGATTCGTTACGACATGGCCCGCGTGGCAGCACTGAAGGCTGACCTGGCGATGCTGGAAGGTTCCGGCGGCACCCAGATTGAAGGATTACTGAATTACGATTTCACCACACACACGGCCAGTTCGCCTGGCACCAACGGCAATACGTTTGAAGTGCAGGATGTGGCATTGATGGAAAGCAAACTGCCAGACGCGGTGCGTGCACCCACGGCATGGATGATGCGAAAGACAATGTTTGCCGCGTTGATGAATCGCCGAAGCGATGCGGTCAGTGCCAGCGATGCCAAAGGGAGTTTTCTGTTTCATCCCACGCGGCATGCCAGCGACGCCCCACCAATTGAATTGTATGGCACTCCAGTAGTGCGATCTTCGCAGATTGCCAACAACCGCACCAAGGGCAGCGGAGAAGATCTGACCTACATTGTGCTTGGCTACTTCCCGGATTGGATTATTGCCCGCATGGGTGTGATGGAGTTCATGGCTTCGGGCTATGGTGATACCGCGTTACAGAACGACCAGACCTGGCTGCGGGGTATTCAGCATATTGATGCTGGCCCACGGCACGAAGCCAGTTTTGTAGTGTGCGACCAATTGCTGGAAGCGTAACGTTATTGACCTCACCCCGGCTTCGCGACCCTCACAGGAAAGTGAAAAGGCATGATGTGACTGATTGCAATCTCCCCTTCCTTGCGAGGGAAGGGGGCCGGGGGTTAGGTTCTTGGTTTGACCTCCTCGCAGGAGAGGGGAAAGGCAGGTTGTGGCTTTGATTTACTACAGACGATTGTGCCCCGCAATCGTCATTCCCGTGAAGGCGGGAATCCAGAGCCCACAAACGTGAACAAGCATCGCAAAGTAGTTTGTTGCATTGAGTCGAAAAGAATTCGTATTGGAGAGCCAACATGGCGATTGATAGTTTAGCTAATATTAAAATCCGCCTGGGCATTACGGGCACGGATGATGATACCTTGTTAACAGACCTGCAAAGTTCTGCTGATGCCTGGATCAATACATTCACGGGTCGCACGTGGAATGGGGGCACCTTTACCGAATACTTCGCGGGCAACCAAAGCCACGCGGTGGTGCAGAACTATCCCATTGCAGAAGTAAGCAGTGTGAAGGTAGATCTTGCCAGGAGCTTTGGTTCGGACAGCCTGTTGGATTCTTCGCGATATCTGGTGCATGCCAATCGTGGGGTGATCCAGGCCACTGCAGGGATGTTTGTGCCAGGCGCAGGCACGGCCCTGGTGAATAACGATCGCCGCACATGGATGGCACTGGCACGTGTTGTGCAAGTGGTTTACACTGTTGCCGATGCCCCACCAATTGATCTGAAGCAGGCCTACGCTCGGTTGATTGGTTACTGGTACCGCACCATTAAAACGGAAGTGGCCAGCAACTATCAGAATGTCAGCCAGCAGAAGTATGGCGATTCGTTCTTTATCTACCAGGTGGCCAATCGCCTGGATTTCCCAGCAGAAATCACCACGATGATCCGCCACTACCGATCACCTGCGGTGTAGGGGGAAGCAAGTACTTGCTGAACTGCAAGGCGTCTGTCATAATAAGGCAATCAGGTGCCTGCCCAATCACCATATGAGGAAGCACAGATGAGTGTCAACGAAACAAAACCTCGATCGTTTTACGATTTGAATATTCTGAAGACTGTACGCAATTTCGAAGTTGTCCAACAATGGAAGGCAAAGATTGCTCAACTTCAGAATTTCAAACAGTTAGTCGACGATTGGGATGGCGAAGGAACTGACGCTCCAGACCATGTGCTGGTAGATGCCGCAATAGCCCTGGCGAATGAACTTGAATTGAATGATGTTGTCCCACCTACGATGATTCATGTAAGTGTTAACTCAACGGTGTATTTCGAATGGCATCTTGATAATGGATACTGCGAAATTGAAATAATCTCGCCAGATCATGCGGAATGTCATTTGTTGAGAAATGGTGATGGTGAAGCTGAAGAAATGGTTATTCCATTACCAACTTAACATCATCTGGCTTAACTAATGAAGTCCGAAGCTTCTTCAATTACCAGCGATGAATGGTTGCTGCGACGAATCTGGCACGAGCGATTTTTCCCCAGGATTTCTCCTAACGCGTTTCTTCCAAGAACAAAAGGCAGGGATATTGACGAACATGGAATCAGCCTGTTTCGACTATCATGTTTGAATAGTCCCAGTGATATTCTGGTTACTATGGACTCTGAAAAGCGCCTGCTCACTGGGATTGTGCAAATCCCAGTTTCAAAATTATTTGAGTTAGGCATTCAAGTGGTATCAGATCCTATTCCAGATATCCTTGGCCACGTACTTATTCCGGAGATTAGTTCGACAACATACACGAACGACAAGCTGCAAATAATCCAATTGATGAAGCAACTTGCTGATATGGCAAACGAGGAGGGCAATCAACTCATTATCCCCAGCTCCAAAACAACATAATTTCAGCTAGATTGCTGCTAAAACAATTTTTAGTGATTGCCCGCTATACTTCTCGATCGCGGTAGAGTAGGGCCATCAGGTTTGGGTCTCGTTCGGTGAACGGGCCTGCCGAAACATCTTTCGTCAGACAGCGGCAGTACATTTCCATTTTGGCATCCAGATCATCCAGGTGGTGGATGACAAGCACTTCCGGAATGTTGGGTAGGCGGGGAGAGCCCCACTCTGGTAGTTTCAAGTAGCTGGCAATGATGTGCAAAAGCAGTCGTACTCTTTCAGGATGCAGATTCTCAATG
This sequence comes from Zavarzinella sp., assembly GCA_041399155.1. Taxonomy (NCBI): domain Bacteria; kingdom Pseudomonadati; phylum Planctomycetota; class Planctomycetia; order Gemmatales; family Gemmataceae; genus Zavarzinella; species Zavarzinella sp. Next base: position 48,016 of record JAWKTI010000007.1, read on the forward strand.
GTACGGGCAGCATCCCGCACCAGGTCGTGGGCCAGCATTGCGTGCCCTAACAGTACTCCGTCAATCGTTTGCTCTGCAGGTGCGTCTGGGACATCGGCAGGCTTCAATTCCAGCACGCGACCAATATCGTGCAGCACTGCACCGGCGACGATCAGTTCCACATTCAGTGGGGGCTGCAATTCGTTGTAAATTTCTCGATAGCGGTGACCCAGCAGGGCAGCGTGCTGGCTGACACGCAGCGTGTGTTCCAGCCACCCACCTGGAAAGGGGTAGTAGCGGTGCCTGCTGCCCGGCAGCACCTTCAGCAGTTGTTGGTGCGTCTGCAAAATCGATAGCACCAAATGCTGAAAAGGCGGATCGGCAATTTCGGCCTGCACCAGTTCGACCAGTTGCTGATAGGCCAATTCCGGGTCGGAGCGGGCAATCAGTTGGTAGCGTTTCGGATCAAAACCTTCTGCAAAGTCTTTCTCTTCCACCAGGCGAATTTTCTGCACTTCCAGTTGGGGACCGAAACGGGGATTTTCAACATAGTCGGCAACAATTTTGAAAAACTGGCCCACCTCCCAGTCGCGTTCCACATACGGAAACAGCCGACCATCCGCCCAGAACAACGCACCGACGGTGCGTTTGGTATCGGTGAACTTGCAGACGAAATAGGCTTTTTTGTCCCGCGTCAACTGGCGATATTTTTCTGCCAGGCGGGCAAAAAAGATCCCCGTTTCACCCGATTTCAGGTCGGACAATTCCTTTAAGGTGGGTGGATTCATGATGCAGACGATGGGGTGAAGTGAAAAAATTCTGAGAACGCGGTTACTTCCCACCTACCTGTGGGACGGGAATGAGAACAATTCGGTCTTTCTTTTCAGGAATCAATGTCAATAGCTGATGCGGCACTGACAGGAAAGCTGAGACATTACTGCCGGGTGCGGAAAGATCTCCAGCAGGTGCCTCAATCGTTGCCACTGGTTTGAAGGTTTTTGAACTATAGACCGTCACGCCATTTTCTGGCTGTTCTGCATAGTATTTCTTGCCACCATCCAGGTGAAGGTGCAAGTAGAAGTCATCGCTGGAGGCGGGGAGTAGTTTCAGACTCGGTTCCCCAGCCAGTTTGCCTAACGAGAAGGAACTACCCGGGAGGGTCCGGAGCTGATCGCTAAACACACCATGTCCACTGACAAACAGTTGCTTGCCCGTGGCAGACGGGATCACGTAGTCGGTCACGGAATCTTCCGAGGCTTCCTTCCAGTCTTTCCCAGCAATACTAATGCTGGATGCGGAAAGTTTGCCACCTACGCGTAGCTGTTTACTGCCGAACACCTGACCATTCCCACTAATCCAGACATCGCTGCGTGGGAAGACGGTGGGAATCGTTGCAGAGGGTGATTTCATGATTTTCAGGCTTTCCAGGTCAACCAGGTGCGTGCCACGGTCGCCTCGCACCCACAGTGGGCCGTTGGAAGCAAAACCCATCTGCATCTGTTCCACACGGTTGAATGGTGTGGGTGCCAGTTTTTTCCGCTTTCCAGTGGCCAGATCGTAACTGGAAAACGACGACACGGTATCGCTGAAGATCACCACACTATCTGCAGATGCTGCAAACGGCGTTTTTGCGTTCGGCAGTGGGATCACTGCGACCCGTTCGCGGGTGGTCAAGTCGTAAATCGCCAATTGGGGCAGTACGGTATACCGCACCACCACGTAACGACCGTGCCCACCGTAGCAATAGTCGTCGAAGGTGGCGGGCAGTTCGATTTCCGTACGCTCCGTCAGTTTGGTGGGCTCCATATCTGGTGCCACTGCAGGTGCGGGGGAGACAAAGTCGATCACATCACCGCTGGGCACCTTGGGATCCACTTTGGGCATCGGATTCATTGGCATTGGGTCTTTTGGCTTCGGATCGACCTTAGGTGCCAGCGCCTTACAAAGCTCTGATTCTTTGAGTGGCCCTGAAATAGAAGATGGCAATGGGATCACTTTGACATTTTTATCCGTTACAAAGGCAATATAACCTTTGTTGAACGAAAAGTGGGTATTGGAAAATACCTGATAACCATCACTGAATCGGGTATCCCGTTCGATAGTAGCTAGTATGTGACGAACATTGTAATAAGTAAGAATTCGAAGCTGATCGGGCTTGACCCCATTTCCAAGTTCATATTCCAAAACATGTTCACTATCAAAAGCAGGAATCCGTACAAGATTTGGGTCGATTTTGTCACTCCAAACTTCTTGTGTTGGCAATTCCTTTGTAATTAAAGGTAGAACATGTCCAGAATCAAGAAAGGCATTATCACCCCTTCCAGACAATCTGATACGCACATTGACGTTAGGTAACTGTATATCTTTTTCTAGTTTTTTCAGAAGAATCTGACGTTGTTGAAGATTGACAACTGCAATCTTGTCAGCACGGTCAAATTGTGCCAGTAAGGCGATGTTTTTACTTGGCGAAGTCCAGGTTGTAGGATAATAGTCTTTGCTGTCAAGCACATCATGTGCAAGTCTTCCGAGGTAGTACGTCCGCAAAGTAGAGGAATCCAACAGTACACGTTGATGCTTCTTGGTAGAAAGCCATTGGTAGTTTTGCTGATAACTGCCCGCTAAGTGTATCGGTAATTGCTGGATAGTTTTTGTAATACCAGGTGTTCCTGATGTTGTGTATTGAGTGAGTTTGCCATGGTCTGGATGGCAAACAATCGGTAAAATGTGGCCAGAAAGTTCACCAGCACCTTCAGGAACTTGCAAGTTCATAAAATATTCTTTACTGCCATCCAGTTTGAAGTAACTTAATTTGCCGTCAGTAGTGATCACAGCAATTGATTCTCCATAATCCAGAATTGCATGGGAAGCAATTCCGTTTGGAAACTCTTTCATAATTGGTTGTTTCAAACGTACAGGTGTATAACCTGTGGTCTCCAAATTGGATCGGGGTAGCGGCATCCATTGAAGACCGTCTTCCGTTCGTGGTACGCTGCCAACCCCTTCAATATTAATACTGGTTGGCCCTCCATTACCAGGCATCGGTGGGATGGGTGGGATACCCGGAATCCCTGGGCGTGGGCCACCTGGGCCGCCCGGAATCCCTGGTTGTGGGCGGCGACTTCCAGGTGGGGGTGGGACCTTCGAAGGATCGGTATTTACCTTAAAGGGATCATCTTCATCATTCTTTAATTCATCCTTGGCACCGCGTAGGCGTGCCAGCAGTTCCGTCACTTTTTCGTTGGCCACGTAGTACAGGGTTCCCCACAGACCTCCTGTGATGAACAGGGCCACGATCATCCCAATAAAAAAGCCTTTCAGCATCCCGGTGCTTTGCTGTGCCATCGAATTTACCCCAAAATAATCCTACCCCACAGTATAGTGGAAAGTGGGTAAGGCCAAAAGCTGTATTTCACCTGCAATCAGATACATAACCGGTCATTTATATTTTTTGAAGGCTATCTTCTCAACAATATCATCACCGGTCGGTTATATTATGAAGATTTTCTGAACGGAAATCCGACTACCACCTTGACATTGTGTCCAAAGCTGCTGTAGAATGATACTTAGTCTCAACAAGCACGCCGCAGGAAACCTCTTACATGATTCCGTTCGCACAATTGACCGCAGGTGAGTGGGCTGAAGTCGTGGAAATCGATGGCGATGCCTGCTATGTTCAGCATCTGCGAGAGCTGGGCCTGCACCCAGGCACCGCCTTTCAATTGGTGCGGCACGGCTCCCCTGCCATGGTGCGTGTGCATGGCAGCGTTTTTGCTGTCCGATTCTGCGATGAATGCTCACTCTGGGTGCAGCCCACCCAGCCAGTTCTGATCAACAATTGAGCAAGTGGTTAACAATTGATGAGATTAAGTGACTTAGCCATTGGTCAGGTGGGGATTATCACAGGAATGGGTGCGTTTTCTGCCTCCACCCAGAGATTAATGGAACTGGGTGTGCTGGAAGGCGAGCAGATTTCCATTGTTGCCATCCCACCGTGGGGCGATCCGCTGGAAGTTGAAGTCGGTGCTACCCGCCTGAGCCTGCGAAAATCTGATGCCCAGTTAATTGAAATTGAACTTCTCCCCCCTGTGTCTTCATGAAACCCTCCCTTCGAATCGCCTTGATTGGCAATCCCAACACGGGCAAATCGACGTTGTTCAACCGCCTGACCGGTTTACGTCAGCACGTGGGCAACTATCCCGGGGTTACGGTCGACATTCATACGGGAAAGAAGGAATTTCAGGGACAACAATTCGAATTTATCGATCTGCCAGGCACTTACAGCTTGTCGGCCCGCAGCCCCGATGAGATGCTGACACTCGATCTCTGTACCGGGACTTTGCCACAGCAGCCCCCACCTGATGTGGTGGTTTCGATTGTGGATGCTGCCAATCTCGACCGCCACCTGTACCTGACAACACAACTTCTGGATATCGGTATTCCGCTGGTGCTGGTGGTCAACATGATTGATGTGGCCGAGCAGCAGCAAATCCGCATCGATTATCAGAAACTGGCGGCCCAACTGGGCATTCCGGTGGTGCCTGTGCGTGCGGATCGTGGCGAAGGGATCGACAAACTTCTGGAACAGCTTGCCCACCTGCCTCCTGCACCGACAACAAAAGTGGATTTTCCCCCACCTGTGGTGGCAGCAATTGAGAATGTGCTGCAACTGGGCTGCACCTCCCACGTCCATGCGATGCGGGTTCTGTTCGACCGTGGCGGCTATGCCGAACAGCGTTTTCTGGCAGAACAGCCACAGAAACAGCCAGAATTGGCCACTATTCGCGAAAATCTACAGACTGCGGGTTTCCCCGTGCCCATGGTGGAAGCGAAAACCCGCTACCACTGGCTGAAAGGCCAATTAGCCAGCGTCATCCAGCGACCCAGCCAACGCCCACGCACCACAACGGATCGGCTGGATGCCATTCTTACCCACAAACTGTGGGGCACGTTGATTTTTCTGCTGGTGATGGCGATCATTTTTCAACTGATTTTTGCCTGGTCCGGCTATTTCATGGCACCGATCGAGCAATCGCAGGAATGGCTGAGCAATCAGGTGGAAAAGGTGCTGTCGCCCGGTTCGTTTCGCAGCCTGATTATTGATGGAATGATCAATGGCGTGGGCAGCGTGCTGATCTTTCTGCCACAAATCTGCCTGCTGTTCGGCGTGATCGCGGTACTGGAAGATTGTGGTTACATGGCACGTGCGGCTTTTCTGATGGATAAACTGATGTCCCGCTGCGGGCTGAACGGCAAATCGTTTATCCCCATGCTTTCTTCTGTTGCCTGTGCGGTGCCGGGCATCATGGCAACGCGGGTCATTGAAAATAAACGAGATCGCTTCGCAACGATTCTTGTCGCACCACTGATGAGTTGTTCGGCCCGCCTGCCGGTGTACACGCTGGTGATCTGGACTTTCCTCCGTGACCCGATCTGGCTGCCAGGACTGGTGCTGTTTGGTGCCTACATGATTGGGTTTGTCACCGCACCGCTGGTGGCGTTGGTGTTAAAACGCACCTTGCTGAAAGGTGAAGCACCCGTTTTCATTATGGAAATGCCGCCTTATCGTCGGCCACAGATCGGCTCGATTGTGCGTCGGATGTCTCGTGCCGGTACTGCCTTTGTGGTGCGGGCAGGAACGATGATTTTTGCCGCCGTCATCCTCATCTGGGCCAGTTTGTATTACCCCACGGTGAATCAGGATGGGCAATCCTACCCAGAGCAAATTCAGGTGCTGGAAGAAAAATTGGAACTGGAACCTGAAAATGAAGAATTTCTCACTAATGAGATTAATCGGGTGAAGGCAGAATGGCGGGAAAAAAGTTATCTGGGACGCACCGGTAAGGCAATGGAACCGATTTTTGCCCCACTGGGGTGGGATTGGAAAACCAACGTGGCGGTGCTGTCCAGTTTCCCCGCACGTGAAGTGATTGTGGGCACCATGGGGATGCTCTATCAGCAGGGGGATGTCGATCCGGGCGACATTCAGGATGCGGATGACCCTGGCACCACCCCATTGAGCGAAGCGATTAAGTCGGAATGGGAAGCCGATCCGTTGCGAAGTCGTTACCGCATCCCGATTGCCCTGGGGGTGATTGTTTTCTTTGCCTTGTGCTGTCAGTGCGTCTCCACCCTGGCCGTCATCCGGCGGGAAACGAAAAGCTGGTTCTGGCCCACGTTTACCTTTGTCTACATGACCGTTCTGGCCTATGTCGCCACGCTGGTGGTGGTACAGGTAGGCAAACTGATCATTGGGGGTGGCTAAACATGTCACTCGACTGGCAATCGATTGCCACAGGCGTCCTGATCGGGATTGCTCTGGCTTATGTGCTGTTGCAGGTAATCCAGACCTGGCGTGGCAGCGGAAAAGGCTGCGGCAGTGGTTGTGGAAAATGCTCCAGCCCCACCGTTGAAGAAAACCCCACCCACAATCGCATCCCACTGAGCCAGCTCCACGATTGATGGAACAACTACATTCCGTGGGCTTGATTCCCATCCCTCACGGACGCAGATATTTGATGCCCCACATTTTCCAAGTAAGAAGTGCCGTCTAAGCGTAGCCCGGTCCGTATGCGTGCGATACCGACAATTTACAAGGCTGAATCCTGCCTCAGGCACGAAGTGCCGTCTAAGCGTAGCCCGGTCCGTAAGGGCCGGGAATTTGATGCCCACATTTTCCAAGGCCTGTAGGGCCGTCTATGGCTCACAACGCGAATTACCCACTCTAACTCGCCAGCATGCGGGTGGGGTTATTGGGGTTCAGGAGCACAAAATTGTTGCCCGGCAGTGCCTTCGACCACTGCCACAGGCCGACACCACCAAAGTCGATGTACAGGATGCCATCGTTGCCCATCACCATGCTTTCCGGGTTGTTGGTATTGATCAACTCAAAGTTGGTGCCGGGGAGCGTTTTCGACCAGCGCCAAAGACCTATTACGCCGAAGTCGATGTACAGGAAACCGTCCGTGCCATAGTACAAACTATCTGCATTATTCGTGTTCAATTGCTCAAAGTTGTTTCCCGGAAGATCTTTCGACCAGCGCCAAAGGCCCACCGCACCAAAATCGATATAGAGCATTCCTTCCGGACCAAACACCATCGTGTCGGGGTTATTGGTGTTGATCAATTCGAAGTTAGTACCTGGCAGTGATTTGGACCAGCGCCAGAGGCCCACCGCACCGAAGTCGATATAGAGCATGCCATCCGGGCCGAAAATCATATTGTCCGGACTGTTGGCATTGATGAGTTCAAAATTGTTGCCTGGCAGCGTTTTCGACCAGCGATACAGCCCGAATGAATAGGACAGGTACAGAAACCCATCCGGGCCAAACAGCATCTGCTTCGGTGGGTTGGGGTTGATGAACTCATATCCCGTGGGCTCCGACCAGCGGTAAAGGCCGTACTGGGCACCATAGTTGAGGTACAGGAAGCCATCGTCTCCCAGCATCATCTGCTGTGGGCCAAAAATGTGCAGGTGCTTGTAACCGGTATCGGGGTGCAGCGAGTACAGCCCTGCCGCACCAAAGTTGATGAAGAGCGTACCATCTTTCCCTTGCAGAAATTCCAGGGCCTGGTTGGAATTCAAGCGCGAAAACGATGTTGGGGTGCGTTGGTACAGACCGAAGCCGGGCCCGAAATCGACATAGAGATTCGATGGCTGCTGTTCAAACGCTCCAATGTCGGCTGTACCCAAGCGGTTCATGCCCCGTTGATCGCGCAGAGGAGAAACTCCGGTGGCAGCATTAATCGCGGGACTGCCAGCCAGCAGAGAATGAGTCTGGGTCGGCCCGCCGTTATCGGCCAATACCCCAAGCATCGGATCAGCGGTAATCGTGCCTGTCAGGTTGTTGGTCCCACCCGTGCCAGCAATCACTTCAATGATGTTGTTGCTGCCATTTAATGTGCCGGTGTTTCGGAAAATATCGGCACCACCTGCCCCGCCAGTGGTGTTGGCAATAATGGAATTGTTCACGGTCACCGATCCACCAAAGACCCATACCGCGGCACCGTTCGCTGTGTCGATGCTGATGGAATTGCTGATGGTGGTATGGTTTAAAGTCAACTCTCCACTAGTATCAATAGCGGCACCATCATTATTTGAACGATTGCCCGACAACGTACTGTTGCTGATCGTCAGCGTGCCGCCGTTGCGAATCCCACCACCAAAATTGGTTGTAGAATTATTGCTGACGGTACTGTTGCTGATCGTCAGCCTACCATCGTTTAAAATCCCACCGCCTGCATTGCTTCCAGAATTCCCATTCGCAATCGTCAGATTGTTGAGTGCGGCATGGACGCTGATGTTTACTGTCAGCACCCGCACGGCGTTGTTGCCACTGATGGTAACACCATTGGTGGGGCCGTTGATCGTAGTAAGATTTGCCGCACCGGTTTCGGTCAGAGTCAACTGGGAGCCCAGGGTGATGACGCCCGATTTTGCAATTTCAATCGTGTTGGCCCCTGGGTTACTGTTGGCCATGTCAACGGCTTCCCGCAGCGATAAGTTCCCTTTCGAAATATTGCCGTCCGAAATGTCGGTGAGTTCATCGACTGTGAACTTGGTCAGTTCCACCGCACCAATATCCGGCGTGCTGTCGCGTAACAGCCCCCGTTGATCGGTCAGTGGGGCAAACAGCGGATTACCAGCATTCAACGCGGGGCTGCCCGCCAGTGGAATGTGGGTCTGTGTCGGCCCACCAAAACTGCCCAGTACCGACAGATTGGGATCAGCAGTGATAGTGCCTGTCAGGTTGTTGGTCCCACCCGTACCAGCAATCGATTCAATAACATTATTGGTTCCATTCAGAGTTCCCGCACTGCGGAAAAGATCCGAAGTTGTAGAGTTGGCAATAATGGAATTGACCATTTCTACTAGATTGTCGTTGAACAACGCAATACCAGTCGATCCAGTGATAGTGCTATGATTTAATGATAGGGTACTACCACTATCATTATAAATGGCTGCTCCTGCTGTATCCGCCCGATTTGCCGAAAACGTGCTGTTACTGATCGACAATGATCCATTGACATTTCTAATCGCACCACCAGTAGTTGTAGCCCAGTTGTTTCTGAAGGTACTGTTGTTGATCAACAGCGTGCCACCGTTGTTGCGGATGGCACCACCAACTGAAGATTTACCATCGACAATCGTCAAGTTGTTTACAGCCACATGCACATCATTGTTAATATCCAGCACCCGAACAGCATTGTTGCCACTGATCGTCACACCGTTCGCAGGGCCATTGATGGTGGTGATGTTCGCAGCACCGGTTTCGGTCAATACCAGTTCGCTACCCAGAATGATCGTGCCAGTAACCGAAAAATTAATCGTATCCGCACCCGCGGTGGTATTGGCAGCAGCAATTGCTTCGCGAAGCGAGACATTCCCCACATCAATGCCGTCGTTTTCATCGACAAGCGTATTCACAGTGAATGTGGCAGGTACCGCCCGATCTTCGAGCGATTCCAGTTGCAGGCGACGAGACTGGGTGCTGTTACCAGTCGAACTTTGGAATAACTGTGCAAGTTTTGAAATCAGCAACATGAAAACTCCGATCGGGCTGCGAGGTTTGGATAATCGTAGAACCGTCCTAATTTACTAGGTTGCCGTGATGCAAACAACCCAAATTGCCAATTTGTTAAAAGTTTCCCATTTTTTGCAATCGTTATAATCGGACGTGAATACGTAGTCTTTAGGGGCACAAGATTCGTGCTTGGTTTTAAAATTTTCGTTCTGATGTTGCGACGATGCCTGGCCTGTCACGATTACAATGCAGGCCGATCGCACCGAAAATGAGATACTTTGACTAACTCGCCAGCATTCTTGTGGGGTTATTGGGGTTCAGGAACACAAAATTGTTGCCCGGCAGTGCCTTCGACCACTGCCACAGGCCGACACCACCAAAGTCGATGTAGAGCATGCCATCGTTGCCCATCACCATGCTTTCCGGGTTGTTGGTATTAATCAACTCAAAGTTGGTGCCGGGGAGCGTTTTCGACCAGCGCCAAAGACCTATTACGCCGAAGTCGATGTACAGGAAACCGTCCGTGCCATAGTACAAACTATCTGCATTATTCGTGTTCAATTGCTCAAAATTGCTTCCAGGCAGATCTTTCGACCAGCGCCACAGGCCGATCGGGCCAAAATCGATATACAACATTCCTTCCGGCCCAAACACCATCGTGTCGGGGTTATTGGTGTTGATCAATTCGAAGTTAGTACCTGGCAGTGATTTGGACCAGCGCCAGAGTCCCACCGCACCGAAGTCGATATAGAGCATGCCATCCGGGCCGAACACCATGTAATCCGGGCTGTTGGTGTTCAGCAGTTCAAAATTGTTCCCTGGAAGCGATTTCGACCAGCGATACAGCCCGAATGAATAGGACAGGTACAGAAACCCATCCGGGCCAAACAGCATCTGCTTCGGTGGGTTGGGGTTGATGAACTCATATCCCGTGGGCTCCGACCAGCGGTACAGGCCGTACTGGGCACCATAGTTGAGGTACAGGAAGCCATCGTCTCCCAGCATCATCTGCTGTGGGCCAAAAATGTGCAGGTGCTTGTAACCGGTATCGGGGTGCAGCGAGTACAGCCCTGCCGCACCAAAGTTGATGAAGAGCGTACCATCTTTCCCTTGCAGAAATTCCAGGGCCTGGTTGGAATTCAAGCGCGAAAACGATGTTGGCGTGCGTTGGTACAGCCCGAAGCCGGGGCCGAAATCGACATAGAGATTCGATGGCTGCTGTTCAAACGCACCAATGTCGGCTGTACCCAAGCGGTTCTTGCCCCGTTGATCGCGCAGAGGAGAAACTCCAGTTGCAGCATTGATCGCAGGGCTGCCTGCCAGCAGAGAATGTGTCTTCGTCGGCCCGCCGTTATCGGCCAAAATGCCCAGCATCGGATCAGCGGTAATGGTGCCTGTGAGGTTATTCGTGCCACCAGTACCGGCAATTACTTCAATAATGTTGTTGCTGCCATTTAATGTGCCGGTGTTTCGGAAAATATCGGCACCACCTGCCCCGCCAGTGGTGTTGGCAATAATGGAATTGTTCACGGTCATTGTGTTGCCGTTCCAGATTGCGGCCCCATCCGTTGCATCGTTGCTGATGGAATTGCTGATGGTGGTATGATTTAAAGTCAACGTATCACTATTATCAATGGCAGCACCATCTTCATTGGAACGATTGCCTGACAGCGTGCTGTTGCTGATCGATACAGTGCCGTTAAGGATGCGAATCCCACCACCAAACCTGGTTGCAGAATTGTTGCTGAAGGTGCTGTTGCTGATCGTCAGCGCACCGCCATCGTTGTTAATACCACCACCTTGAGAGGATGCAGAATTATTACTCAGGGTACTGTTGCTGATCGACAGTGTGCCATTGTTGTTAATACCACCGCCAAAACTTGAATTGCCATTGGCAATCGTCAAGTTGTTCAGCGCCGAGTGGACATCGATGTTGATACTAAACACCCGCACGGCGTTGTTGCCACTGATGGTAACACCATTGGTGGGGCCGTTGATCGTAGTAAGATTTGCCGCACCGGTTTCGGTGAGGGTCAACTGGGAACCCAGGGTGATGATGCCCGATTTCGCAATTTCAATGGTGTTAGCCCCTGGGTTGCTGTTGGCCATGTCAACGGCTTCCCGCAGCGATAAGTTCCCTTTCGAAATATTGCCGTCCGTTGTGTCGGTTAGTTCATCGACAACGAACGTTTGCAGCACTTCCACCGCACCAATATCCGGCGTGCTGTCGCGTAACAGCCCCCGCTGATCGGTCAGTGGGGCAAACAGGGGATTGCCAGCATTCAACGCGGGGCTGCCCGCCAGCGGAATGTGGGTCTGCGTGGGCCCACCAAAACTGCCTAGTGCCGACAGGTTGGGATCTGTTGTAATCGTGCCTGTCAGATTGTTGGTGCCACCGGTATGGTTGGTGGTTTCGATGATATTGTTACTGCCATTTGTTGTGCCACTAGAACGGGCAAAATCGTTTCCGGAACTGCTGTTGGCAATAATGGTGTTGAAAAGGTTGACAGTGCCACCAGTTTGGCGAATCCCACCACCATAAGTGCCGGCAGAATTGTTACTGAAGGTGCTGTTGCTGATCGTCAGCGTGCCACTGTTGAAAATCCCACCACCTTGAAAGTCCGTCGAATTGTTACTGAAGGTGCTGTTGCTGATCGTCAGCGTGCCACTGTTGAAAATTCCACCACCTTGAAAGACCGTCGAATTGTTACTGAAGGTGCTGTTGCTGATCGACAGCGTACCGCCATTGTTTGAAATCCCACCACCAGTAGATGTTGCAGAATTGTTGCTGAAGGTGCTGTTACTGATCAACATCGTACCAGTATTGTTGCGAATCCCACCGCCATCACCATTTGAAGAATTGTTACTGAATGTGCTGTTGCTGATCGTTAGCGTACCGTCAGTGTTGAAAATCCCACCACCTTCATCTGAAGTATTGTTACTGAAGGTGCTGTTACTGATCGTCAGCGTACCGCCACCGTTGAAAATCCCACCACCAGCGAACGCAGAATTGTTACTGAAAGTGCTGTTGTTGATCGTCAAAATACCGCCATTGTTGTTAATCCCTCCGCCAACAACGCCTGCCGCATTGTTACTGAAAGTGCTGTTGCTGATCGTCAGTGTACCGCCATTGTTGTTAATCCCACCACCAGCGCCCGCAGAATTGTTACTGAGGTTGCTGTTGCTGATCGTCAAAATACCGCCATTGTTGTTAATCCCTCCGCCATCAGTAGAACTTCCGTTAACAATCGTTAAATTGTTGAGTGCCACATGCACATTGCTTTGAACATTAAAAACAAGTACAGCGTTGTTGCCGCTGATGGTAATTCCACCTTCTGGGCCATTGATGGTGGTGATGTTTGCAGCACCGGTTTCAGTCAATTCCAGTGAGCTATCCAGAATGATCGTGCCAGTAACCGAAAAATTAATCGTATCCGCACCTGCGGTAGAATTGGCGGCGGCAATTGCCTCGCGAAGCGAGACATTCCCCACATCAATCCCGTCGTTTTCATCGACCAGCGTATTCACAGTGAATGTGGCAGGTACCGCCCGATCTTCGAGCGCTTCCAGTTGCAGGCGACAAGACTGGGTGCTGTTACCAGTCGAACTTTGGAATAACTGTGCAAGTTTTGAAATCAGCAACATGAAAACTCCGATCGGGCTGCGAGGTTTGGATAATCGTAGAACCGTCCTAATTTACTAGGTTGCCATGCTGCAAACAACCCAAATTGCCAATTGGTTAAAAGTTTCCCATTTTTTGCAATCGCTATAATCGGACGTGAATTAATTTTGAACGGAACTGCCTGCTCAGTAAATACTTGCGGTGATTTTTGCTGATATGCGGTGGTGAGAGCGGATTTCAGGCATCAAATCTCCAGCCTGGGCTAAAATTAGACGGCACTTCGTGCCTACTTCTGTAACTGTTCGCGGAGCCAGCCCGGACGATCGGTGGTGATCCCTTCCACCCCCACCGCGATCATTTTTTTCGCGAGTTCCACATCATTGACTGTCCAGACGCACAATTTTAATTTGGCATCCAGAATTGCTTTGGCGTATTCTGCATCCAGAACGCTGGCATTGGCAGATAAATCCAGCCCATCCGCACCAATTTCCTTCGCTTTTTTGATCAGCGAGGCTGCGGTGGGAGCCTTTGGCTTCACTTTCGAGGTATTCAGGCTGACAATCCAATAACTGACCAGGTCTGGTCGGCGTTTTTCCATCGCAGCAATCACATCGGAATTAAAACTGATGATGACGGTTTCTTCTTTGGGTCGTTTGTTGGCTTGCAGCACCGCATCGAGCTTTTCGGCGATTTCCGGCCCACATTTCACTTCAATAAACAACCGCTTCCCCTGTGGAATCGTTTTCAGCACCTGTTGCAGCGTGGGAATCCGTTCGTTGGCAAATTTGGGCGATTTCCAACTGCCCACATCCAGTTGTTGTAATTCGGCAACGGTCATTTCGTGCACCAGCCCCGCCTTGCCTGCGGTGCGTTTCGTGTCTTTGTCGTGCAGCACCACAATTTCGCCATCTTTGCTGAGATACACATCAATTTCGGTGCCATCTGCCTGCTGCTTCCAGGAAAGTTCTACGCTTGCCAGCGTGTTTTCGGGTGCGTCAAACGACGCACCACGGTGGCCAATGATTTCAACACCAAAAGCAGGGGAAAGCAGTGTCATCAGCGTGATTGTGAAAGCAATTCTCATGAATTTATTCTCATTAAAACATATTCATTAAAAGTGGCAGCAACGCACCCACCTGCAGGCGACGTGGATTGTTGGCCACTCGTTCTGGATTAACCGCGTCGAGTAACATTGGCAGATCGCCTGCGCTGACTCCCACCTGAGACAATCGCGTGGGGCATTGTACCCGTTGAAGCAACTGCTCCCACACGGCACATGCTTGGTCTACATCTTTTGCACCCAGGATCTGCACAATTTCTGTGATACTTTGGTGAATCTTTGCTACCCCACCTGGGTGCAGGCAATCGTGGGGCCCCACCTGGGCGTTGAAACGGAGAAAGGTGCTGAAAACCATTGCCACTGCCCAACCATGGGGCACCCCGAACTTACTGGTCAGTGCGTAACTGAATGCATGTGGGCCCGTTGTTTTGCCAATGTTGATCGCCTTGCCAGCCAGGTGGGCTGCAGAAAGCATCGCCTGACGGTCCTCCATCGTGGAGTGGCAAACGGCATTTTCGAGATGTGCCCACGCCAGATGGGCTGCTTGCCGTGCATATTCCGCCGATTCCGGTGTGCCACCGACGGCCCAGAGCGATTCCAGAGCCTGGCACAGTGCGTCCAGGCCAGAGGCACTGGTAATGCCCGGCGGTAACTGTGCAGTCAGACTGGCATCCAGCACCACCATCGTGGGGAGCAGATTCGGGTGCGCCAGCGAATATTTCGCCCCATCCAGATAGATCACGGCAAAATGGGTCGCTTCACTGCCTGTGCCCGCCGTGGTGGGAATGGCAATCAGTGGTGGGCCACTGGGTGTGAACGGGATTTCCCCACGAATGTGGGCTGCTAGCTGGTCCCCCAGTGCGGCATATCGGGCAATTACTTTCGCCACATCGATGGCAGAACCCCCACCAAACGCCAGAACCAGGTCGGGCTGAAATGCCTGAAAGCTGGCAGTCCCACGCTGGACATCCTGATATTTGGGATTCGGTTCAAAATCATGAAAATGTGCCAGGTGCGATGCCGGAAAATAGCTGCCAAACAGTTCGGCTGCACCAGTAAGGTCGTAGGCGTGTCGATCCGCAATTACCAGCACGCGAAATTGCCGTTGAGGATCAATCATCGCCGGAAGTTGTTGCAAACACCCCACTTCGTGCAGTATGGCCGGTAAATGGTTGAAAGGCATGGGGTATTTCCTGTCAGTGGCCGAAGGAAGTTGTGAAACGAACAGAACAAACCGTTATTTAACGCTACGAAGCAAAAACGCCAATAAGCGATCACTGGTTGGAAGCCGGTGCCACGATAAGCAAGGTGGCACTGGCTTCCAGCCGGTGAACAAGAAAAATCAGCGGCAGGATGCCGCTGCCACAGAAATACGCAGGCCGGTTTTATCATCGGGAACGACGATACGAGCCTGGCCAGTACAACCACGCTCCTTATCGCACTTGCCAGTGGCTGAAAACAGCTTCCCAGCGGGTAAGCCAACGATCCCCAGCGAACAGTCGTATTCGTGGCGAACCGGTTTGCCAAACGTGGCATCCGTCACCAGCAGAATCTTCGGCTCACCGTAACAGCCAAACCACCAGCGATCGTGGGCAAAAGTAGCTGTCTGGATCCCCAGGTGGGTGTGGCCACTCTTGATGATGTGCTTTTTCACAAACTTGAACTTTGAGTCATATTCATAGACGTAATTTTCCTCGACCTCGGTGGGCAAACCGCCCACCACGTAGAACTGTTTGTTGCGGATGCCAATACCACCCGCACCATGAAAAACTTCCGGCACCGCGTGGCGGGCCAATTCCTTCAACGTTGCCGCTTCATACACATACACCCACGAATCCGCGTTGCCTTTCGGATCGTTGAACTTACCCAGATTCACTGCCACATAGAGTTTGCCATCCGCCTCACAAAGATCGCCATGGTGGTTGGCCACCGCTATTTTCTTCAGCAGTTTCCCTTGCAGGTCGGTTTTCACCAGCGTGGTGGTATACGACCAGTAAATCGCCTTCTGATCGACGCAAATCCCCTGCAGGTGATGGGCGTAACTTCCTTCACAAACGACATCCCGATACTCTGCACCATAGACAAGGCTGCCAACCAGCGATAGTGCCAGCACGATATGATTTCTCATCATTTTCTCATCTCCTGGGGTGTGGATGCTTCATGATTGGTTGATGTAGTAAATTGAAGTGGTAACAGACGCACCGAGAGGCTGAGAACAGCTACAATTGACGATAATTTCACAAACCGGGTGGGGTGCATTGATGAAAAAGAAAGCCAATTCTGCTGAGGTGCAGGAGATCCTGACTCAACTGAAGGCACGCACGAATGAAAAAACGTATGCCCACAACAAAAAAGATGGTGCGGGCGAGAATCAATTTGGTGTCCCACTGGGGGAGATTCGCAAACTGGCAAAAGAGCTGAAGTTAAGCCACGAACAGGCACTGTCACTGTGGGCCACCGGAAACCTGGAGGCCCGCCTTCTGGCGATTCTGGCAATGAAGCCGAAGTCCTTATCTGCTAAGGAGTTGGATCAAATGATCCGCGAGGCCAATCAGGTTCAGGTGGCCGACTGGTTCAATGCCTACGTGGTGAAAAATCATCCCGATAAGGACACTTTTCGTGAAAGCTGGATGGACGATGCCGACCCATGGGCCGCACGTGCCGGCTGGGCGTTAACTTCTTCTCTGATTGTGAAAGATTCTTCAGAATTGGACCTTCCTGCACTGTTGGATCGGCTGGAAGCGGAAATGGCCACCGCCCCACCCATGGTGCAATGGACGATGAACTTCTGCCTGGGCCACATTGGCATTCACCACGCCCAGTACCGCACGCGGGCGTTGGCAATTGGCGAAAAACTGGGATTGTACCGGGACTATCCCGTTTCCAAAGGCTGCACCCCACCGTATGTACCGATCTGGGTGAATGAAATGGTCAAACGTGCGGAAAAGTAATGTCGCAGGATATTAATTTGGGATGTAGTATGTCCCGCCACCATCATTCGTGATGCCAAGGTTGCGTTCACCGGTGAAGGCAGAATCCTCAAAGTACAACCTATTACCTGTTACCCACTTGAAACCGTCATTCCCGCGAAGGCGGGAATCCAGGGCAGAAACTTGAATCTTGAGACGGCCTTACAGGCCTTCGGAAATTGGAAACTTCCAATCCTGGCCCTCACGGACCAGGCTAAGACTAGACGGCACTTCGTGCCTGAAGCATGGACGCTTTTTGCCTTCAGACGGTTACACCAACCATCATTCCCGCGAAGGCAGAAAACTCAACGTACAACCTAGCGCCTGTTACCCACTTGAAAACGTCATTCCCGCGAAGGCGGGAATCCAGGGACAGCTCAAGCTATCAACAATAAACTGCTTTCCACTTGAAACCGTCATTCCCGCGAAGGCGGGAATCCAGGGCAGAAACTTGAACTGGCATCGCATCATCTGCTCTGTAAGCAGATGGCGTAAGCCGCGGTGCCCATAAATTGCCATGTTGGGCAATTGTTGATAACGCATTAAACGTTTCTATCAATTCTTAGTGTCCATCAATTGCAATCTCGAACCAGGAAACCCAGCTAAATGACCGTGTGGTTCGAATCTGGATGTAGCGAGCCTTCATGCCCAACGGAAATCCAAAATGCAGTTCATCGTATTTTCTGTAGACGCCATTGAACGTGTGTACCAAGTTACCCTGTTGCCGAGTTTCACCCATTGGGTCGTCAGAAACCCATAATTCAACGGTCTGTGGGCCACCTGAAGTGTTGAGCAACAGGCGAATTTCACTAAGAGTAACGGACTTGCCCATATCAGCTTCCAGCCATGCAGGGGCACCTTTACCAGCATTCCAGCAAGTATTCAGATTTGAATCGAAAGCACTTTTTCCATCATTCTTATCCCAGATTGAGCTTGTATTCACGGCCACAACTTCTAATGTGCCCCACATAAATTGAACATCATCCGGATTGTTTCTGGCGGGAAGGTCAGTGAAGCGCATTTCTGGCCGGAAACCATTTTCTTCTACATGGTTATTCTCGGTTGTGCTTGAGAACGTCATGTAACCAGCAAAGGATGAAGCCATGGGAGCTGAGATTATGGTGAGAACGGCAGTAACAACAAGTAATAACAATTGTGGATATTGATTGAAATACTTAAAGGGAAATGAAACAAGATCGACACCGCCCAGGTAATTGGTGGGTTCTTCATTTTCAACCTTTGATGCACATTTCGTGAAAACAATAGTCGCACAGAATAGTCCCAGGCCATAAAGTATGCCTACAAGAAAGACAACACGCATAAAGGCGGCAAGCAGAACCAGGAGGATGGCGAGGCCAATCCCGGTAACGGTGGCTTTCCACAACAGTTTTTTCCAGTCGTTTATTCCTTCTTCATTGTCGTAATAGCTCACGCAGTTCTCCAGTAATCTGTGCTCAGAAATCAAACATCATACTTTGGATAGGCGACCATTTCAGCATCACCATCATCGTGTTCTTCGCCTTTATAAAATTTGCAATAAATGTAGGGCTTAGTAAGCTTCCCGTCTGGCAGGAACTTGTAATAAACGGAAATACAGACGAAGTAAGCCTTGTATTTTTTTCCAGTAATCCACTTCGGAATTCTAACGGGATATCGATTACCGTATTCAGTCCTTACAACGGTTTCGATGATTTGCTCATCAACTGCATCATTGTCTCTTGCCTTAAAATGGCGAATCGCTTCAGCCCACTCTTGTAACTTCTCTTCCAAATCAGATACGTCATCCAACGTGCAGACGAACATAGCAGGCAACGAGTCATGTTCACTGCTTTTACGGAAAAGATTTTCATTTGCGAATACGAGCCAGGCTTTGACAATCTCGCCCTCGCGCTCAAGTTTCGCTTTAAGTGCTGTTAGAAAGCCGAGTAGATTGACTAAATACACGAAGCAAAAGAGTACAAAACCGACGATTACCAGAATGGCAAAAGAGCCGAGTATTGGCCAAATTAACATAGTCACCAAGTGGGAAACTGTGGATTATTGACATGTCCTGACGCTGCAGGTTATATGGTACAGTATGAGGAACACAAATCTTGGTTCAGTATACCCAATACATCCCTGGGACACAATTGAAAAACTAACTCTGTCCGCGCACAAAGTAGGTTTGAATCCCACATTTCTCTAACGCAGTTAGGGAAGACGGCACTTCGTGCCTGAAGCATGGACGCTGTTTGCCTTCAGACGATTGTCAAAAAAACGTCATTCCCGTGAAGGCAGAAAACTCAAAGTAGATCCTAGCACCTGTTATCCAATTGAAACAGTCATTCCCGCGAAGGCGGGAATCCATGGGAGGAAATTTGAATCTTGAGACGGCCTTACAGGCCTTCGGTAATTGAAAACTTCCATCCCTGGCCCTCACGGACCAGGCTAAGACTAGACGGCACTTCGTGCCTGAAGCATTGCCGTTGTTTCCTTCGTACGGTTGCAACAACAACCGTCATTCCCCACGAAGGCAGAAAACTCAAACTACAACCTATTACCGGTTACCCTCTTGAAACCGTCATTCCCGCGAAGGCGGGAATCCAGGGCAGAAACTCGAACTGGCATGGAGAAAACCTGTTGTGGATCATGTATCTTTTCTTAACAAAATATTTGCGATCAATAAATCAAAAAACGTCTTGTAATCGTCTAATTTCATCGTTATTCTGATCTTGGCGACTTGTCGAGCGTCCATGTGTCTGAGGCCAACACGCAAAACAATCAGTCCTAGAATTAAAATTGATTATGAATTGCTATTCAGTTAGCAGTTCTAAATTGTATCTATGAATTGTAATTGCATCAGAAAAATTAGTTTGTATTACTGGGCATTTGAAATAGTGTTTTAGCGCCTGTCCATTTGTCCAAGGGACATCTCCATATCCAGTATACGCTATGCAATCAACAAGATCGAATTCAAAAAAAACGATTACTGATCGACTATGTTTGATGTAGCCAACCACCCATCTCTTGTTAATTTCTACAAATTCTGCCTCTGAGTCTACAGGTTGGACTCTCGTTGACTTCCCTATGAAAGATGTCTTTTTCTCCATGGTAGAGCGATCTAAAATGGTTAGTTTGTACGCAATTACATCAATATCTGATCGAACATTTTTAATCGTAAATCGAAATGTATTTGTTTCAAAGCGCAATTCACTTGAGCTATCGTCACATGCGGATAGCAACATACAATTGAGCATAACAATCAATTTTTTCATCGGAATTGATTGGATCATTTTTGACTCACAGTCTCGGTTAGAATGAGGACTATCCGATCTTTTTTCGTCTGTGCCATCGTCAAGTTTACAAGAAATTCCCTTGCTGGCGCTGCGGGCTATGCTCTATCGGAAAATCGAATACTTCGAACATATTTCACCCTGGACTGATGGGAATAAAGTTCTCCGAAACAGATCAGCGTTTGTTGATCAACTATTCCGGTACTGGTTCGGCCAGTTCCTGGGTGGGGGATGGTTTTGCATTCTGATCTACCAGCAATGGGATTGGCGAGCGGAATTTCGGCTGGCGGAAGAGTTTCCAAAGATCGGCGTTGACATCACCCCCCTGCCAGGCCGTCAGTGGGGCGGAAAGGTCGATTTCGTCCATTGTGCAGCCTAGAAAATTCGCTTTCGCCAGCAATTCAGCCCACAGGAACGGGCCGAATGACTGAAAACTCATTTTTTCCAGCACCGTGCGGCGAAACAGCTTCAGTGGGCTGAACGGATCGAAAAAGTGCACACTGAACATCCAGCGAATTTTGCGTTTCAACTGTTCGTATTCTGGCCCATACCATGCGGCAGGTGGGCTGGCCCAATAGCCAAACACAATCCGTAACCAGATGCTCCACAAGTACTTACGGCGTTTTTTCCATTTCGGCAGTGCGATCCCTCTACGGCGAGTGCTGACCACAGAGACCTGTTCACCCGTTATCTCGTTTAACAGCGGTAACGCACCAAACATGGAGTGCACTTCGGCCCGCGTGGGGTTGATCTGGGCATCGGCCACCAGAACCAGTGGGTACTGACTGCGCTGCACCGCCTCGGTGAGCATTTCTGCAGCACCCGTTTCTTTGGGGAAGTGCAATACGTGGATATTGTCCTGGATGCTGTCGCACCGCACCTGATTTTCATCGGCAGGCTGGCACAGAATGAATTCCCACGTGGTTTTGAAGGCATCCTGCAATTGCAGCCAGCGTTTTACCACCGGATCTGTTGCAAATGGCGTGCTCAACCCCAGAATGATGAGAGAAACACGATCTTCAGCGGTGGGAGATGCCATCAATTTCCCTTATGGTGATCAAGGCTACCGGACGGTGCTGTGGCCTGCCGTTCCAGGTAGTATTTTGTACCAGCACATGCAATTGCCTACCAAACAGCGCCTGTAAGTCCGGCAAGGCACCCAGCCGGGCAATGACGTACAAATCGCCTGGTAAGGCGGCCTGTGCTGCAATATCAGTATACGAGGTCATTGTGAGAAATGGCTGATGCAGATGGTAGGCTAATTGGTGCGATTCCACCTGAAAAAATATTACCTTGCTGTCGGTGGGCTTGTGGCGAACGATTTCTGCGGCAAACGAAGCCAGTTGGTGCTTTTCTTCCATTTTTCGCGTCACCACGTGGTCGAATACCTGCCAACCCACCGGATAGATTGCGATGATCGTCCAGAAACTGATTCTGATGAACCTTCCCCACGTGCGGTGGGCAATTTCGCTGGCAATGCCGATTCCCGACAGGATGGCCAGACCAGGAAACAGTGGCAGCAGATAATCGGCTCGTTTGAAACTGGCCAGCGACAGTAACAGAAACATTCCCCCCACCCAGCAGGCGGTGAAACGTGCTTGCGGATCGCCCCAAGTACTTTTCCGGTAACAGGTTACGAACAAGGCCGCAGTCCAGGGGAGAAAATCAATCAGTATCCGTGGCAGATAATACCACAGTGGGTAGCTGGCAAGTGCTTCCTGCTGACCAGTGGCACGCGCCAGGTGGTGGTACAGAAAGAATTCACGCGTAAATGCCCCATCGGTGCGTGTGTGGGCCAGAATGTACCAGGGTGCTGCCAGGAGAATCCCAATCAGACATGCAATTGATAGTTTGAATAACCATTGCCAACGGAATGTTCGGTATTGCAACAACCACCATGGGCCAAGGGTTGTGGCCACCAATACCAGGGCAATCGGGCCTTTCAACAACAGCCCACCTGCCAGGAAAAGGGAGGCGAGCATTAGGCGGACTGTGGAAACATTCTTTTCGTAAAATATTACCAGAAAAGAAGTTACAGCGAATGTTAATGGGAGATCAATTCGCCCCACCTGGGCCGTACCTGCGAAACGGATACTGGTAACCAGCACAAGGGGTGCGATCCAACTGGCAGCACGTTTCCCGTGTCGGAACAGGAATCGGTGGATAACGATCATGCACCCAAATGCCGCCAGCACTGCTGGTAACCTCACGCAGATGGGCGAAACGACACGCTCATTCAGAATGGCAATGCCAGCAACCATCCAGTAGTATCCGGGCGGTTTCTGCAGTTCGGGCGTGCCATCAGGTAAGTGGGGAATGACCCACTGGCTTTGTTCCAGCATACTGCGGGCATTCAGTGCGGCACGTGCTTCGTGACTGGCCCAAAGCCCACGTGAATTGAGGCTGGGCAATAAAATTAATGCCCCATAGAAAATTTGCAGCGCCAAGATGAAGGTGGAACGCTGATACCAGCGAAGTGACGTGGGATCCTGCACCATCATGATGATTGTGAGTGACGGAAGTTCCCATGGGCGTGATACAATTGTTGGAATATTGGACAGGTTTCCAACAGTTCCGCGTGGGTGCCTGCTGCCACCAACTGGTGGTTATCAATCACGATGATGCGATCGGCGATGTCCAGAGTGTGCATTTTGTGGGTAATAAAGAAAGTGGTGCGGCCTTTTTTGAATTCTGCCAGTGCTTTGTGAATCACCGCATCGGAAACCGGATCAATGGCACTGGAAAATTCATCCAGAATCAGGATGGACGGATCGCGCAGAATTGCTCGCGACAGGGCAATCCGCTGTTTCTGCCCACCGGAAAGGCTGTTACCCAGGTCGCCCGCCAGCGTGTCATAGCCCTGGGGCAGTTGTACAATAAATTCGTGGGCACCCGCCAGAATCGAAGCGGCTTCAATCGCTTCTTTTCCCTGTCGGCGACTGCCATAGCGGATGTTGTTGTAGATCGTATCGTCGAACAGAATCGGGTCCTGCGTTACCAGAGCAATTTGCCTCCGGAGGCTGCGGAGATTCGCTTTCCGAATATCGATGCCATCGATCAGAATAGAACCGTGGTCCGGATCGTAGAAGCGTGGTAACAGGTTTAATAAGGTCGATTTACCACTTCCGTTCGCACCCACGATACCAATGCATTCCCCCGCCTTCACTTCGAAGCAAATGTTCGTAAGTACTTGTTTTTCAGGCACATAGGAAAAGCAGACATTCTGAAAAACCACACTTTCGGTATGGCGGTTCAGGCGGGGCCCATCTTCATTCGCTTTCACGCTCGGTGCGATATCAATGGTGCTGTACACACGGTCGGCTGCTGCTGCCGCTGCCTGCACTTTCGTATAGACACTGGATAGTTTTCGTACCGGATCGGCCATCCCTGCCAGATAGGCATACAGCTGCAGTAAAGCACCCGTTTCCAGCAGGCTGGTGGTAAACTGCACGCCGAAGATCCGTTTCTGGCCATTCAGCACCAGATACGCACCGGCCAGCAGTGCCAGCGACATCGCCATCACGCCCACCAGTTCAATCAGTGGGCTGGTAAGGGCATCAATCGTGGTCACGCGAATTACTCGCTGGGAGTATTCGTTGGCCGCGCGGCTGAAACGCCGGCGTTCGTAAGGTTCCATGGTGAAAGCCTTTACGACACGAATGCTTTGGAATGCTTCTTTGAGCACTTTGTAGATGTTGCCCATCCGTTCCAGCACACGACGAGACGCACGTTTCATCATTTTGCTGGCGGTGGTCATCACATAAAGTGCCATGGGCACAATCACCAGGAACAGCAAGGTCAACTGCCAGGAAATATAGCAGGCCAGAATGACGCACGATAAAGCCCGCAGTGGTTCGGCCACGACCCGCCCGTAAAGCAACTTCAGGCCGTTACCCATCACTTCAATGTCGTTGGTGAAGCGGGACATCAGGTCAGCAGAGCCACCTTCCTGAAGCTGGCGTAGATCCTGGTGCAGTGCTTTGTGAAAGAAATGGTTTCGTAAATTCCGTGTGGTGCGGTGCACTACAATCCCTACCAGGGTTTCCTGGGCGAATTCAAAGACTCCTTTCAGAGCCACTGCAACGATCACCATGCCCAGGATCCAGGCTAGTGTCTTAAACCGATCCGTGGGGAGATGCCGAATTACGTGGTGCTTCAACTGTTGAAAACGCCACTGCCGGGTCTGTGCTGTTGAAAGACGGTCCTGCACACGGTTCAGATCATCGGTGAGTTCGTGTTCTGTTTGTTCGGATCGTTGTTCTGGTGGTAATCGTTCGAACGCTGCCTGACGTTCTTTGATATCGGCAAGTTCTTTTTCACGACCATCAATTTCAGCAGTGTAACTGTTGATTCGCTGGTCGACCCACGACTGCATATTGGAATCGTTGCCCAGAATTTGTAACACTGGGTAAACTGCGGAAATATTCAGACCCCAGAGGGCTCCCGCAATCAACGCGAATACCACCGACAGGATAATACGACCGCGATACAACCACGACGCCCGCATTACACGAAGAAAATTTTTCATAGCTGCAAACAATCAACGCCTGCAGGTGGGGTGAACCCACAATCAGACGTACTCCCATCGGCTTAATGGGTTTTGTTGTACCGCATTTGGAAATTCCGTACAAGGGAGACTTCTCCCACGTGGCGAAAATGGAGAATCTGGGTAATTTAATTTAACTTTTAATTAAGATTCTTTGTACAAAGAATCTTAACAGCAAAATAAATGATACGTAAGACAATTTCCCCAATCGTATTTGAAATCATTTGTTTGGTGTCTGTTTTCTGACACGGATGGGGCACTTGCACCTCACTACTTCTGGGTGGGGCTTAGATCCGCAGTTTCTGCTGCCTGCCACGCTTCGATGGTGCCAATCGGGAACCAGAATGAAGCCCGTTCCACATAAAACGGCTGCTGTGCGGCAAGTTTTGCCACCGTTTCGGTAATTTCGTATTCATTTCGCACCGACAGCGTCAGTGGGATGTCAAAAGCAGACTTCGGGAACAGGTACGCACCGATGTTTGCCAGTTGTGGGCCATTCAGGTCGGGCTTTTCCTGCATTTCCGCCAACGTGCCATCCGGGTGGCAGAATACAATACCAAATTTCCGTGGCTCCGCCACAGTTTGGGTCAGAATGGCGGCAGAATGACTGCTCATGCGGTGCAGGTCGGCAGCACTGTACAAGTCGTCGCCATTCAGCACTAACACGTGGTCGCTTTCCACCTGATCGCGACAGGACAAAAAGGCATCCCCCGTCCCACGTGGGATCGACTGATGAACTGTACACCAATTGGCAACGTGCGTTTGTTGCTGCAAATAGGCTTCAATCTGTTCCGCCAGGTAGTTGACCACCACAATCAGGCGGTTGACTGGTGGCAAACCAGCAATAGTCCAGTCCAGAATTGGCCGTCCTTGAACCGGCAACAACGGCTTTGGCACGTGCTCCGTGTGGGGGCGGAGACGAGTTCCGAACCCTGCAGCCAAAATAATCGCATCCATCCCATCACCTCTATTGTGCGACTCGCACTTAATCTACCTAAATTATCTGTTTCCACCACCGAAACGGGAATAATGGGTAAAGTCGGCGATTCAGATCAACCGAAATAAGTGGAGGAAAATAGGAAATTGGCGGAAAATGCCAACGCCGCATTTTTAATGAGTGAAAGAATTCTCATTACTAACCGGTGGTAAAACCAAGGAGGGTTTTTGATGAAACGCGTTGCATGTTTGATTGTTGCCGGTTTAATGGTGATCAGTATTGGTTGCAAACACACCGCAGGTGGCTGCGATTGCCAGCCAGTTCCCGGTGATTCAACCGGAAATGTCCCCCATCCTACTTACCCCATGAGTAGTGACGCTCCCGTGACCGTTACTCCTACTGTGGTGACTCCCGGAAAATAGTTGCCAGTTCGTTGGTATTCGCTCGGAATGACACCCCAGCACGTACCCCACTCTGACCATGCAGAGTATCCAGCTTTTCATTGCCCGCCGGCGTGAAACGATGGGATTGGGGAAGTAGCAGGGGTGTCATTTTTTTATGCGCTGAGCTGAGCCCCACATTTCAGCTCCCCACGTGCGACAATTTTCGATTTTCAGAAAAATTTCAGAAATTTGTTTCGATTGTGCAGACATTCCGCACTACACTAGCTCAGGTGAGACTTTCTGTGCGGAAGCGATTATCATAACTGCTTGTCAGATAAGCAGTTATAGTTAATCTGATATTTTAAATATTATCTGAATAATCCATATTTTCTTCACAGAATCCATACACAATCCACATAATCTCACCCACCGTCAGTGGCAGTATCATTGTGGATAACTTGTCACTAACCTGGCGCGCGGCTGTTGCTTTCAGTTACTGAAATGGCCCCACTTTTGGGGGTCGAAATTCACCGCCCAATCGCGCGCCGATCAACGACAGGAATCTGCCAGACTGGAAACAAGTTATCCACAATGCCTGTTCAAACGCTAACTGGTTACCATTTCAGTACTTGCAGCCTTCCAGACACCAGAAACAGACAATTTTGCACATCTCTTTACTACTGCTACGATAGTTTTAAATTTGTAAAGGAATTTATTAAGACAGCAAGCCAGGTCAGCAAAACAACCCACGGTGGGAAAGAGACCAGAACAAACCCTCCAATCTTACCCAAGTTCCGTATATCAAAGATACTTGAACTTCTGCAAGAGAATAGAGCACTGTGGGCACCAGAAGGTTTCCCACGGTGGCTTTCGCATGACGCACGGCAACAGAACGGATTCACAAGATCTACACCCAACGATGAAGTGAGTTTCCAGATGATTGTCGATAGCATGCGGGATGGGCTGTTAAACGCGTGCCAGGTGGTTTCGGTGGCTTTGCCAGCACGTTCACCCATGCCGATTTATTCCAAGATCAAGGCAATTGCTGCGGGCGACACCTTAACCCTGATGGCGACCGATCTGGAAGTGGGCATCCGCTACGAGCTGAAAGGTGTGCGGATTGAAGAAAATGGCCAGGCAGTGTGGCCGCCCGATCGCCTGATCAGCATTTTGAAAGAAACCAAATCCGATTCGATCCATATCGAATGCAGCGAAGATAAAGCGAAAATCCGCACCAATAACGGTCGGTATCAGATATCTCTGGAAGATCCCACCACTTATTCCGATGTGGATGAACTGGGTCAGGAAGAGAACTGGTTCGAAATGGAAGCGGCGATGGTGCAGCGAATGATTCGCTATTCCAGTTTTGCCGCCAGTAAGGAAGAAGGCAAATATGCCATGCGTGCCACCTTGTGGGAAATTACCGGCAAGCAGTTGCGGATGGTCACCACCGATGGTAAACGGATGGCTCTGGTACAGGGGGAATGTCAGCCCCACGGTGAGAATCCGGAAAATGTCAGTGCATTGCTACCCGCCAAAGCGGTGCAATTATTAGACCGCCTGTTGAGCGAAGGGGATCCGGAACAGCAGATCAAAGCCTGTTTTCGACCAAACAGTGCCTTTTTTGTCTCCGATAAAGCCACCATTTCTACCCGCCTGGCGGAAGGTCGGTTCCCACCGTACGGGAATGTGATTCCCAGAAAGTTTGAACAGCAGATCACCCTGCCCGTGGGGCTATTTCTGACATCGATTCGGCAGGCAGCCGTGATGACCGACCAGGAAAGTAAACGGGTGGAGTTACATTTTGCCGCTGGCAAAGTGAAACTGAATGCCCGTGGCACCGAAACGGGTGAATCCGATGTGGTGATGGACCTGCCAGAGTATGCAGAAGAGCCATTAAAGATTATGTTCGATTCTTCCTACCTGATGGACTTTCTGCGGGTGCTGGATCCCGCACAGGAAGTAACGCTGCAAATTGTCGATCCGAAGAAAGCGGTGCTGTTTGAAGTTTCCAGCGACTACCAGTACATGCTGGTACCACTGATTTGATGCACATGGAGAGGTTCAACGACTTCCACCCACCATTCGAATTACGCACACCAGAATAGTTTATTCTTCGGGCAATTGCCACGGGATACGGATAAGGGTGGATTGAAAATCTCTCTCATCATCTTTGCTGTCTTCTAGGGCGTGTTGACGAATCGGAATTTCTCTCTAAACCCTTTCATTACAGGCACTTAACGTCAAGGCAGGCGCATCATGAGAGCAATGCTTACACCCAAAATTTGGGCAATTTTTAGGCCATTGGTCGAACGAGCCAAGAGATCCGCTGCTGGGGCAAAGCCAAAACTTACTGATCTTATGTTCCTTGAGGCACTGTTATTTCTTATCAGAACTGGGCTTCCTTGGAGAGATTTACCTTCAAGATTTGGCGACTGGAATGCAGTTTATCAGCGGTTCAAACGTTGGCGTGAAAACAATGTTTTTCAGCGACTTTTTGAGGACATGCCGAAAGATACACCACTGGAAAACATCAAACGAATATTCATCGATAGCTCAGTAGTTCGAGCACATCAACATGCTGCTGGCGGCAAAAACTGGTGACGACGATGATCAGGATCTTGGGAGAAGTAGAGGGGGATTGAGTACGAAGATTCACGTTGCATGTCTTGACGAAAACACGTTAATCGCAGTGGAAGTAACTCCTGGACAAGCTGGAGATGCACCTGAATTCGACAATCTGTTTGATGAAAGCATCATACAAGTTCCTGATATCGAGGAAGTTGTTGCAGATAAAGCTTATGATAGCGATAGTATCCGATCAAAAGTGATCGAAGAAGGGGATATTCCAGTACATATCCCAAACAAATCAAATGCGAAGGAAGAATGGCCAATCGACAAAGAAGCTTACAAAAGCCGGAACAAAATAGAAAGATTCTTTAATAAATTGAAGCAATTTCGAAGAATTGCAACTCGATACGACAAATTGTCAGACTGCTTTCTGAGCTTCATTCATCTGGCTGCTACGTTCATCAAATGCCGTTCATTCGTCAACAGAACCTAGTCTTATACCACCAAGTCTTGCTTGTTCCAGGTGTGGTTTCCATTTTTCTTCGATTCCGAGGCTACAAAGTATATATCCCTGGTTCCAGCGCTCATAATGCAGTTGCTTGCCAGTGTAGATATCCAGTGTTACATCGACAGGCAATTTGAGATCGATCAGCTTCTCAGGATATTTTCCTTCCCTTGCTTGATATTCTGCAATAGCAAAAGCGATCTGAGTACTTTTCAGAAGATTTCTTCGTCGTGATGCGGACCTTTCAATTGAGTAGATGGTGTACAAGTGTTTTTGAAGCATCCATTGTCCAATCATTTCAGATCGTTTTGTGATCCCATGAAGCTGCATTTTCCATGGAATAAAGTGAATAGTAAAATTCTCTTTTTTAATTTTTTCCATTGCCTCAAATCTGTCGCTATTGTCTGGAATACTCATAGCAACAACGATGCGATCAATTTTTGCATTGACCCTGCGAAGCAAAGAATCAAAATCTATTGATCGCTGAACCATCCGTTCATAAAATTCCGCATCATCTACAACATGATATTTTTTAGAAGAGTATTGGAAATTTTTCGCTGCATAAACTACTTGAATCGTATCCAGAATAATCAACCGTTCGTGTTGATCCAGAACAAAGGCGGGAGATGCTGGTGTGGGGAGTTTGTTCAGAAACTCTGCTTTTACTTTGATCTGATCGACAGACCAGGTTTGCGTGCTTAGAAGAACTTCATAGCCTTTAATCGCAATGCGCTCGATCGATAACCCGATCAGATCTTCCATAAAGCCACTTGGATTACTTTGAATCAGTCTACCCATCCGATGAATGGTATAAAAGTCGTTCCAGGCGTCATCGAAGCGTTTTTCCTGGATCGCATTCATCGCCCGCATATTGAGAAAGTTTGCAGCTTCTCTCTGCCTGTTGAGAAAATCGACTATTCCAACATCGATTGAAGTATGCTTTTCTGGAACATTCGTAGTAACTACGGGATGAAAATATTTTGTGCGCTCTGCCGCTTTACTGAGAATTTGCAGTGGTTCCTGATTCGCCTGTAAGAATTCGGCTTCATCCGGAAAATCGATTTTAGCCCATGGCTGCATGCATTTTTCAGTTATTACATATATTTTAAGATCTGGATATTCAGAACCAGTAATTGCGTAACGTTGCAGGAATGGAGCGTTTTCTTTCGGTTCTTCAATCTCGAGCCAACGATAAAACTCTGGCGGCTTCCTGGTCAATTCCTGGTTCGGCGGAATCACTTGCGCCATCAGCGCCATCGCGTTTTCTTCCGGCTTGATATCCCCCTTTAACTGTTCGTTCAGTCCGGTGGCGTAGTCCACATTCCCCTGATCATCCACTTTGGTGATCCGTGTGGTCTCGTAACTGACTGTGCGGTAAAACTGGGCTGGCCAGAAAATATACAGCAGCAGGATCAACAACAGGATTCCTGCCAGCCGCCACTTCTTACGGAAAATTTTTTTCATGCAGGCAACTTCAATATTGAAACAGATTGACGACTATCCTATCAGTCACCGTGGCTAAAGCGAAATCTCAGATGTCACCCCGTCGGGCTGGGGCCGGGGGACACTTTCCCCGCTACGGTGCTTGCATTCTTGCCTGCGATATGAATAATAGAGGTGCTTCGACTTGAAACACACCTGAACTCCCACGCGGAAGCACGTGGGGGATTCCCTCGGGAGCGACAACAAATGAGATTATTTTCACTAATGGTGCTGACCGCATCAATCGTGCTGGGCATTTCCACCTCACGTGGGCTGGCACAACCCAAAGAAGGCGATGCCATTCCGCCGCTGGAAGTCCTTGCTACCAAAGCAGATAAGGCCGTCAGCACCGCCAAAGACGGCAAGTTTAATCTGAAAGACCTCAAAGGCAAAAAAGTGGTGCTGTTCTACTTCCCCAAAGCAATGACCCGTGGCTGCACCATCGAGTCGTGCGGCTTCCGCGATATGATCGAAGCCTTCGACAAAGAGAACACCGTGGTTATCGGCTTCAGTGCCGACAAACTTTCGGCACAGGAACAGTTTACCGAAAAAGAAAAGCTGAATTTCCCACTGATTGCCGATTCTGAGAAAAAATTAATGACCGCGCTGGGCGTGAAAGGACGAGCCACCTGGATTTTTGACAGTGAAGGGAAACTGGCCAAAGTGATCACCAAGGTTTCTGTTCAGGGCCACCCCAAAGAGTGCCTGGATGTGGTCAAAGGCCTGAAGTAATCCCCACGGTGGGGCCTAAAGCCTACTAAATTGATAGGTTTTGTTAGTTTCATTGCACCTCGTTTGAATGCCCGCAGCACATGTCGCGAAAATTTACGCCTGAACAACAGCAAGCAATTGACTATTCTGACACCGCACTGATCCTTTCAGCAGGTGCAGGGTGCGGCAAAACCACCGTTCTCACCGAAAGATATTTGCGTTACCTGCAGCAACCGGGAGTGCAGGTGGAAAATATTGCTGCCATCACTTTCACCGACAAGGCAGCCACGGAAATGCGGCAACGCATTCGAAGTGCGATCCGGAATCGATTGCGAACCGTTACCGATCCGGATGATGCCAGTTATTGGAAAGCCCACCTGCGGGCGATGGAATCGCCCAAGATCTTCACCATTCATGGCTTTTGCACCGAATTATTAAAAACTTATCAGGAATACACTGAACTGCAGCCGGGGTTTACGGTGCTGACCGAAATTGTCTCCCACAATATTCGCAAGTCTGCCGTGGAAGACACGCTGTTAAATCTGCTGGAAACCGATGCCACGTTCGAAAAAGATCTTTCTAAAATTGTGGTCATTTTTGGCTGGAATACCGTTGTGTCTGCCGTACAGGGCCTGGTGAAAAAGCCGAATCTAGCCAACTGGCTGGAAGCCTCTAAGGAAGACAACGCAGCGAATGCCCAGCACTGGTTGCAGATCGCCCGCACCAATTTTCCGAGGGACTGGCTGCTGCATGTTAGCCGCACCCAGTGGGAAATTCAAAACTTCTGGCGATACGCACCCACGATTGCAAAATTATGGCCCAGTTTCAAAACACAATATGAAGAAGCGGCCACCCTTTGGAAAACGATGATCAAGGAAGGGTTCAGTGCCCGTGCCATTGATCGATTACATACTCTGACGCTTGCCCCAAAAGGCAAAGATTATCAATTTTCCAACGATCTGAAGAAACGAGTCACCAGCCTTCTGGCTGAATTTCGCAAAGCAAAAAGTGACCTGCTCAATCAGATCATTCCCGACAATACGGAAGAATTAACGGAAGCGGCAGCCATTGGCCAGCACTTCATTCGCGTGGCGCTGGAATCACTGAAAACCTTTCAGACAAGGAAGTTAGAGCAAAATGCAGTAGATTTTGACGATATGCTGGTGATGGCAGTAGATCTGTTGAAGGACAAATCGCAAGTTCAACAGGAATTGCACAATAAATATCAGTTCATCATGCTCGATGAGGCACAGGATACCGATCCGAAACAGTTTGAACTGATCAAGTTGTTGTGCAATGGGACATTTAACACCCTCAAGTTGTTTGTGGTGGGAGATGTGAAGCAGTCGATCTACCGCTTCCGTGGTGCAAATGTGGACCTGTTTCAGGCATTAAAAACGGGGATTTCTGAATCGGGTCATTTACAACTAACGACTAATTTTCGCTCCCACCCGGGCATCCTGCGGTTTGTGAATTCCATTTTTCAGGATCGTCTGCCAGATTACGAACCTCTGCAGGCTGGGCGGTCAATTGAAGATAATCAGCCGGTGGTGGAGTTTCTCTGGACCACACCGAATCCGGGAGACAAAATTTTTGCAGATGGGAAACAGCGTGCTCAGGCAAAGCACATTGCCTTTCGACTGACGCAAATTCTGGATACGGATGATTTTCTGATTTTCGACCGCACCACTGGTAAGAAAAGGCGGGTGCAGGCAGCAGATGTGACGATTTTGTTTCGTGCCACTACCCACATCCAGAAATATGAAGAAGCTCTGCGAGATGTGGGGCTTGATTACTATCTGCTTGGCGGGCGATCATTTTTTGCCCAGCAGGAAATTTATGATCTGCTCAATACACTCCGCACCATTAATCAGCCGGAAGATCAATTGTCGTTGATTGGAATGTTACGTTCGCCGATGGCATGCATTAATGATGATTCGCTGGTGATACTGGCTCGCCAAAACCCAAAGCATGATGGAAATATCTGGCTGGCGATGCATGATGCAGATTGCCTGGCACCACTGGAACCGGACCAGCGTGCGGCGATCGAACGAATTCGGCAGTGCATTACCCACTGGCGGGAAATGAAAGACCATCTGCGAATTACTGAATTGATTCAGCAGGTTCTGCGCGATACCGGCTTTGATGCTTCGTTGCAATTTGAACCACTGGCCGATCGGAAGCAGGCCAATCTGTGGAAATTAATTGAGATCGGGCGCGAATTTGACCGCACCGAAGATTTTGATCTCGGCGACTTTATTGAACGTCTGGCCGATCTGGTGCGGGAGATGGCGAAAGAGGAAGAGGCAGCCAGCTCGCCGGAAAATGCGAACGTCATCACCATGATGACCATTCATAAATCGAAGGGCTTGGAATTCCCTGTGGTGGTGTTGGCAGACATCAATCAGCCCACCACCAGGCAGCAGCGTGAGCAGATTTATTGGCAGGAAAAACTGAAAACTATTGTCAAACCACCTTTGGAAGGCTCCGAAGAAATCCCATTGTTCAGTGAATATCCCAGCCGTCTGGGGTTTTCGCTTGATGTGATGCTGGATGCAGAAGAAGCCGACCGTGTCTTTTACGTGGCCTGTACGCGGGCTGAATCGTACCTGATTCTGTCTGGGTTTCTGGATGAAGAGCCGGAGCGACTGGAATATGGGATCACGCTGAATACGAAGATCGAGGCTTGGTGCATGCTGCTGGGCAAACATTATCACCTGGATAGTGGCTTGCCAATAAACCCCGCTGTGGGTGTCGTCGTGCGAACACACATGCGACGGATTGCAGAAATTCCAGACGTGGAGTATCGCCCCACGGTGACGGTGGATTACCCCGTCTACCCACGCCCACACCGACTGGATAAAGAATTGGATTCTCCCACAGCACAGTGGGGGTGGGCAATTTCGAACAGTTGGCTGGAACGCCGAATTTTAGATCCCACAACGCTGCAAAAATTAGCCAATCAAGGACTTGGAACTTCCCATCGGCAGCAACTCAGCCTGTTGTTACCTTTCCCACGGTGGCAGGAAATTGCCCCACTGATTCAGCAGATCGACTGGTTGCAACGCGATAACAAACCATTGGAAATGGAATGGCTTCCTGAACTCGAACAACTTCGAACGTGTGTCTGGTATTGCGAATGGCAGCAAGCAACCTGGCATGAAATGAATTTTCCATTTCTGGTGCCGTGGCCAGACGAACCGGAGCTGCCATCGATTTTTGCCAGTATCGATTACCTGTGGCGAGATCCCCAGGGTGGCTACCATGCTGCCGCACTGAATTGTGGGGAAAGCAGGGCACCTGCAGCATTTGCCATCTGGAAACTGGGTGTGGAAAAGATTCTTGGCGAACCGCTGAAAAGTGTACGTATCTGGGATTTGCCCACCTCCACCGTGCGTGACCTGCCCACCACATTGTGGGAATGGTCGATCGCACAACCCCTGTATCGGAAAGCACTTAGCTCCGAAGTGGTGCTGTTTGAATGAGGTCATCAGGTCGTTTGTCCGATACTGGTTTTAGACGGTTGTGCCAACAACCGTTTGAAGGGAAATCGCAGCCAACACCGTCAGCTCACAAAACAGTATTATCAAAACGGATCGCCTTGCATCATTCCGGCTTATCGGGAATCGGCTTGCCGTGGGGGTCGAGTTTAGGATGGGCCAGTTCCGAAGCAATCTGTTGATGAAGATCGGGCGAAATAAAATGCTCCATCCGGTCTGCGGGATCATGCAGATGATCGCTCGGTAAATCCAGATGAGTGCTGAGAAATGTCTCCCACAACCGGTGGGTGCGAACCAGTTGGCTCGCCTTTTCCCGACCAGCAGGGGTCAGTTGAAATTGCCCAGCCTGGTAATTCAGCAGGCCGCGATACCAGCCATAGTTACGTGCCAGACGGCGCCACCAGGCGGGTGCGGGAATTTTTCGAGTGGATCTGTTGTTTTCTTCCTTACGATAGAGTTCCCCCAATACATCCTCCAACGTAATGGTCAGCATTAACCAGTTCCGACGTAACCACTTACTGATCAAACCATGTTGAGGTGCGATAAACACAGTCAGTGCAAAAATAGCCCCACTGGTACTGGCCATCATCCCGGCGACGCTGGTGTTCCAGTACACCGCACCGATGTAACCGAGAATGGTTGAGAGTACGCTGATGAGAACAGCCACCATCATCATGCTTTTCAACCGATCGCATAACAGATGGGCTGTTGCTGGTGGCACAATGAGCATCGCAACTACCAGGATCGAGCCCACAGCTTCAAAACTGGCCACGGTGGCACTGGCAACCATTGCCATCAACAGGTAGTGAACTCGGGACGACCGAAAGCCCATCGCATCGGCAAGAGCAGAATCAAAAGCCACCAGTTTCAATTCTTTCCAGAAGAGCACCACAAATAAGATGGTGACCAGCAACAAGGGTGCTAGTGACAGGCAGGATCGTGGGACATCCCAGCCCCAGATTTCAACAGTGTCTAATGCGGTAAATTCAATCAGCCCATAGAGAACACAGCCGGGATCCAGATCGACCTGGGAAGCGTAACGGGAAATCAAAATCACACCCAATGCAAAGAGTGATGTGAATACCACCCCCATGCTGGCATCTTCCGAAACGGCTGTCCATCGATTAATTGCCTGGGTGAAATATGCAGTGAGAATACCCAGAATGCCCGCACCCATTGCCATTGCCCAGCCGGACAGTGTGCCGGTTAGCAGAAAAGCGACCACCAGCCCAGGTAAAATGGCATGGCTGATTGCATCACCCAGCAGACTCATTTTTCGTAACAGCAGGTAACAACCCAGCATCGCACAGGGAACGCTGCACAGGATTCCCACCACCACCGTCCAGATATCAAGCTCGTGCAACTGCAGCCAGTTCATCATGTCTGTTGTGGGGGCTGCGACAACTGTCTGGTTGAAGATGAGCTGGGATTCAGTTCCGATTCCCTTTCACACAATTCCAGCACTTCTTTGGGAATGACTGCTTCAATTCCGTCCGGATGATAAGGGTCAATTTGTGATGCCCACTCGGGGTAGTGCAATAACAATCCCTGCCAGCGTTGGTGCTGCACCAGCCAATAGTCGGCTTGTGCGAGTCCTTCGCTGGTGAATAGATATTCTTCATGTGTGGCAAATTGCAGGTGCTGGCGGTCAATTCCCAGTTGCAGCAGTTGCCGAAAACGGGTCGAAGACCAGCGTGACTGGGGTTGGTTAACGAGTATCGGTTGTGGCCGATTGCGAAGCCATAACAGAAAATCTACGTAATCGACATGCAGGTGATTCGCCCGCCGAACTCGCCAGTTGGCCAATATCCCCTGTTGTGGGGCAAACAATGCAGTCAACAGAAACAGCAAAGTGCCCACCAAAGTAATGGTGGGGCCTGTCGGTAATTGCGATATCGTGGCACTCAGCATGGTACCCGTACTGCCCATTACCATACCAATGAACGCAGACAAAATGGCCACGTTTGCTAATCGATTCGTCCAGAAACGTGCTATCACACCTGGGATGATCAGCAGCGAAGCAATCATGACCACCCCCACAGCGGGCAGGCCGACAACGACAATCAGGGCGATTAAACCTGTCAGCAGGAGATCCAGGAAACGCACTGGCCAACCCTGGGTAAAACCAAAATTGCGATCAAAACTGATCAGTTGAAATTCTTTGAAAAGCAGAATCAGTGCCAGTAAGGCAATTGCGGTGATTGCCATAATGCTGTAAAGATCGATGGCCGCCATCCCAGCCGTTTTGCCATAGATGTAGGAATCGAGACCAGCTTTACTTCCCGAAACCGTGGGGCTGTTCTGAATTGCTCGACTCAGCACAATACCCACGCCGAAGAGCACACTCAGGACAATACCTATCGCTGCATCTTCTTGAATTCGAGTGTGCTGCTTGATGGCATTGATCAGCCAGACACCAAGAATTCCGGCAACAAATGCCCCAGCCAGCATGCCAAATAATTGCCGTTCACCCACCACCAGAAAGCCAATGCACAACCCCGGCAGTGCAGCGTGGGCCAGAGCATCACCCACCAATGCCCGCCGACGTAATACTGCAAAACTGCCAACCGTGCCTGCGGTGGCACCCAACAGGGATACGCCCAGCAAAACGATGGCTGTGTTGTAGCGGATCATTGGCCTAATTTTCCACTGGCGACCGCATCTGCAGCATGGTCTAAAATTTCCAGTCGGCTGCCATAAGTTGCCTTGAGATTTGCAGGTGTAAATACTTCCGCAGTGGGGCCACTGGCAATCCGGCGCAGATTCAACAATACAACTTCATCAAAATATTCTGGCACGGTGCGAAGATCGTGGTGTACCACGATAACTGTTTTTTGTTGTTGGTGCAGTTGTTTCAGAATTGCGAAAATGGTTCGTTCGGTGGCTGCATCCACACCAGCCATCGGCTCATCCATGAAATAGATATCTGCCTGCTGGGCCAATGCGCGTGCCAGAAATGTTCGCTGTTGTTGTCCACCGGATAGCTGGCCGATCTGACGGTGGGCAAAATCAGTCAGCCCCACCTGTTCCAGACAATGAATTGCCAGCTCTCGCTGAGTGCGACCGGGGCGACGAAACCAGCCCAGTTGGCCGTACGTGCCCATCAGCACCACATCCAGAACTGAAACGGGGAAATTCCAATCGACGCTTTCCCGTTGTGGGACGTAACCAATCCGCTGCCGGACCTGTGCTACCGGTTTTCCAAAAATAGCGACCTGGCCAGTCGAAGGGGGAATTAAACCAAGAATTGTTTTCAGGAGGGTGCTTTTGCCGGCACCGTTCGGCCCAATGATTCCCACCAATGCGGGTTGGTGCAGGGTCCAGTCGATATCCCAAAGAACTGGTTTACGCTGGTAAGCAACGGTCAAATCGTGCACATCAACAATCAGTTCCGCACTCATGGCTTTCGAAGTGCCTTGTCGATCGTTTCCATATTATGGCGAATCATCCCGATGTAGGTGCCTTCAGGAGTACCTTCTTTCCCCATCGCATCAGAATAGAGTGTACCTCCATTATTAATCGGATGGTTCACCGCCCGGCAACCTTCGATGAGGGCATTCAGATTTTTATCAGAAACGCTCGATTCCACAAACACTGCGGAAATATTCCGCGATTTCAGAAAATCGATCAGTTCGTTGATTTCACGCACTCCTGCTTCACTTTCGGTGCTGATGCCCTGAATGCCACGCACTTCTACCTGATAGGCTCGGCCAAAATATCGAAAAGCATCGTGGGCTGTGACCAGCGCCCGTTGTGGTGCGGGAATACTGGCGAACCGCTCTCGAACTTCTGCATCAAGTGCCAGTAGTTCCTTCCGAAAATTTTCCGAATTCTGGCGATATTCCGCAGCGTGTTTTGGATCGTACTGCACCAGAATCTTTTCTACCACTGTAGCCACATCAGCCCACAAAGCCACATCAAACCACAGGTGGGGATCGTAGCCGCCATTTTCATCTTTCAGAATTCGCTCTTCTGCTAGGTATTCCCCAACAGCAAAAACAGCTTTCTTTTTGGCGAGGCGTTCAAAAATGTCGCCCATTTTCCCTTCCAGGTGCAAGCCATTGTAAAGGATAATTTGAGCCCGCGACAAGACCTGAATATCCCCTGGTGATGCTTTAAACTGGTGGGGATCGATCCCATCGCTCATCAGTTGGGTCACCTGCACGTGGGGCCCACCAATATTGCGGGCAAGATCTGCGACCATACCTGTGGTGGCCACCATCTGAATCGGGTAGTCACCGATATGACGAAACTGCACTTCGGGGTCTCGCTGCGAGGGTTTGCCAGCGCCGGTATTGACTTCGTTGCTGTCGCACCCAATGAAAAAAAACAGACCAATGATGGCAAGCAGACGACGGACCACGGAACGCACTCCTGAAAATGAACTATTGTTAGTTTAACCAAAAATGCAATTTAGACAACGCGAAATAGTGCCGGTGCAATCTGCTTGAGTAGTGGCTGTGGGGTGTTTTTGGCTGAAACAAATGAAAAGTGTTACTTATTTTATCGGCACTGGGCCGGTCAAAATTCAGATAAAAGCTGCATTGTTCTGCCATTCGACGGATGTGAAAGTTTGAAAAATTGTTTGCTACTGACATCGTACTGTGGGGAAAGCCTGCTAAAATTTTGCCAGTGTTTCCAACAAAATCAGTAAAAGGTTGAAACAATGGGGACGGCAATTCCAGAAGGTTATACCACCTTAACCATCTACCTCACCATTCGAGGTGCGGCACAGGCGATCGAATTTTATCAAAAGGCATTTGGGGCCAAAGAGCTTTTTCGGCTGACCGGACCCGATGGCAGCATCGCTCACGCTGAATTGGAGTTTGGCAATTCCAAGCTGATGCTGGCAGAAGAGAACCCGGAGTGGGGCAATCAAAGCCCCACCACCCTGAACGGAACCAGTGGCGGGGTGGCAATGTATGTGGAAAATTGCGACGAAGTTTTTAACCAGGCAGTAGCTGCTGGTGCCTCAGTTGTGATGCCCGTTGTCGATATGTTCTATGGTGATCGCACGGGAACGGTATTGGACCCGTTCGGGCACAAATGGACAATCGCCACCAACATCAAAATTATGACACCTGCGGAAATGCAGACAGCCATGGATGAGTGGATGAAATCGATGGCTTCGTGATCTTGCTCACAAATGTTTCTGAGCGGAAGGTAATAGCCTTTACTTCGAGATTTTGCCTTAATAGCCCGCAGCGTAAGCAAGGGAATTGCTTTCGTGGGACTGAGGATAAAAGTTGCGGGTTCCGCTTTCAACCTACGCTGCACGGCGATAAGAAACTGGTTGATCGATGGGGCTTTGCAACATGAACTCGAGCCCATTCACAATCCGGTCGCAGCCACGCCCATCTACCAGGTTGCGGGCACAGCGGGCCATTCCAACCCGTTCCAGTTCATCGTCCAATAGATAGTTAACGGCATCCCGAAGGTTGTTTTCACTGACCACCCGCAGGTCACCCAGATAGGTGGCGGCACCTTCATCGTGCAGTTTCTGTGCGTTGGCAATGTGGCGATCCACCTGGGTCATCACCAGTTGAGGCACACCCACACAGGTGAATTCCAGCGACAGCCCACAACCACCAGTCACCGCGAAGTGGGCACGTGGAAGGCGGGTTCCCAGTTCCGATGGTTCGGTCAGCACTTCCAGACGAGTGGAGTGCTTGCTGGCTAACGCCTTCAACTCTCCCAGTTGATGGTGGTGACTGCGCACCATCGTGGTGACTTTCTGAATGCGGGACATATTCAGCAGTTCCAGCGTCCGTGGCAGACTATGCCCACCCTGGTCATCATCGCCCAGTGCGACGATCGCACGGTATTCCGTGTTCATTGGTTCGTGGGTTCGCACTGCCCGTTGGCGACGGAAAACAGGCCGCACCATCGCATACTTTCGGCCCAGCAGCAACTGGGTGCCACTTTCACAACGATAGTTTTTTGAGGTTAAACCCATCAGTGGATTGATCACCAGACGGTTGGGAAAACAGACCTCAGCTTCCGAATCGATCACCACCACGGTGGCACCTGTGGCAGCCAGTTCCCGCAGATATTCTTCCTGCACACCAGGTGCGTTCACAATGACTGCGGAAGCACCCAGCCGACGCACTTCCCGGATTGTTTCATCACAATCTTCTGCGGTGCCGATTGCTGCACCTGCGGTGAGGTAATCACTTCCCCCACGCACCGTCTGGGAGATCAGTGGGAATGGTTCAATCTGTCCCATGAAGTATGTGGGGCGACGACGACGCTGCAACATCGCTGCGTAAGTCAGGCTTTGATAAAACGGTTCCCAGCCAGCAGCGGCAGAGGCATCAGTTCGAACCAGAATGGGTGCACGATCCATGTACGTAATCTTCCTGTCTGGAACAAGTCAATAGCTGGCCACCACAGCGACGGTGCCGCGGTGAAACGCCAGGTGGGGGGTAGCGTACAAGGAGGGTCAGATGAAAGTTGACTCGCAGAAGATACCCTGCACTCAGATCAGGTGGGTTCCGGTCCGCCTGGCCTGGTTGCAAGTGAATCCATTCACCTGTGTCTCTTCTCCTCGTCCCAGATTCGCATCCTGCGGTCTGGGGTGTTACCGGTTCCAATCGATAACGTTGGGAATGGTACAACAGGGCTGGCAGGTTTGTGAAGGGGAATATTTGCGATTTTTTTGCCACTTTTTTGCAAAAATTCGCCTTGATCATTTTGGGTGCTTTGCAGTATTGGGCGTCTGGTAAGCCAGAGAAAGATGTTCCACGTGGAACATTGCCTAACTTACCAAACACCCTTATCAGGTGGGGCAGAAAAAAATTTGGCGACAATCGCCAAACCGGGCCTGATGTCCCTGAGATACCGGTGCGGAGTGTTCCACGTGGAACACGTACACAATCGGTGTTTTCCGCACAACCGGAACATGGGCAGTTTGGCGAGCTTTGGAACACCAACAGGCCGGTTATTCCGTCCGTGCGGGTGACAACGCGTTCCGCGTGGAACACCCA
Source organism: Zavarzinella sp. (assembly GCA_041399155.1). Taxonomy (NCBI): domain Bacteria; kingdom Pseudomonadati; phylum Planctomycetota; class Planctomycetia; order Gemmatales; family Gemmataceae; genus Zavarzinella; species Zavarzinella sp. The sequence continues at coordinate 90,060 of JAWKTI010000007.1, forward strand.
ACGTGGGATAAATGGCTACCGACATTGCACCCCAATGGTGAGGCACGGCATAATCGCGGATGGTAACGTATAGAAGGACGAACAAACCATGAGTGAGTTTCATTTAGCAGCAGATCACAGCGATACCCGCCACGAAAACCTGGCGTTGACAACGATTCATGTGAATCCGAATCAGCCACGGAAGCACTTCGATGATGAAGAGATTCTGCAGTTGATGGACAGCATCAAGCAGCACGGTATTCTGCAGCCACTGCTCGTGCGGCCCCAATCGGAAGGCTACCAGTTGATTGCGGGGGAACGACGCTACCGTGCGGCCCAACTGGCCGGACTGGAAGCAGTCCCGGTGACGGTGGTGAACTTCGACGACCGACAGGTTTTTGAAGCAGCCCTGGTGGAAAATATCCAGCGTGCCGACCTCAACCCGATTGAAAAGGGGCAGGGGTTCAAAGAGTATATGGACAAGTATGGTGCCTCACAGGATGAACTGGCTACCCGCCTGGGGGTGGATCGCAGCACCGTCAGTAACCTGGTGAACCTGCTGAATCTGCCCGCCGAAATCCAGAATGCAGTGCGGTTAGGTCAGATCACCCTCGGTCATGCCAAGGCGATCAAGGGGGTGGCAACCGAACAACGTCAGCTCGAATTGTGCCGCGAAGTGATTATGAAAGGGCTTTCCGTGAAGGCACTGGATATGATCATCCGGCAGGAAAAAGCGGCGGCAGAGGCCCAACAGGCAGCCGAGTTGATGAAAGAAATCCAGCCCAACGCCAAAACGGCCCACGTGCTGAGCCTGGAACTGGAACTGCAGCAACGCCTTTCCACCCGCGTCGAAATCCGTGTGCGGGACAATGAAAAAGGCAAAGTGGTGATTTCTTTCGACAACAACGAACAGTTCGAACGGATCATGGAAGCTCTGAGACAATAACCCACTGTGCGAAGAACTGAAAAAAAATGTTTTGCGGACTGAACCTTGCCCCTTGTAACCACGTCCGTGAAAATATAAGATTCTCAATCCAACGGGGTGTAGCGCAGCATGGTTAGCGCGCCTGCCTTGGGAGCAGGAGGCCGGCAGTTCGAATCTGCCCACCCCGATCACATTCTTTTTTTGCCCAGATAATCCTATACCAACTCTGTTTGGGGTGCCGATCCCGCCACCTGATTGGCGGGGCACTTTCCACGTTTCTAGACAGGTTCCTGGTGATGTTCAGTAAAGAAGATGTGGCTACTGCTCTTGAAGAAATTGGCACCCTGCTCGAACTGAAGGGGGAAAGTTCCTTCCGCACCAATGCGTACCACAATGGTGCCCGCGCCATCCGCCAGTTTGAAGGTGACTTTAAAGGTCTGGTGGAAACGGGCAAACTTTCTGAAATTCGTGGGATTGGCTCCTCGCTGCAGGAAAAAGTGCTGACCCTGGCACGCACCGGCGAGCTGGCCTATTTGAACGATCTGAGGAATGAAATCCCCACGGCACTGATTCAGATGTTGCGGATCCCGAAACTGGGCCCAAAAAAGATTAAGGTGCTGCACGATGAACTTGGCATCGAAACGCTGCAAGCTCTACAGGAAGCCTGCGAAGATGGGCGTGTGGCGAAGCTGAAAGGATTTGGAGCAAAGACTGCGGACAACATTCTGCAGGGCCTTGCCTTTCTCGATCAGGTGGGGAAACGGGTGCGGATCGATCAGGCACTCCCACTGGGACTGGCACTGCTGGAACAACTTCGCAAGCTGCCTGGTGTGCAACGTTCGGAATTGTGCGGCAGTCTGCGACGTCGACGGGAGACCGCAAAAGATATCGACATCCTGATCAGCAGTGATGATGCGGCACCCATTATGGAAGCGTTCACCCAGCTTCCCGAAGTGATGCAGGTAGTGGCCCATGGGGAAACCAAGTCGAGCATTGTGGCCAGCATGCAGATCGATGGTGAGAAAATTATCCTGAATGCTGACCTGCGCGTGGTGCCCGATGCGGCATTTCCGTTTGCACTGCACTACTTCACTGGCAGTAAAGAACACAATGTCCGGGTAAGACAACGTGCGATTGATCAGGGGTTGAGCCTGAACGAGTATGGCCTGACAGGCAAAAAGAACGTGGCCTGTGAAACGGAAGAAGATATTTTTCGGGCTTTAGGACTGGATTACATCCCACCTGAACTGCGGGAAGACACGGGCGAAATCACGGCTGCTGAAAGCCATCACCTGCCCCAACTGGTCGAACTGGCTGACCTGCGTGGGGTATTCCATAACCATTCGACATACAGCGATGGGAATGCCACGCTGGAGCAGATGGCTCTGGCAGCCAAAGAGCGTGGCTGGGAATACTTTGGCATTGCCGACCACAGCCAATCATTGAAGGTAGCACGGGGGCTTTCGCCTGAACAGGTTCGACAGCAGTGGCAGGAAATCGATGCGTTGAACAAGAAGCTACAGGGTATTCGTATCATCAAAGGAATTGAAAGTGACATTCTGGATGATGGCAGCCTGGACTACGATGATGAACTGTTGCAGGGTTTCGAATATGTGGTGGCCAGCGTCCACACCAATTTCGGCATGTCGATGGAAGAGATGACGAAGCGAATCTGCACAGCCTTACGACACCCCGCTACCACAATGCTGGGCCATGCCACCGGGCGATTGTTGTTGCGACGAGAAGGCTACAAGGTGGATCTGGATGAAGTGCTGAAGGTGGCCGCAGAACATGGCAAAATGATTGAAATCAACGCCCACCCAGTGCGGCTGGATCTCGATTGGACTTACGTGAAAAAAGCAAAATCAATGGGTATTCCACTGGTAATCTGCCCCGATGCCCACAGCACACAGGAACTGGATGTGGCCCAGTTTGGCATCCACGTTGCCCGCCGTGGCTGGCTGGAAAAGCAGCACGTATTCAACACATTGACTCTGCAGGAGATGCTGGCAGAACTGCACCGCCGAAAAGTGTCCTAGCCCGAAACGCAATTTTGTGGGAGCGGCACCCTGCCGCTGAATTACAGACAGCACCAGCTGGAATCAGGTGGATTCCCCATGGAACATCGCACGGAACTTCATTGAATTGAGCTGGTTAGACAATAAGCCGAAACAGCCCCGATCATAATTACTCGACAGGCTTTCTAATAATGGATTCCGCATTCGTCGGGATGACTTAGGTACGAAGTGCCGTGTAAGTCTCTGAAGGCAAAAGACCATTCCAGGTTGCGTTGAACAGTCTGAAGGTCCGTTTTGTGCTGTCCTACTTTATCGAAGCAGTGAACTCAGTCAGCTCTGTATGGTTTCTTTGCTCGGTACAGTTCTAATCTCTTTTCCATCGATTTGCGATCATCACCAGTACATGTTTTATCCTCCAAGGCGGTTCGCTGTGTTACGACGGCCAGTTCAAAATCAGCAATCTCGGCGTAGGCTGCAGCGAGAGCAGCATGAACCTCCCAGTTTGCATCTTTGGACAAAACCTCCAGTGCCTTCTTCGTTAGTTCGACTGCTTTTTTGCCATCTCGGTACTTTGCCTCAGGGCAACTCGCTAGGAACAGACCGTATTCGTAGGGGGGATATTCTTTGTCCTTCAGGGCAAGCGCCGCCTCGAATGCTTTCACTGCATCGGCGTATTTCTTCTGGACAGCGAACACTAAGCCGCGGTTGCCGGTCGCAAAAGCATTCTTCGGGTTAATTTTCAAAGCGGAATCAAAGTCAGCAATTGCCTTGTCGTAATCCTTCATACGATAGCGACACCAGCCACGGCTGGCAAAAGCTTCAGCGTCGTTGGAGTTGAGTCTGATCACTTCGGTAAAGTCTTTGACTGCTTTGTCATACTCCTGCTTCGCATCCCACACTAAGCCGCGAGTAAAGTAGGCGAACTCGTAGTTTGAGTCGAGTTGGATCGCTTTGTCGCAATCTGCGATAGCCTTATCGTACTCCCTCATGTTAGCAAACGCACTTGCACGGTTGTTGAGTGCAAAGACGTCCTGGGGGTTGATCCGGATGGCTTCGGACGTGTCGGCAACAGCTTTTTCATACTCCTGCTTACCATTCCAAGCGACCCCACGGAAGGAATAGGCCTGGGCATTCTTCGGATCAAGCCGAATAGCCTCGTTACAGTCCGCAATACCTTTATCGAATTCCCCTTTATCATTCCAGGCCCCACCACGTAAGGTATAAGCAGCGATATTCTTTGGATCTAGCCGGATTGCCTCTGTACAGTCCTCAATGGCCTTATCGTATTCACCCTTACTGCTCCGGGCATTCCCGCGGATCATATAGGCTAAGCTAATCTTGGAATCGACACGGATGGCCTCCGTGCAGTCTGCAATAGCCTTGTCGAACTCTCCTTTGTAGAGCCACATACTACCGCGGTTGATTAAGGCGGTTGCCATCTTGGGGTCAAGCCGGATGGCTTCAGTATAATTCTCAATTGCCTTTTCAAACTCACTCTTGTTTCCCCACGCGATGCCACGGTTGTAAAAGGCCTGGGCGTTCTTCGGGTCAAGGCTAACAACTTCCGTATAGTCGACAATTTCCTTGTCAAATTCCCCTATCCTAGAATACGCAAAGCCCCGGGTCATTAGAGCCCTTGTATTCTTGGGGTTCTGCCGGAGAACCTCGGTATAATCCTCAATCGCCTTATCGAATTGCCCTTGATTCAGGTAGGCGTTTGCCCGCATCTGCCATGCGAACTCGTCCTTCTTATTAGCCTTGATGCGGTCGGTAAAATAGTTCACAGCGTCGCGAAGAAGCAAGAAATCGTCTTTTTTAGCCCACCCATCCTTGTATTCACCGAAGAATCGTAACCAACCGTCACGATCTTCCCGCACAAGTATAGGGAATTGGCCGTCAAACTTGAAGTAGACCTCCTGACCACCAACAATATCGCCGAAGGTAATCTCCGAAGCTGGCTTTTTGCTAAAAACGACTTGTTTGAACCACTCACCCTTGGTATTGTCTGGATCAGAATCTTTTGCTTTAACTTTTGGTATCGGCGTACCATCATTTACGAGGGTCGCATCGGACTTGAAGATGAATCCACCAGCGAGTTCCAAGTAGGTGCCGTCGTCTGCCTTCACTTTGTAAGCTGTGCCAGGCTTCAGTATTGCTCCATCCTGTGCCAACCCACCTCCTAGTTTACGGCCGAGTCGGATTTCTTTTTTCACCGTGATTGTTTTCGCCGTGTAATCATCAGCGAAAATCGGCGCTGCGACAATAAGCGTGACTGTCATCAGTAGTAAGCAGCGTATCATCAATGTAGCTCCTTAAAAAGGTTCTGGGATTTGCGAAAATGGTTGCTGTTCCAAACGATATCTGAAGATGTTACCCAAATCGTGATTCGATTACAAGTTAAGCATTTCCAGGTGCTTCAATTTGCGTCTTGAGGACAATCTCGGGTAAATTGTATGTCAAGAACTTACCGACGTTCATCACGCTGAAAGGTGTTCTTCATCCGCTCGATGATTTTCTGGTCATTCTCAAGCCCACTTTTAATAGTACCGAAGCGAGTACCAGTATCCCCACACCAAGCAGCACCCTCTGCCATGGATACGCTGGCTTCGGGTGGGTGGGTAATGCTTCAAGTTCAGAATCGGAACTGGATTTTTCTGCCACCGGAACTGGATTCTCATTTGTAGGTGCGGTCACGACTTCGGATGGAGCAGAATAAGTAGTTTTGGCAGAATGGCCAAAGTGCTTTACCAGAATCTCCCAGTTGCCTGTTTCCGGCAGTTTTCCTGTCCACACTCCGCGTTCGTTCGTTTTTGCCTCAAACTGGTTTTTTTCATTTTTTGCGAAGAAAATTAAAGCGCCTTCGGCGGGTGTATCGTCTTCATAATATGCTTCCACCTGAACCTGGTTGCCCCGGGTGGTCACGCTCAGTAACATTCTGTGGGCAAGTGCGTCCGAATTCCAGATGACAAAAAGGAAAAATAATAGAATATTCTTCATAATTAATTCGCTTCAGCAACCAGAAAACAGGGAAGCGTGCGTTTCAGCCACCAGTTGAAACAATGGTAATTACCCACAAGTTTTGCATCAACAGCTATTCTATTATGGGTGGTGCAACACCAATAGCCTACCCACGGAAAGGATTTCCTGGGGTTGAACCAATCGGAACTTGATATTTTGATGAACGATCAGAACGACGATGTACGGAAAGACCTGCCCAACCCCGAGGCAGAAAAAAAGGGTGCAGATTCTTCGTTTTCAGGTTTGAACGACCAGCTGACCACCGACCTGACACTTTCACTGAAACCGCAGAAAGCCGGCGAAGATTCTGCAGACAATCAGTTGGCGAACTCCGCTTCTGATACCAGCCTGGAAGCATCCACAGAGCTTTCCAGCGATCAGATACCTGTTGGGGAGGGGAACAATCTTAGCCACACAATCGATTTTGTTCACTCCGACCAGCGGCCAAAGTCGGAGCAGAGTGAACTGACATTTGCCCAACTGAGCGAAAGCAGCGACCACTGGACCAGACGATTTCAACGTTCCGCGGCCAGCCCGTTACCCACTGCAGGGCTGGAAGGATATGAAATTCTTTCCGAACTTGGTCGCGGTGGGATGGGAATTGTCTATCTGGCACGCCAGCCAAAATTAAATCGGCTGGTCGCCTTGAAGATGATTCTTTCGGGTGAGCATGCCAGCAACACAGAGCACAGCCGATTTTTGCGGGAAGCACAGGCCATTGCTTCGCTGCACCACCCCAACATTGTGCAGGTTTTTGAAGTAGGTGAAGCCCAGGGCCGACCTTACCTGGTGCTGGAATATGTTGCTGGCGGTAGTCTGGCATCTCGACTGGATGGTCAGCCGTGGCCTTCGCGTGCTGCCGCAGAACTGATTCAGACCATCGCACGTGCGATGCATTACGCCCACCAGCGGGGAATTATCCACCGCGATTTGAAGCCAGCCAACGTGTTACTTGGGGCCGATTCTGGTTCCTATTCTGGAGACACGGGCGAATCGCTGAACCTGGACCACACCGCACCGATTATTGCTGGATTGCCTTTTCCGGATCAGGTGGTGCCAAAAATTACCGATTTCGGTTTGGCAAAACGTTACGAAGAAGTGGACGAAGACGGTACTGTGGTGGGGCAAACCCGCACCGGTGCGGTGGTGGGCACGCCCAGTTACATTGCACCGGAACAGGCGGCTGGCAAAAATCGTGGTATTGGGCCGGGTGTCGATATTTACGCATTGGGTGCGGTGCTGTACGAATTGCTGACCGGCAGACCACCATTCCGCGGGGAAACTCCGCTGGATACCGTGTTACAGGTGATGGCCGATGACCCGGTCCCACCTTCCAAATTGCGGTCCAAATTGCCGCGCGATCTGGAAACAATCTGCCTGAAGTGCCTGCAAAAATCCCCCGCCAAAAGGTATGCCACCGCTGAAGAACTGGCCGATGATCTTCAACGATTCATCCTGGGTGAGCCCGTTTCTGCCCGACCGATCAGTGTGCGGGAACGTGCCATTAAGTGGGTCAAGCGCCATACCGCAGCCACCGTATTGATTGCCACCAGTGTTGTCACTTTTCTGGTGCTGTTGATTGTCAGCATCTATTTCAATTTCCGCTTGCAGAATGCGGCGGACCAGATTTCTTTGGAAGCCGATCAGGCACGTCAGGCACAGGCTCAATTACGGCTCGAAAAAAGCCGTGCAGAAGAGAAGCAGAAAGAGGCAGAAAATCTGCGTGCAATTGCGGTTGCCGAAAGCATTGAAGCCAACAAACAGCGGGAGCTTGTTGAAAAGGAAAAACAGAATACCGAGCGTGAACGCTATGCACTGCAACTCTTTAAGGCGGCAGCACTGGCAGAACGCAATCCACAGCGTGCATTACGATTGCTTGAAGACCGCACCCGCTGTCCAGATTCTCTACGCGATTTTGCGTGGGAATTTTTGCGAAGTCGCTGCCAGGTAACTCAGGATACTATTGGCAAACACGATCAGCCAATTACCCAGGTGGCATATTCCCCTTCGGGTGAACTGATCGCTTCTGCCAGTTGGGATAATGTGGTCCGAATCTGGGATGTTAAACGGCATCAGGCGATTTTCGAACTTCGTGGCCACCGTGGCATTGTAATGGGCGTGCAATTTATTAACGAACAAGTGATGGTTACCGCCAGCAATGATAATTCGATTCGCTTGTGGAAATTACCCCAACGTGGTAACCAACTGAAGATTGTCAGTCCTTCACAAATTGTCAGCGACCACCGTGATTCGATCAAATCACTGGTGATCAGCCCGGATCGCAAACAACTGGCGAGTGGAGATGCCCAGGGAACCATTCGACTGTGGGATGTTGTTGCACCCAATATGCGACGAAATCCAAACTGGCAATTAGTTGCGAATGGGGTGTTGCAGGGCCACCGTGGCACGGTCTGGTCGCTGGCCTGGTCAATCAAAGGTTTGTTTTCTGGCGGGGAAGACCGCTCTGTTCGTAGTTGGGATTTGATATCGTTGCGTTCTGAAGAACTTTTCCGGATGGAATTTGGTATTATTTCGCTGGCAGCATCTCCTGATGGCGAACTGCTGGCAGCAGCAGATAAACATGCCGACGACCCCAGCATCCAGTTGTGGCGGCTATCTGCCCAACGCACTGAAACCAAATTACGTGGGCATACGGGGACGATTTACGGCGTGAGTTTTTCCGATGACAGCGCCCGCCTAGCCAGTGTCAGTGCGGATGGCACAACGAGGTTGTGGGATGTAGCCAACAAACAGGAACGTGCGATTTTTGAACCCGATCGCAGGCGACCCGGGAACGAAGATGAAGAACGATTTATCCGAAGTGTCAGTTTTTGTCCCGACGGCATTAACGTGGCAACGGGGGGAATCGATGGTGTCATTCGAGTATGGGGGTATATTGCCCAGCGAGATTCCCGACTGGAACTGGAAGTACCAGGCCCATTCCGAGCTGCAGAAATCAGCCAGGATGGGTCTACGATGGCTGTCATTGATAAAGCAGGGCGGGTGCATGTGTGGGTCTGGAATCGGGCAGATGATTTTGTTTCCACCACACCCACGTTCAGCCTGCGGAACTTTGCGGGTGAGTCCCAACGCCTGGCACTGAATGCTGATGGCACCAAAGTGGCAGTTTATTCCCAGGGGGAATCGGTGCGTGTTTGGGACACCCGCAGTCTGGTCAAAAAAGAACCCAGTTCCGTTTTGATCCCACGGTGCGAGGCGATTGCCATGGCCTTTCATGGAGATCAGTTTGTCGTGATCCAGCCGAACCACACGATTCGTTGCTACAATCAGAATAATCTGAAAATTCGCTACGAAGCCACCACCAACGTGGGCAAGCCTTCTGTGCTGGCCTTTTCCACTGATGGCACCAAAATGGTGACTGCGGGCACACTGGCACTGCAAATCTGGGATGCCCAGACTGGAAAAGAATTATACAGTTCTCCCACTGCTCACTTCAGCCCGATTGTGAAACTGGCAGTGGTACCGGGCAGCACCACGAAACAATGGACGATTGCTTCCGGCGACGAACGCGGGATTGTCCGCCTGTGGGACATTCAGCCCAGTGGGATTCAACCGAAAGGTTCGTTACTGGATCAGGAACTGAAAGTCACCGAACGATTCACGCTGAACGGAATTGGCGAAACCGTGCACACGATGTTCTTTACCAGCGAAGGGAAATCGCTGATCACTGCTGGCAACGACCGCCTCATCCGAGTGTGGGATCCGGAGATCGGTCAGGAACGTGCATCGCTTGCGGGGCATACCAACGCCATCTATGCAGCCACCATCCAACAATGGGAAAGCCAGCGACTGATCAGCCTGGATCAAACCGGTATGATCCGTATCTGGCAGACAGCCCGATAATTTGTTGCTTCATCTTTTCATCACATTGCAGAACCCATCCCATTGAAGATTACCGGTTAGCGAAAATATTCCCGACCACCAGACATTTTTCCCAGAAGTTTTGACCAGATCCAGCCCACCAGTTTACCTGTCTCTGGAAGTGCCCCCAAGTGGCACCATTAGTATAACCAAACCAGTTTCAATATACCTGGTTGGCGCATCCGTTATATTGTGGTGCTACAACCGATCTGGCATGCGAAACCAACGTGATCGGCAAGCCGCGTACAACATGCAAACCCTGATCCAAACCCCCTGAATTCTACAGCTTTTCTACCCTGTTTATATTTGCTCTCTTCCCCAAATAGGGCATATTGAAGTTGTATGTCGAACGTCGGCGTTTTACATTCCAGCAACAAGGTGTTGCGGAGACGACCGCGGACGACCACTTTGGAAATGGAGAGGTTCCCATGTTAAGTGTGCGTAGACTCGTTTTGACGAGCGTGCTCCTGGCAGTGGCGCCGTTCGCGGCTTATGCTCAGGATCAAGGTGGTGCTGCTAAAGAAGCACCCAAAACCATGCCAGCCACTAACCCGGCCCCGGCACCTGCAGTGGTAGCAGGCAGCACAGGCAACTGTGCCCCAGCCTACACCACCGTGAAGCGAACCGTGATGGTTCCCACGCAAGTGCAGGAAACCCGTACGGTGATGAAACCCGTACAGAAGCAAGAAACCTACACTTACTATGTCACCAAGCAAGTGCAGGAAAAACAAATGGTTGATGTCACCACTTACAAGAAAGTGACAGAAACCGTGATGGAACCCCGCACGACCTGTGTGAAAGTTCCTGTGTGGGAAGAAAAGTGCGTGATGGAAAAACGCAAACGGATCGAGTGGGTGAATGAAACCAAGGAAAAATGCAAACTTTCCTTCACGAAAGAATGCAAGACAATCGGTAACCCATGCGGTTGCTTCAGCTTGTCCGTTCCTTGCATCAAGCCACACATGGAAAAAGAATGTGTGCAGGTTTGCCGTCCTAAGTGCGTCACCGAATGTGTCCCTGTGACCAAGAAGGTGTGCACCTGGAAGACAGAAACCAAGACCGAAATGGTTCCGGTTTGCAAAACCCGCTGCGTTCCTTGTGTTGAGAAGAAAGAAGTTTGCGTGACCAAATGCGTTCAAGTGCCTTGCACCGGAACCCGTTGTGTCACCGTGTGCGAACCTTGCACCGAAACCGTTACGGTTTGCAAAATGGTTCCTCAAGAAATTGAGTGCCAGGTTCCTTGTGGTGCAGCAGGCACCGCAGCAGCCGGAAACGGTTGCGGTAACGATCCTTGCGGCAACGCAGCAGCCGGAAACGGTTGTGGCAATGCAGCGGCTGGTTGTGGCAGCAGCCCATGCGGCACTGCAGCAGCAGGTTGTGGCACCAGCGCCTGTGGCAATGGTTGCGACAGCGGCTGTGGCACCAGCAGCAAGTGCGGTCTGTTCGGTGGTTGTGGCCTGTTCAGCAAGTGCGGCTTCGGTGGTTGTGGCAAAGGCCTGTTCAGCAAGTGCTGCAAGACTGACTCTTGCTACACCCCTAGCTGCTCGGTTCCTACCTGCTCGGTTCCTTCTTGTGACACCGGTTGCAACACCGGTTGTGGCACCAGCTTCTGCGGCAAGAGCCTGTGTGGCAAAAGCTTCGGTGGCTGCGGACTGTTCGACAAATGCGGTAGCGGTCATGGCTTCAGCAAATGCGGCTTCGGTGGTTGCGGCAACGGTCTCCACCTGAACTTCTGCGGTATCTGCAAGTAAGGTTAGACAGTACTGAGAGTAATTGAGACTCTCGATGACTCGTGGTGATGAGCCACGAGTTTTTTTACGCGCATTTCGAAGGTGATCAGGTGGGTAGCTTCAAACTGATCCTCATTAAACTTCAGAACCGACATCCCCAGGCTCGCTGGCAGCAACTATTCAGAACCTCCCCCACATCAGGTGGGGTTGGGTAAGGTTGAAACATCAGGCACCATGCACCGCTCCATAGACTGTATTTTCAGTCATATATAATATACCCGCGTCCATTTATTAAAATGCCATTTTGTTTGAAAAGCGGCGGCGATTTCGGAGAATCCATCACCGCAAGTAATTAATTGATAATGATTTACGGTAGAAGAAGAAATTTTGTGAATTTTTGCAAAATTCAGATCACCACCACCCTGGGATAGTGTACAGAAACATGGTTTTCGACCTCTCACATCCGATTGAGTAGAATAACCAGTACAAATGCACATTTGCAGAAAGTAGTGGGCAAATGCCTGCGATTTGCTGCACTGTGCCAGTACCCTCCAACTTCTCCAGGTTCTGCTATGACAATTGCATCAATGATCCGCTGGTTTCGAGAATCAGGTATTGAAGAAGTTCATCTGGTTGGTGGCAAAAATGCCTCGCTGAGCGAAATGTACCGCGAACTGGTTCCCAAAGGAATTCGAATTCCCAACGGTTTTGCCGTGACAGCGGAAGCGTATCGCGTCTTTTTGCGCCAGACTGGTTTAACCGAAATTGTGACCGCCCAATTGACTGGACTGGATTCGCACCATCTCGCAGATCTTGCGAAACGGGGTGCGTCCATTCGGGAAGCGATTTTAAGCACCCCGCTACCTGCCGAAATCGAACAGCAACTTACCCAGGCATATCAGGAACTTGAACAGGAATATGGTGCAGATTGTGCCGTCGCAGTGCGTTCCAGTGCCACGGCAGAAGATTTGCCAGAAGCAAGTTTTGCCGGCCAGCAGGAATCTTATTTGAATGTGCGGGGGATTCGGCGGGTGCTGACAGCCTACCACCATTGCCTGGCATCGCTGTTTACCGATCGAGCAATCTCATACCGCATCGACAAAGGGTTCGACCATTTTGCGGTTGCCCTTTCCGTGGGTGTGCAGGTAATGGTGCGGGCCGATGTGGGTACTTCAGGTGTCATGTTCACCCTGGATACTGAAAGTGGCTTTTCTGATGTGATTATGATTAATGCCGCACTGGGTCTGGGCGAAATGATCGTGAAAGGGCGGATTAATCCTGATGAATTTCTGGTGCATAAGCCCACCTTGCGGGCGGGGAAACGCCCCATCCTGAAACGGGCCTTAGGTGCGAAACAGGAAAAAATGATCTACGCGGATCGGGGCGGGCAATCGACGCGGATTGTGCCCGTGGCACCAGAAGATCGAAATCGTCTGTGTATCTCGGATGAGGATGTTCTGCAATTGGCCCACTGGGGTCTGATGATTGAGGAGCATTACACCAATAAGAAAGGCTCGGCCTGCCCGCAGGATATTGAATGGGCGAAAGATGGAATCACCGGCGAGTTGTACATTTTGCAGGCCCGCCCGGAAACCGTGCATAGCCTGGCCCGTTCGGCGGACAATTTCGAGGTGTACCGCCTGAAAGGTACCGGCACGGTCTTGCTGCAGGGCAAAGCAGTAGGTGAAAAAATTGGTGCTGGGCCCGCCCGCGTGATTCGAGATCCGGAAGACCTTGCATCCTTCCAGCCCGGTGAAGTGCTGATTGCCGATATGACAGATCCCGACTGGGAGCCCACGATGAAAATGGCGGGGGCCATTGTGACAAATCGTGGTGGACGTACCTGCCATGCTGCCATTGTCAGCAGAGAACTGGGTGTCCCCTGCCTGGTCGGAACGGGACATGGCACCGAACTGATCCGTACCGGTCAGCAAGTCACAGTTACATGTGCTGATGGTGAAACTGGCCGTGTTCTTGAGGGTGCCATTCCTTTTGAGAAGACAAAGATCGATCTCAGCAAGTTACGCCGCCCACAAACAAAAATTATGATGAATCTGGGCAATCCCAGTCAAGCCTTTTCCCTTGCGGGAATCCCCAACGATGGTGTGGGGCTCGCACGGATGGAATTCATCATTTCCTCATTAATTCAAGTGCACCCCATGGCACTGCTGCAGCCAGAGAAAGTACTGCCAGAAGATGTGGAAAAAATAGCCCGATTAACTGTCGGCTATACCCACCAGCCGGATTACTTTGTCGATCGACTCGCGGAAGGTGTTGGGCAGATTGCTGCTGCCTACTATCCCAAAGATGTCATCGTCCGTTTGTCCGATTTCAAAACGAATGAGTACGCGGGTTTAATTGGTGGCAAGCCTTTTGAACCGGTTGAAGAGAACCCCATGATCGGGTTCCGTGGGGCATCTCGCTATTATGATGATCGCTATCGGGATGGATTTCTGCTCGAATGTGCCGCGATGAAACGCGTGCGGGAAGAGATGGGCCTGACCAATCTGAAGCTGATGATCCCCTTTTGCCGAACTGTTGAAGAAGGGAAGCGCGTGCTCAAGATTATGGCTGATGCTGGACTGTTGCAGGGTGAAAATGGCCTGGAACTCTATGTGATGTGTGAAATTCCATCGAATGTGGTATTAGCCGAAGAATTCGCCGAGATTTTCGATGGGTTTTCGATTGGCTCGAATGATCTGACCCAATTGACCCTGGGGCTTGACCGCGATTCGGAAATTGTTGCCCATTTGTTTGACGAACGAAATGCTGCGGTCAAAAAACTGGTTGCCGATGTAATCCGCCGTGTGAAAGCTTGTGGCCGGAAAGTGGGAATCTGCGGTCAGGCACCAAGCGACTATCCTGACTTCGCAGAATTTCTGGTGGAGTGTGGGATTGACAGCATCTCGCTGACACCAGATACGATCTTGAAAACAACGCAGATCATCCTGGATAAAGAACAATCGATCAATTCCAAATAAATCCAATTCCATTCGCTTTGCCCTGCGGGAGCAAGTGCCTGATACAATCGTTGTGATGGTAGTCGAAATCAGGGAATCAGCAAATGCGATACATCGAAGTACTGGCCCACGTTCGCATGGAACGACAAGCAGAAGGTTACGAAGCAGTGCTCGAACTGAATACCACTGCCGGGAAGAAGATCGCATGCTTCGATCAGGCATTTGCGTTGCGAGATTCAATTGTCGGATTATTGAAAGATGCTGGCCTGAAAATTGGCATGATTTTGGCCCTGAGTGGGAAAACAATGTTTGCATAGCAAATTGTGGTATTTAAAATGAACCGCTGGCACGCTAAGATTCAAGCAAATAAAAGCAGGTACTTATTTTGGTTGTACAGCCTTTCAATTCTGGGAGTATTTCTTAACTGGCCACGCAGAACAGGTGTCATGCTAAACCAAATCGAACTGGGTGGATTTCCATTTAAGTTCGTTGCTATTGTTGGTAACAACGTTCTTGAATTCAGTTTAGCCAACTTGCTAATTGACTTTTTAATTTGGCTGTTCATTTTGATTTTTGTGCCAATATCGTGCTTATATTTTAACAACAACAATTCAATACCATCGAACTTTGTCTCGCGTACAAAAACCATCACTGAGAAGGAACTTCCATGAAGGCAATTTCAATAAGCAAACAAACCGCGTCTTATGCTGTCGGCTGAAAAAACCTGGTGCCACCATCCTCAAACACGTAGTTTTTCTTGCTCACCGGTTGGAAGGCGGTGCCAATATGCACAAATTAGCCAAAGTGATCCATTGATTGTCGTTTGTATTGCCCACAGCGTCAGCAAAAGAATTTCTTTTCAAGTGATCGACAGCAAAGCCGCAAAGGATTCTGAGAACCGTCGTTCCCGCTGGCGTGAATCCACCTTGCTTTCCCTTCTTTGCGAGTGAATGGTTCAACTGAATGCTTGTGAAAAAGAGTTCACTGCTTTTTCGACAGCACAACAACCACGCAAATCCAGAAACTGCCTGATCAGGTGGGACAATTTACTGTTTTTTTACTGTTTGATGTATAATACACCAATCATCGATGTGGGGATACACCATTGGCCAGGAAAACCAAAGTTCAGAAAACGAAAGTTGTTGCCTTCAAAGTAGAACAGGAGTTGGCAGACTTTCTCGATAAACTGCAAAACAAGAGCGATTTTATCCGTCGGGCGATTCTGGCCCAATTTTCCATGGACTGCCCTCTGTGCCATGGTGGTGGGATCGTGCCACGTGGCATTCACAGCCATTATAAGGATGTTATTCCGGCCAATAATAAGATCCCCTGCGAAAAGTGCGCCACCAAAGTAACCGTTCCGCTGTCACTGGAAGGCTTGTCCGAAGCCGACCAGAAACGTCTGGAACAATTCTACCACGGTGGGCCGATTTATTGTTCCAAGTGCTTCCCCACGGTGCCTGCGTGCGAAGATTGTGCATGGCATGTGCCCCATGAAGAGATGGCAGACCACTTTAAGAAGGTCCATGGGCTCTAATTTCGATTGGGATGATCTGCGACAGCAGATCGCAGAACCGTTACCTCAGCCCGATCTGCAGGAAAGCATGCAGGTGATTCACCTGGTGCAGCAGTGGTTTCTCCAGAGAGAATACTCCCCCGTCCGTCGTGGCATGGGCAAACAAGCAGACCCCACGCACATTTCGAATCGACTCTGCCAGAATTTTCCCAGCCAGCCACAGCAGTTTGCACAGGTTTTTCAGCAATTTCTGACCGATATCGAGCCGTACGCTTACCGAATCGACCATCCATTGTTCGTAGGATTTGTGCCCGGTGCCCCATCCATCCCAAGTATTGTGGGTGATTGGGTCACGGCGGTCTGCAATTTTTTTGGCGGCGTCTGGGTTGAATCGTCCGCACCCACTGCGGTGGAACTACAAATATTAGAACTTTTTCATCAATGGCTGGGGATGCCACCGGAAACGTCAGGACTGCTGACTGGTGGGGGAAGTGAAGCCAACTTAATTGCTCTGATTGTTGCCCGCGACCAGCAGGAATTTGCCGATCGGCCCCGCCTGAGACTGTATGTATCGGAACAGCGGCACTGGTCACTGGACCGTGCGGCCAGAATTATCGGCCTGCACACCACGCAAATTGTGCCGATCGCCGTCGATGCCCGTTTTCGGCTGTCTGTTCCCCACCTGCAGCGGGCGATTGAAGCAGATCTGAAAGCGGGCCACTTGCCCTGGGTGGTTGCGGCCAATGCGGGTAGCACCAATACTGGTGCGGTCGACCCACTGGGTGCGATTGCGGATCTCTGTCACCACCACCAAATCTGGCTGCATGTGGATGCGGCCTATGGCTGGCTGGGAATTCTCGCCCCGACTGCCAGCCAGCATTTTGCGGGGATTGATCGCATCGATTCGATCACACTCGATCCCCACAAATGGTTTGCCCAGACTTACGATGTCGGCTGCCTGCTGGTGCGGCAAGGAATGCTGCTGGAACGCACCTTTGCCAACCACCCCGATTACATGCAGGATGTCATTCCCAAGCATGGTGAAGTGAATTTTGCCGATCGTGGCATTGCTCTGACGCGACGCTGTCGGGCACTGAAAATCTGGTTTTCCCTGATGACGCTGGGCACCGACTGGTTCCGAAGACTGGCAAACCATTGTTGCCAGCTAGCACAGTATTCGGCGGAACTCCTTTTGAGGGCAGGGTTTACGATTATTGCGCCGCCCACCTTAAGTATTGTCTGCTTCCGGTACCATCCGGAAGATCAGACTGAGGAAGTACTCGAACAGTGGAATCGAAAGCTGTGTCAGGCCATTCAGCAGTCGGAAACAGCGTTTCTTTCTTCTACCAACCTTGACAATAAGTTTACGTTGCGGGTGTGCTTCGTGAATTGGCGCACCACTGCTGCCGATGTGGAAGCACTGGTTGATTTGCTGGTTCATTTTCAAACAATTGTCAGTAAAGCTGATCGAATGGCTACTTAGCCAGCATCACTCATTAAAAAGCTCTCATCTATCTGAATCCTGCTATTGAAAAGATGGATTTCTGGTGAATCTGCCGAAATATGTTAAAAATTATTCATAATTGATGGATTTGGGGATTTTTCTCGCTATTGTGGGAAAAGGGGCGAGATGATGAACGAAGAAACACTCTTTCACATGCTTTTGCAGGCATCATTGCACGAACGAGAAGAAATTCTCCTGAGGGAATGTGCAAACCAGCCCAAATTGCGGGCACGCATGATGCAACTGCTGGCGAATCACCAATCTTCATTGGATGCCCCCACAGAAGCGCGGGAACCATCGCCCGCTGCGGAAGACCAACCTGAAAAAACCCTCACTCACCACTCAAAAGAGAATGAAGTGCTTGCTTCGCGAGTAATTGCGGGGCGGTACAAATTATTAGAAGTGATTGGCCAGGGTGGTATGGGTGTGGTCTGGATGGCCGATCAACTGGAACCAGTCAAGCGGCGGGTAGCTTTGAAACTGATCCGCACCGAACGAGTGACCTCCAGCACCATTCTGGCACGCTTTGAAGCAGAACGGCAGGCGATTGCGTTGATGGATCATCCCCACATTGCACGGCTGATGGACGCGGGCACGTGGGAAGACTCTCCTTACTTTGTCATGGAATTGGTGCGGGGTGTACCACTGAATGAATATTGCGACACCCACCGGCTGAGTATTGCGGATCGACTGGTATTATTCACCCAGATCTGTGGTGCCGTGCAGCACGCCCACCAGAAAGGGATTATCCATCGCGACCTGAAGCCCGGCAACATCCTGGTGGAGTCCCACGATGGAAAAGCAGTGCCCAAAATTATCGATTTTGGTCTGGCGAAAGCCACGACAGGCCTGAAACTGACCGAAAATACGCTTTTTACAGGCTTTGGTTCCATTCTGGGCACACCCATGTACATGGCACCAGAGCAGGCCAGCTTCAATGCGGTCGACATTGATACACGTGCGGATATTTATGCCCTGGGGGTGATCCTGTACGAACTGCTGACAGGCACCACACCGTTGACGCGGGATACCATCAAGCAGGCACAACTGGATGAAATGCTCCGACTGGTGCGGGAACTGGATGCCCCCACGCCGAGCTCGAGGCTAAGTTCTGCAGTCAATTCTCCCGTAGTGGCCGCGAATCGGCAGAGCGAACCAGCGAAACGGTAGATTTATGCGGGGTGATCTCGACTGGATTGTCCTGAAAGCGCTCAGCAAAGATCGCGATCGCCGTTATGAAACTGCCAATGGATTTGCAAAAGATATTGAACGGTTTTTGCAGCACGAACCAGTGAATGCTGGCCCACCGAGCAGGTCGTACCGCATTAGGAAATTCGTCCGCCGCAACCGTGCCTTCGTCTACGCCTCGCTGCTGGTATCGATCAGCCTTGTTCTGGGTGTCATTGCAGCCACGTGGGGATACCTGCAGGCAGAACAGAAACGCAAAGAGGCACTTTACGAGCGCGACCAGAAAGAGCAGGCACGCCAGGCGGAAACCGAAGCCAGGAACATTGCAGAGCAAAAACGGCTGGAGGCAGAACAAGCCAGTAAGGTTTCATCGGAACAACGGCAACTGGCACTCGAAACCGTCCGCACCGTGGTGCGTGAAATCGACACTCGGATGAAGAACAATTCTGCACTGGCCCCACTGCGGGGTGAACTGGTGCGACGAATGCTAACCGATCTGGATAAGATTCGGGATCATGCCCAGAAGAACCCCCTGGTGGATCTGACGGAAGGCACCTCATATTCCCGCCTGGGTGAGATTTATTATTCTTTAAATCGAATTGAAGATGCACGCACATGGCTGCTGAAAGCATTGCCCTTATTTGAAGAATTTCTCCGGCAGGCACCTGATGACCCGAACAAAATCCGCAATCTGTCCTTCATCCATAAACAGCTAGGTGAAGTAGAATGGATGTATGGTAATGGGGTAAAGTCGGTACATTACTTTCAAGAGTCCGCAAAATTGCGTCTCCAGCTCATCGAACTCCACAAAAACGCCAATCCACCTGCCGATGAACTGACGATCGAATCGAGCAGAATTGATCTGGCAGAAATCTACTTTCTCATTGCCCATAATTATTCCAGAATGGGAAGCCACGAGGCACTGCAATACTATCAGCAGTCGCAACGGACTTACTCATCCGTCAGCCCAATATTGCAGAACACAATGATGGTCCGGCGGAAACGAATTGAGATTCTCTCCCACCGTGGGGACATTTTTGCCAGACAAGGCAAACTTGCTGAAGCTGAATCGCTGTTGAAGCAATCGTTGAGTGAACGAAAGCAGCTTCTGGCTGGATTGACGGCAAATTCAACCATGACAAAAGTGATCCGTGGAGATATCGCCCTAGGGCATATTTTTCTGGGCGATTACTATCTGTTTCATCGCAAAATGCCCACGGTGGCTTTTCAGCAATACGAACAAGCAATAGAGCTGAATCTGGAATTATTACAGCATGATCCGCTGTCGTTATTTTCCGAAGCACAGGTGGCGTCCTCCTATTATCGTTTGGGGATCGCTGCACCAGACCCTGTCCTGTCGAACCACGCATTCCGGGAGTGTTTAAAAATTCGCCAGAAACTGGCAGCGATCGATGCTACTCATGTTCACGCGGGGCTGGAACTGGCTCTGGTTCAAGCCCGTCTGGGAATGTTTTACAATGCAGAATCCCGCATTAATCGTTTGCTGGAACGCTCTCCGAATGATCTGCAGGTGGTATTTCAGTCTGCCTGCACGTTCTCTATTTTGTCTGGAGTCACCTGCGATCGAACCATCAGAAAACGCAGCCAGAATCGTTCGTTTGAATTACTGGCAAAGCTGATTGAACTTGGCTGGCCAGATCAGGGGTTGATTACCGGAGATCCCGATTTTGAAGCAATCCGAAGCGAACCAAGGTTCAAACTGGTATTAGAGGCGTTTGTTAATCCTGATCTGGTAAAGGATCTGCATGCGGCGAACAGAGCAGCGACAGGTATGGAAGGACCGATTGCGAATATGACGCAGATCGCAGGGTATGAATCGGTTCATTCCGCGAAGTGGCTGAAGATTGGCTGCAACAGTTCGACAACTGTGGCATACTACTGCGAAGAAAGTGATCTGTATAGCGACAACGCAATCGTTTCGGTTCAGTTGATTCCGAAGGCAAATGCCGATGTCGAAGATTTTTATTCCAAGCAGGTAAAGTCGTTTACTCCAGGATCCGGCAAGAAATTGGTGGCGAACAGTGTATTGAGTACGCGAATCGGCAAATTGGATTTGAAAACCCAGGAATTATCTGGCAATTATGTTTATCAGCCCCACGGTGGGGTGCCACCGTCGCAGAAATTTGATTATCGTCAGATTTCAGTTTGGTACCCGCTACCTGATGGCGATGCCCTGGCCTTCCAGATCACAGGCCCACAACAACAGATTGACCAGCATCGGCAGTCATTTGAAAAATGGATCGCCGATTTCAAAGAGAAACCCGCGCCAAAGTAGCTACTCCTTTGTGACAAATCATAAAAATAAATAGAAGAATCGAATCGTCTATCGTTTGTGTTCAAAAACATTGTTGAAGAGTTGGCTCATGTGCATTCGAAGCCTGTTATTACTTTCGTTGGGACTGTTGTTGCCTGCTTCAGTACCTGC
Organism: Zavarzinella sp.; assembly: GCA_041399155.1. Lineage (NCBI taxonomy): Bacteria > Pseudomonadati > Planctomycetota > Planctomycetia > Gemmatales > Gemmataceae > Zavarzinella > Zavarzinella sp. The sequence continues at coordinate 111,226 of JAWKTI010000007.1, forward strand.
ACAGACATTAAGCTGGAATGACAATCTCCATGAGTTGAAATACGCTGTGGAACCAGCTACCGCCAAACCGGGACAAACAGTTCAATTCAAGCTGACGATTACCCTGCCGGATGGTTTGTATACCTATCCGACGGTACAGCCAGACCCAATGGAAGCAACCAGCGTACTGCGGATTACCCCACCCACCAATACAAAGGATGCCGACTTTCTCTTTCCAGAGATCGTACAGGACCCACCGGGTGCCAAAGTGAAGTTTGTGCTGGGTGAATTACGCTACTACACAGGCACGGTTACCTGGACCATTCCAGTGGTGGTCAATCCCAATGCGACACCTGGCATGAAATCGATTTCACTGAAGGAATTTCGCTTTCAATACTGCGACGACAGCACCTGTCTGTCACCGAAGCGATTTACAGCAACCGCACCGATTACGATCGAAGCGGGCAGCGTGCCAGTAGAAGCCAAATACACTGAATTCGTCAATAAACTAGTCGGCAACGCACCGGTTCCTCCCAAAGAAGATCCGAAAACGAATGTTGCCAATCCTCCCGACAAGAAGGACGAGTCTGGTTTGGTCCCCGGCCATGAAATCTCATTCAAAATTCTGAATCATGCCACTTATGAAGAGGAAATGGCCCAAAGTGCTCAGCAGATCGTTCGAAAAAAAGACGACCGCGTGGGTACGCTGGTACTGATTGGTACCGCGATGTTGTGGGGCTGGATTACTTTACTGACACCGTGCGTCTTTCCGATGATTCCCATTACCGTTAGCGTGTTTCTGAAAAAATCAGAAAAGCAGGGCATCAATCTTTATGGCCACGCCGCGGTGTATACCTTAACGATCATCGCCATTCTGACGGTGGCCGCACTGACGGTGCTGACGATCTTCAGCCGCCTCTCAGTCCATCCGGTTACCAATATCCTGCTGGGTGGGCTGTTTGTGGTGCTGGCGATGAGCCTGTTTGGCATGTTCGAAATCACCCTCCCCAGCTTTCTGTCGAACTTCACCGGCCAGCGGGAAGGCAGTGGAGGCTATTTAGGTACGATCTTTATGGCGATCTCCTTCAGCATCGTCAGCTTTACCTGTGTCGCACCTTTTCTCGGCGGTTTCAGTGGGATGACTGCGAGTGGCGATTATGGCACCCTGGAATTACTGGGAGCTGCACTGGGCTTTGCCTTTGCATTCGCCTCCCCATTTATGCTGCTGGCATTGTTCCCAGGTTTGCTGAAAAAAGTGCCCAAAAGCGGCGACTGGATGAACGTACTCAAAGTAGTAATGGGTTTTCTGGAACTGGCCGCTGCGTTAAAGTTCTTCCGTACGGCAGAGTTGCGATTGCTGCCGGTGCCAGAATATTTCACCTACGATATGGTCATGGCCAGTTGGGTTGCCTTGCTGCTGGTGATGGCCTTATATCTGTTTGGCGTGTTCAAATTACCCCACGATCATGGAGATAGCCACCAGATCAGCGTTACTCGGATGATGTTTGCGTTGTTTTCCATCGGTTTTGCAATTTATTTGGCACCAGCGTTGTTTGGTAAAGATGAACAGCATAAAAACCGCCCCACTGGTAAGGCGTATGCCTGGGTGGATTCTTTCCTGCTCCCCGAACCTGGGCTGATTCAAGGCAACCTGCCATGGTCTGGCGATCTGAAACGCTCAATTGATCAGGCTAGGGCGAAGAATCAACACATTTTGATCGACTTCACCGGCGTTACCTGTGCCAACTGCAAGCTGAACGAAGCCAACGTCTTCCCACTGGGCGATGTAACTGCACTGATGAAGAAATATGTGCTGGTTCAGCTTTACACGGATACGATCCCACAGGAGTTTTATGACAAAGAAACTTCACAGGAATTGCGGGAAAAGAATGCGGAAACCAATTTAAAGTTTGCTCGCGATGTCTTCGGGTCCGAACAACTGCCGCTGTATGTCATTCTCAAGCCAAAATCCGATGACACCATTGAAGTGGTGGGCATCTACCGTGAAGGAAAAATCAATGACATCGAAGGCTTCAAGAAGTTCTTAGCCGATCCATTAGCCAAATAACAGGCATTAACATTCTGCGACCGATCAAGTTCTATCGACAATTGCATCAAGCCCGCCATCGCTGGGAAAGCGGATTCTTTCTAGCCGAAGGCCCACGTGCGGTATCGTGGGTGGTGCAGCACCACCCCGACAAGATTGATGAGATTCTGCTTAGTAATGAAGGAAATGCCCCCCGCTGGAATCATGGCAACGTGCGGGTCATTTCACCGAAGCAATTGCAGGAAATCAGCACATTAGTGACCCCACAGGAACCGATTGCGGTCTGTCGCATTCCTGAAGGTTTTCTCACAAACACCCTCCCGCCGGACGTGGGTCAGCACATCCTGCTGCTGGAGCACATTCAGGACCCAGGTAACGTGGGTACGCTGATCCGCAGTGCGGCAGCATTTGGTTTCTCGGGGATCATCTGTTCTGACCAAACAGCCGATCCATTCTCACCGAAAGTGGTTCATGCGGTCATGGGTGCTGTGTACGGTGTTTGGATACGCAGAACAGCAGAATACCTGGAGCTGGTTCAGCAGTTGCAGCAGACAGGTTATCAACTGATTGCCACCACTCTGGATGGTGCTGGTGATCTGTCACTCGATCGTGATCAGGCCGTTATACTGGCCATTGGTAATGAAGGAAATGGGTTAACAGCGGAACTGACCACACTGGCGAACCAGCGGGTGCGGTTAGCATTCGATTCGACGCAGGTGGAATCTCTTAATGCTGCAATTGCAGGGTCGATCCTGATGCACCACTGCTATCAGGCACGTCAACAAATGTGAAATCATCAAGGTGAACTTGCCCAAATTGCCAAGCATAAGGAAACATGGGCTTAGGCACAAAATTACTTATTCGTTAATCACTTCGCCGCCGTCTTTCGAACCCATGGCACGCCAGGCAGTCAGATTGATGGAATCACGAACGAAGCGAACCGAGCCATCGCCCATACAGGCATTAATCCCACCGGTGTGGAAACTGCCAAAGCTGATTTCCCTTTCTACTGTATCCACAGTTCGACGATTCGGCTGGTAGAAAGTTGATCCTAATGCTTCCGAAAAGTCGCTGCCGTTACCACTGTCGAAGTTCATGTGGTAGAACAAGTAGCGATCACAAATGGTACATCCTTTGGATGCATTCAGAAGGTATTCTGCTTCTGCCAACATCACTGTATTGCTCAAGCCATCCGTTACCGCAGCCAGATTATGTGGCTTTTGGGTGGTGTTCATACGAATGGCATTAAACATCCCGTCAGAAAACCGCATTTCATCGTTGTCACCTGTTGCATTACCAGCACTCACCAGGTAGTTGGAAGTTGCACGCAGGGTCAGACCATTCACATCAGTTGGTTCAATATCGGGTGCGGGAGATGAGGGACAGCGGAATGTCTTCACACTGGTACGTGCCAGTCGAATCAAACCCAATGAGCGGGCATCGGTGCCAGTCCAGGCGCCACTATCATTGAATGGCTGGGGGCAAACTCGATACAGGTTTTCCTGTTCGATGTATGGCAGGATATCGAGCGACCAGGAATGGCCCCAGACTGCATAGGCACCGTATGGCAGATGCCCCACGCCATCGTTGTGGGCGTGCATTGCAATCCCGAATTGCTTCAGGTTGTTGGTGCACTTGGCACGATTGGCTGCTTCCCGCACTTTTTGTACGGCTGGCAGCAGCAGTCCGATCAGAATCGCAATGATGGCAATCACCACCAGCAATTCGATCAGGGTAAACGCAGATCTCTTCTTCATTAAAATCCTCCATAAATGAGAAAAATATTAAACCAAGCCCAATCAAGGGCCTTCATTAGGAAGCTTCGGTTCCGCACCAGTGGGTGCTTCCGAAGTTGCTGTTTGAGAAGTGGTGCCGGTGATCACTTTGTTATCATCATCGCAACCGCAGATAAACAAACTGAGACAAGCAATGAAAGTCAGCAAACGAGTCATAATCTACCAATGAAATTCTTTTAACGATACTTTCACTTAGCTACCGATTAGAATGAGAATTGGTACCTTTTTGAGATGAAGATCTCATAGAGATCTAATGAGGATTCGATGAAGGCCATTCCTGGGGTGCGAAACTTCTTTGTTTTTCCGGTGTTAGGAGATTCTGAGATTTTTCAGAGTTGGTAACATACCACAGATATTTTCAGAAATTGTGGTAGAAAAAATGAAAATCCTGCTGGCAACCGATGCCTGGCGGCCTCAGGTCAATGGTGTGGTCCGCACGTGGGAAACCAGCATTCACCTGCTCGAACAGCGTGGGCACGAAGTATTGGTGCTGCACCCAGGGTTGTTTCGGTCGTTCCCCGCACCCCGTTATCCGGAAATCCGTCTGGCGCTACCCAGCCGCCGCCAGATCAGTCAGGCGATTGCCAGTTTTCAGCCCGATGTCATCCATGTGGCCACCGAAGGCCCCATCGGACTGGCCGTGCGTGGCTATTGCATCCGGCGAAACCTGAAGTTCACCACCACCTACCACAGTCGCTTTCCGGAATACCTGAACCAACTGCTCCACGTGCCCCTGAAGTGGGGCTATCGCTTCATGCGCTGGTTTCATGATGCCTCTTCGACGCTGATGGTGGCCACACCCAGCCTGGAAAACGAACTTAACCAACGTGGATTCAAGAACTTACGACGATGGTCGCGTGGGGTCGATCTCAGCCTGTTTTCCCCAGGTGCCAGCATGCTGGATTACCCCAGACCGATCATGCTGTACGCGGGACGTGTTTCCAAAGAAAAAAATATCGAAGCTTTCCTGCAGGCGAATGTGCCTGGCACCAAGATCATTGTGGGGGATGGCCCCCACCGGAAGACGCTGGAAGCCAACTTTCCCAATGCCCTGTTTCTGGGTTACCGGAAAGGTGCGGCACTGGCCGACCTCTACCGTGGGGCCGATTTATTCGTCTTTCCCAGCCGCACCGATACGTTTGGCCTGGTGATGATTGAAGCAATGGCGTGCGGCACACCCGTAGCAGGCTACCCAGTCACCGGACCAGTTGATATCGTTACTCATTCCGCTGTGGGGGCCCTGCACGACGATCTGGAGCAGGCGATTTCCCAGGCACTCCGCAAGGGTGATCGCACAGCCTGCATTGCCCACGCCCAGCAGTTCAACTGGGAGCGGTGCACGGATCAATTATTAAGTAACTTTCATCTTTGTAATTCAAAAGAATGAAGGAACATTCATGGATTTATTGACGAAAACTGCCACGCACCGGCTGCAATTTCATGCTGTCAAACAGGATTTACCTGATCCGGCAGCATCACTTTCAGCAATCACGACGCTACCTGATGGCACACTCTGGCTGGCAGCAGACGAAACCTGCAGTATCGAACGGTTACTCCCACAGCACGGTGGGGGGTATGCCCAGCACATTTCCTACCCACTGACCGATCTTTTTGGCCTGCCCGGAAAGTCTGGCATCGAAATTGACATCGAAGGGCTATGTTACCACGATCCCTACCTGTGGATTGTGGGCTCCCACGCATCGAAGTTTCGCAAAAAAGCGGGTGAACTGGATTTTCGTGCGGACAAAGCCCGCCTGGAACCACGTCGGTGCTTTCTGGCACGGGTGCCGATTCATCAGGGCTGGCCGTGCCGAGTCTCACCCCACGGTGCCACGGCTGCCATGCTGAAAATCAGTCGGCAGGGGAATCGCCTGCGGGCATTGCTGGCTGAGGATCCCATTCTGCACCCTTACTGCCATCTGCCTGCCAAGGCGAACGGTCTGGACGTGGAAGGGATTGCGGTGATGGGTGATACGATCTTTTTGGGACTGCGAAGCCCCGTACTGAGCCACCAGGCGGTGGTGGTTGAAGTAAAACTGGAGACGCACCGCCACGATGCTTCCCGCCTGTCGCTGCGACGACTGAATCGCCGCCAGGTGCGTTATCGCCTGCACTTTCTGGACACCAGTGGCCTGGGAATTCGCGACTTACTGGTGCGGGATCAGGAACTGTTTTTCCTGCTGGGTCCTGCCATGTCCAGCGATGGCCCATTCCGCCTGGGGATCGCCAGCACCAGCACATTAGGGAATTATCCCGTCCGCATCATTGGCGAAATCCCTTGCAGCACCGGTGGGGACCGTCCGGAAGGGATCTGCTGGGCACCGAATGATCCCACCTCGTCGATCATGGTGGTGTACGATTCCCCCGCCCACGACCACCACCCGCAGGCATTTCAGGGCATCGCCGACCAGTTTTCGATTTGATTTATGGGGGGTGCTTGTGCAATTATTCTGATGAATTTGGCGTTTTTTCGACAGTTGCGTTTTTGGCAACAAATTACTTCTCGAAAGAACTTTTATAGTCATGAATATGGAGGTAGTGAAAAACTTAGACACTACCAAAATATTGATAACTGTCGCTAGTCTGAAACAAGTGGACTAAACTCGTCATATGTTAAGATCTTTTACATAGTTGAGTACTTTCTCCAGCAGATATTTCTGGATGTGCCCTACTGTAAGCGTGTTTTGTTTCGACTCCAACTCACCTTCAATACCTTTGCCGGTCGAGCGCCATGTCGGTTCAAGACATATCACTCGTCCCGTTGAGAAAGAGATTCGTATATCCGGTTTCAAATTACCCTGCGGGGCTTTGACTTCTGATGCAACTTGTACATCTACATTATCATCCTCAAGAATCCGTGAAAGCGCATTTCCTAGTGCCTTGTTGAACTTCTTGTCTTCCCCACGTGCTCGCGATTGCAATCTTCGGTACTCATTAGCAGTCTCTTCTTCAGTTGTACGAAGATAGGCACGGCTACTGAGGTCCTCACCCTTGATTGCACGTACGAATCCGGCATTTGAAAAAGTGCTGTCAGCGGCAGTCGGGTTGACTGTTTTCAGTTTCAGGTTCCTTTTCGCCTCATCGCTACCATGCGCCCTTACGGCGGCAAGTGCAACGTTGGGAGGAAGTTCAAATATGCGCACATCGAGCAAACGCATTAAATAAGCTAGCTCAGCTCGGCGTTTTTTCCACTCTTTCAAGTATCCTGCATCAAGTTCAGGATCGTCCAAGAATGTGAGTAGTCGGTCAATATCTACTTGCTTCTGAGTACCTTGTGTGAGCGTTGCGATCGTTAGGTTTAAGTCCCTAGCATCATCGCCTCCGACGAGAATCCAGACACTGGGGACAGTTTTGTCTTTTAGAATCTCGCGGTAATGCTCGTTAATCTCAGCTGATTTTTGTTCAAGCCTTGTGTAAAACTCTGCGATAGTTTGAGATTCTACGGCTAGAGGTTCGGCAACATCCTTTGTTAGACCAAATACTTCCAAGGAACCACCGCGAAGAGACCGGGAAGTGATGTCAGCGATATCGTAGAAATGTTGTTTGGGTACGCCAGTAAAGTTGTAAACTCCACGATCAAGATCTACGACGCTATCTCGCCCAATTGCCCATGCAATATCCGAGATCTCTCTCGCTTTATCCTCATCTGTGATTGGCCAACATAGTACAATTCGACCTGCATCCTCCCGGAATAGAACGCGAAGCGATTCGCAGAATTGGCGGATCGTGTCCTTGTCCTCTGCTGGGTTGTCACGATCGTACATCACCCAAATGACGGGCGTATTTTGCCATTGGCTATGTGCTCGTATATGATTTGCCACTTCGGTAAGCGGTACATCATTAGGGACAGAGGCAACTCGTATGCCCTCAAAGAATCGTTGCAGAGTTCGAAAAAAAGTCGTTTTACCAGATCCGGACTTTCCAAGAACGAGTTCAAATCTTCCTAGGCCACCATCCCGGACCTGCCGCAGTAGGTTTTCAATACGATTGGCCGCAGTGTCGATTCGTTGAATGATTCGTGAGAGTTCTAAATCCGAATCCCTAGCTTCACGCTCGAGTGCCTCGTAACGCTTTGGTAGCACTAATTTTTGCATCTTTCCTCGTTCTTTCAACCGAAATAATGTGTAACGCGACCATTCGCTTGCGCAATCTAACCATATTTCAAAGCGTAGATGGGACCATCCCACCTGACTACGTACATCGTCAAAATTTGCATTCAACCAATGCCTCAATTCAGCGATAGATAATCTTCTGATGAACATTTTAATAAGTTATTCAACTAAATTATCGTTAGTGTATTTTTCATTTGTTGAACCCTTAAGTTTTAATCGTCGTTGTCGGTATTGGCATGGTCTACTTCTCATTGGACAGTCAGTATTGTATCCCGCTTTTAGCACAATCGGGCAGAAACCGAACCCAAAAACGGTGGTCATTCCAAAAAATGAGACAACTCTCACAAAATCCTCGAGAGATTCTCCCAACAGTTTGTCTTGTTGCTACTGTGGGTGGCACCAACTTGCTCATATTCTTTTAATGGGTTGTAATACCGAACTTGAAAAAGGCATTTCATGGGGCCAAACGACTTAAGCATGGGTTTGCTGGGAGATTCTATACTGACAAATGATGGGTTTTTAAATTTGTTCTCGGTGAATTGAGGTTTCATCATGCCCACAGTAACAATTTCCGGTCCGGCACAGGCATTCGCCAGGAACCCACGAGCATCGAAGCCGATTTCAGATCCGAAAACACTGATGCGGTTTCACGGATTGGTGTCAGAACAATCATGTGCTGATATCTTCGAAGATCGAGTTCTTGCCAAGCTTGGTCTATCGGGCGGACAGCTAAGAATCGTTTTTGATGAGAAAACGTCGTCACTCCGGATCATCACAACGTTTCGAGTTGCGAAACGATTAACCGAGGAGCAAACCGAGCGACTTGTTGAGGCAACGAAGGAGCAATGGAGCGACGGGATTGGTAGTGGAAGTTTTGACAACTTTCATGGAACGGTTCTTTCTACTGCTCTCGCAATCGCTCTCCTGAATTCTGGCGAGTCGAAGGATAATATCGGCGAGTATTTTGTCGATGTATTTCCTTTGTTCGATGATGATGAGGAAACAACCGTTGAGTTCTCAAATGCGGATATCGAAAAAACAGACCTCGACTATTTATTGGAGGCAGCCGAATTTGGGGAATCGCAAGCACAATTCGTATTGGGTCGACAACTGGAAGAGGGCGATAGCTTCGAAAAAAATGACCGGCTTGCATTTGTAAATTACCAAAAAGCGGCTGATCAAGGTCACCTGTCGGCACTGACGTTTCTTGGCTTGTGTTATCAGGGTGGTACAGGAACTGCCCAAGACCTCAACCGCGCTTATCAGTGTTTTGCCAATGCCGCGAAGGAAGGTGTACCGCTTGCCATGCATTGTGTTGGAGATTGTTTGATCGAGGGACGCGGTGTTGAGGCCAATTCCGCAGAGGGCGTGAAATGGTTTCGCCGTGGTGTCAAACTGGGTGACATGGGCTGTACTGCTCAATTAGGCGATTGCTACGAGTTCGGGAAAGGTGTCTCAAAGGATCTTCACAAGGCACTGGAGCTTTACGAACTGTGTATGGAAGGCGGCTTCGATGTCGTTGCACCCGCCATCAAACGAGTTAAAAAGCAGTTGAAGAACTCAGGCGATGATTAGAGCTGGTTTCGAGTAATGGTGATTGGGCAGTTTAAAGGTTCATTGTCTCGAATTTGAACGGCCCATTCAGGGCCGAAGATTTTTTGTATCACTTACCCAGGGCTCGCTTCGCTCACCCTGGGCTGACAGAATGGCCCCTTCAGGGCCAAAAGTCAATAAGCATTAAACAGCCATGATCACAACTATTCGAAACTCACTTTAAAATCACTGGCTGTACTTCAATACTATGGGCGGTTCAACTGGATCAGATCAACGATGAATCGGTGTTGCGGAATACCTCGAATGATGCCCGATGAATCTGTGTTGCGGAATACCTCGAATGATGCCCAATGAATCGGTGTTGCGGAATACCTCGAATGATGCCCGAAACTTCGCCACGTTAGTTACTCCGGTCAGTTATCTTCCTGATTTGCCACTTATCGGAAAGTAAGTAGTAAATCCCACTGTCAAACCCACAACCAATCCCAGGTATACCACAGGCAAAGGTGGGCCCCAGCCACCGATCACTAGCCACACAACGACACACAATATTCCGCCGATTGTAAGACTACAACCTGTGGCAGTTGCCTGGTGCAGGATAAAATCTCTCTTCCCTTGTTTATCTGCTGTATAAAAGAGCCCAGCTACAACAGTCACAGGCCAGAGATACAGAGTCAAATCATTCAGCATCCATTCTACCTTCATGACGCGGCGAATAGTGTAGTTGCCTGAGTTCTCATCCGGAAAATCTTCTGACCCCTTGAAAGCCACTAAAAATTGCGAATAGGTGGGCAATTCAGGTGGTGCCCAAACAGGTGATCGTTTCAGGTCGAGTATAAAGCAATGGTTCCGAAGCCTAAGTTGGCCTTCCCACTGACCGTTGCTGGCTACGATAATGACGCAGCCAAGACACAACAACAAAAAAATCCTTCGGGACATGTTCGTTACTCAAATGTTGCCCAAGCGACACATCTGAAGCAGAGCCTTGAGTAGACAAGTAACGGTGCAGATGAGTCCCAATCGTTCAGTGACAGTCGATTCCAAAGAAATCTTGAAGTATAACCGTGCCCTTCAACACTCTGCAACCTGGCAAAATACCTTGATTTGACTTTTCTCTTTGCGATCACCTGGCCTTGGTCGTTCAGAAAACCGAAACCCCAAAAAATTAAGAAGCCTTCACTTTTATCTTTTTTCAAATTTTTCCGATTTTCCTGTTTGACTTTTTCTGTACACTCGTTTACTATACAGAAGTATATTTTAGTGGTTCTTTGTTTAGGAGACAGATCATGAAGCCCGAAAGTACCACCTCACTTGGTGTGGGGGAGAGCAAACCAGTCGAAGCAACCCTTGAATCGAGTGCGGAAAAACGCCGTAAATCATTACAGGAAAATAACTTAGATCGAACGCTCACGCCGGCTGGGCAGGCGTTGGCTGCGGCACATTTCGATTTCTGTACCCGCATTGCCATCGACTATTATCGCAGGCACCGTCGCTGGGCTCCGTTTGACGATGTGCTCAGCGAAGCACTGATGGCACTCTGCCACGCGGTGTGCCATTTCGATGCCGATCGTGGGCTGGCATTTGCCACGTTTGCCCAGGTGGTCATCCGGCGACGCCTGCTGAAACAATCTCGGCAACTGGCGATCGACCGCAAACAACTTGCTGCATACCGCAAGGAAATGCGTGCGGCACCGATCAAAACTTCGGCAGTGCGAACCGAACTGGATCTGCTGCCCGTGCGTCGTCTGTTGCCGCCCAGGTGGTATCGGGTGCTCTGTCTGCACCATTGCGACCAGCACCCCAAGCGAGCAATTGCCCGCCAGTTGGGCATTTCCCCATGCCAGGTGGCACGGATGATCGATGAATCGACGAAGATTATCCGCAGGCACTACCCCGATTGGCAGGGTCTGGCAGTGTAGTGCCAGAACTTTTTCAAAAAATTGTCGCTTTGTTCAAAAATCCTGTCCCCCACGTGGGGTGCTGTTCGTCAACATGGCGAAATGACAGCACAAATTGATAACAAAGTGAGGTGAACTGGCGTAAGATGTTTGCAGGATAAAGCAGAGAACAAGACAAACAGTAGAAGATTTCGCACGGATGATGTTGCCATTGCCACGCACATCATTCCGGCAGGTGCCCCACGTACTACAGGGCAGAAAATGTGGCACAACATTCATTAATAATTGAAAAAAGGAAACGATCATGAACAAGTATTTATTCGTTTATCGCAGTAAAGCAGCAGATGAAGCGGCAATTTCGCCAGAGCAGATGCAGGAAATCCTGAAAATCTGGACCGACTGGATTAATACTGGCTTCCAGCAGGGCTGGATGGTGGATCCCGGCGATGCCCTGCATCCCGATGGCCATGTGGTGCATCCTGATAAGACGGTTACCGATGGTCCATTCATGGAAGCCCACGAAATTGTGGGTGGCTATTCGGTGATTCAGTGTGAATCGTACGAAGCAGCAGTGAAGATTGCCAAGGATTGCCCTGGGCTGCTGCACGGAACCGTTGAGATTCGCCATCTGGCTGGAGTTGGTGGCCCTCCCAGCGAATCGTAAGGTCTGATCTAACCCCCCAGCCCCCTTCCCTCGCAAGTAAGGGGGAGAAGAAAAGAGTTTTCTGAATCTTTCCCCTCTCCTGCGAGGAGAGGGGTGGCGAAGCCGGGGTGAGGTTAAAAATTCCCTCGCATGTTGGGGTGGCGAAGCCGGGGTGAGGTATTTGTCATGAAGGATGATACGCACGCACATGGTTCGGCGCGGGGAGAGCACCAGCAATTGGTGGAGCACTTTTTCCGCCACGAATCATCACGATTGAATGCGGCACTGGTGCGTGTATTCGGCTGGTCTCGCCTGGAGCTGGTGGAAGACATGGTGCAGTCTGCGTTGCTGGAAGCGATGCAGCACTGGAAACAACGTGGCATTCCAGATAACCCACTGGCATGGATTCGCACGGTGGCCCACAGAAAGGTAATTGATTACCTGCGACGAGAAGCCAGATCGGTATCCCTGGAGAATCCGGCAACAGATGTGTCCGCCCCAGACCACATGGGAGAACTGTTTGCCGATGAAGTGATTCAGGATAGCCAGCTTCGATTGATGTTTGCGTGCTGTCATCCCGCACTGTCCAGCGAATTTCAAATTGTGCTGGTGCTGAAAACATTGTGCGGTTTTTCGTTGAAGGAAATTGCCCGCGGACTACTCAGCACGGAAGAGGCAATGAAGAAACGCTTCCAGCGTGCGAAAAAACTGCTGGTGGATCAACAGATCGAATTGAGTGTGCCCGTACCGGAAGAATTGCCCGCACGGTGCGTGCCCATTCAACGAATTCTGTATCTGCTGTTCCATGAAGGTTATCGTCCCAGCCAGGGTGGGGAAGGCTTCCGCCTGGAATGTTGCGAAGAAGCGATTCGCCTGGGCACGTTATTGCTGCAATTACCGGGAATCGATTCGCCATCCACCAAGGCGTTAGTGGCGTTGATGTTGCTGCACCAGGCCCGCCTGCCAGGACGCACCGATCCCAGTGGCAGGTTGTTATTTCTGGAAGAACAGAACCGCGAACGCTGGGATTGGCCATTGATCTGTCGGGCGACTGATTTGCTGATGCAATCAATGAATGATCGTTCGATTTCCCGCTACCATCTTGAGGCGGGAATTATTATGCTGCACTGCCACCAGACCGATTGGCACCAGACCAACTGGCAGGAGATTCTGAACCACTATGATCTGTTGATGCAGCTTGCACCATCGCCAATTTATGGCTTGAATCGGGCGATTGTGGTGGCTCAGTTACATGGCCCCCAGGCGGGATTGAACGCAGTGGCCCAGATAGACGATCTGCACACATTAACCAAATACCACCTGCTGGATGCCACACTGGGTGAGCTGCACCGCAAACTGGGACAAAATGAAATTGCCCGGTGCTACTTTCAACAAGCGATTACCAAGACTGATTCGCCGGATGAAAAGGAGATGCTGCACCGCAGAGTGGCTATGTGCGGTGGGTAATGGTTAGAAACTGCCCACCGTTCAACGTTGTTTTCAATTACAATGTGTGAATGAGTTCCCAATTGGATGGACAATATGCGAGCCTGTATCAAACGATTCCTGATGCGATTTCAGTTGCTGGGTTTCTTGTTCGCGATTGGATCGGTGATCGGCTTTGTTCTTTTCTTTTCAGTCGATGAACTCAGTTTAAGAAGATTGGCAGAAGGAATTCTGGCTGGAATCGGCGGTCCTATTTGGTTGAGTTTGATGGTTACAAACTCCTCCCCGGTCATTTTTGAGCTTGCGTGCATACTTGGCTGGCTTGGGTTTCCAGCAATGTTCGCACACCCAATATTTCAGAACACTGCATCCAAAGTAGTGACAGTTATTGGCACAATCTGTTGGTTCATCAGTGGCTTTATGGCGCTTGTGTATGCAAACGCCGGATGAAAAGGAGATGCTGCACCGCAGAGTGGCCATGTGCGGTGGGTAAGTAGGTGAGACTGTTTTCGACAATCTCGTAAAAAACAGCTATCTTCCCATGCTGAAGTAATCATGAATCAGGCTTTTGAACAGGAATTGCACCACTTTGGGCCAGATGGGACAGCACCAACAATGACGGTGCAGGCCGCAACAGCCTACTGTCGGCAGTTTACCGCCCAACAATACGAAAACTTTACGGTGGTCTCCTGGTTGCTGCCCAGGAAGCTCGCCCAGCGATTTTATCCTGTCTATGCCTGGTGCCGCTGGGCAGATAATCTGGGCGATGAAGCCAGTTCGCCGGAAGAGGCACTGCACCTGCTTTCCTGGTGGGAACAGGAATTGGCCGCGTGTTATGAAGGTCGACCGCGTCATCCGGTGACCATTGCCCTGCAAAAAGTGGTGGAAGACTGTCTGATCCCACCGCAACCATTTCTGCAATTGATCGATGCGTTTCGCCAGGATCAGCACGTGCGGGAATACGATCATTACCCACAACTGCTGAGATACTGCCAGCGTTCTGCCAATCCGGTGGGGCAACTGGTGCTCTATCTGGCGGAACAGTACAACGCAGAGAATGCCGCACTGTCGAACAATGTGTGCACCGCACTGCAATTGACGAATTTCTGGCAGGATATCCGCCGCGATTGGGAGAACCTCCAGCGCAGGTATCTTCCAACGGCAGATTGTCAGCAATTTGGCTATTCCCTGGACGATTTTCAGCAAAAACGCTTTACTCCACAGTTTCAGCAGTTGCTTACCTTCCAGGTGGATCGTGCCCAACGGCTGTTCGATGCTGGCAAACCACTGGTGGGGCGGTTAACAGGTCCAATTCGCCACGATGTGGCGTTGTTTATCCGTGGTGGGGAAGCAATTCTGGCAAAAATCCGCCAGCAGAACTACGATGTTTGGAAATCCCGCCCAAAATTGTCCAAGTGGGGCAAAATTTCCCTTTTATTGGGGCATCTGTTCGGTCGGTGGCGTTAACATGCGCCTAAAATAAGGCCATGGTTCCGCTAAAAACTTGGGCCAACTTAACACATCAGATTCAACTGTAATCGCATTGGAAAACTAATGAATAATAGTAACCATGAAGATAAAAAGAATGAATTAAAGTATCGGCACAAGCAAAGTGAATTCGTGAACTTTATGATCATGCAAGGACTTGTAGCCGCAAGTGCCGATTTTTCCTGGCTCCCTATGGTACAGGATGACCAAATGCGCCGTCATCTCATATCGGAACATCGATCTGTAGAAAGGCAGACATTTATGAGCATTATTCAAGTTTGCCAGATTGTTCATGAGTGGATTTATCAACATGATTCTCCTCTCATTTGTTTTATCCCAAATGTTGGTGCGCTATTAGCTGAATACTCTAAATTCGTCGACGCGATTGATTTTTTTAGTGAGCTAATAAATGACGTTCTTCTTCTATCTGATTTGGCAATGACATCTTCGATTCGTGCCGAAGAATTTGATGGAATGTACTATGTTTCTATTGTCACACCATAAATATATGATTCTGTCTTTACTTCTGGTATCTCAATTTTTTCTAAAAAACTTAGCGTCATACAAGAGTCGCACTGCTTCAGTCATCACGCTACTTCAGGCCCATACAAGGGGAAGGTAGTAGGCGAAACCGATGAATTCATTATTGCACGTTGGTAGATCCGGTAACCCATTCCCGCCATTTTTGCTCCAGATAGCACAATCCCAGCTATGTGCCACTTCGTGTATCAATGGGTATACGGTAATGCTGTACTTCTTGCACAAAGCTGCTACTTGCATTCCAGGTGAATCGTGCCCAACAGCTGTTCGATGCTGGCAAACCACTGGTGGGGCGGTTAACAGGTCCCATTCGCCACGATGTGGCGTTGTTTATCCGTGGTGGGGAAGCAATTCTGGCAAAAATTCGCCAGCAGAACTACGATGTCTGGAAATCCCGCCCAAAATTGTCCAAGTGGGGCAAAATTTCCCTTTTATTGGGGCATCTGTTCGGTCGGTGGCGTTAACATGCGCCTAAAATAACGCCATGGTTCCGCTAAGTCAATCGTACCGACATTGCAAATTGCTCACCCAGCGTACGGCAAAAAACTTTGGGCCGGCGTTCTGGTTGCTGCCACGCCAACAACGTTATGGCATGTACGCGTTGTATGCGTTTATGCGTCGCACCGATGATCTGGCCGATGGTGATGGCACCATTGCGGAACGGCAGCAACAACTGGAACGGTGGCGGCAACAACTTTCAGATGCAGAACAGGGTAATTTTTCCGACCCCATCCTGCCCGCACTGCTGGATGTGGTGCTGCGGCACGGCATTCCTTTGCAGCACTTCCACGAAGTAATCACGGGCGTGGCGATGGATCTGACGGGAGTGAGTATTCATGATTTTGCCGATCTGGAGCGATATTGCTACCACGTGGCATCGGCAGTGGGGCTGGCGTGCATCCACCTGTGGGGTTTTCGCCAGCCGGAAGCCCGCGAACAGGCGATTGCCACCGGGATTGCTTTCCAACTGACGAACATTCTCCGCGACCTGCGGGAGGATGCGGAACAGGGACGGCTTTACCTGCCCACCGTAGAGTTGCAGCAATTTGACTGCCCACCTACCACCTGGAATTGCGATAATCCGAAGTTTCTGGAATTGATGCGGTTTCAGGTGGATCGTGCGGAACAGTATTACCAGCAAGGCTGGCTGTTGCATGCGAATTTGTATCCCCACGGTCAGGCGATTTTTCAGGCAATGTACCAGACCTATCACACCATCCTGAAAACGATTCGCCTGCGAAATTACGATGTTTTTACCGAACGGGTACGTGTTCGAAAGCGAATGAAATTGCGGTATTTGCTGCAGGCCGTCCCCACCCGCTTTGGCTGGTAGGGGGAATGTAGTTCATTATTCCAGGCGTTTGCCATCGACGGCGGTTACGGGATCGCGTTCTTCCATGCTTGCCCAGCATGTTACCGGTGGGAAGGCAGCCCGCAGGCGATCTGCCAGCATTTCTACTGCGGGGCGTTCTGTGGCATAGTGGCCAGGCAGCACCAGGGCCAAACCCAGTGCGTTTGCAGCCAGATAATCGTGGAACCGCATCTCACCAGTCAAAAACAGATCCGCACCCGTGCGGTGGGCATCGCGCATGAATTCACCCGCAGCACCGCACGCAATGGCTACTTTCTGGACCGTGCGGTCGGCCTGGCCCACAATTTGGACCAGTTGGGCGTGCAGCACCTGCCGCACGTGGGCCGCAAACTGCCCCAACAGCACACCTGTGGGCAATTCCCCCACGCGGCCTTCCCCCACGCTGGTGCTGGAAATCTCTGCCAGTGGGTAAACATCATACGCCACCTCTTCATAGGGATGGGCAGTAATCATCGCACGTAACGCCTTGTCCAGCAAGTGTTTCGGACAAACCACTTCCAGACGGGTTTCCGATACACGTTCCAATTGGCCTTTGGTGCCAATCACGGGTGACGTGCTTTCTGTCCCAAAGAACGTACCAGTTCCGGACAGTTGAAAACTGCACTGTTCATAATCGCCAATGACCCCCGCACCTGCCTGAAAGAGGGCTTTGGCTACCAATTCCAGGTGATCGGTGGGCACAAAAACCACAATTTTGTATCCCGCAGATCGCTTTGCTGGTCGAAGTGGGCGAATATTCTGCAGCTGGAGCTGCGTGGCAATCCAGTCGTTGATCCCACCGGTGGCATTATCAAAGCGAGTGTGGGGTGAATACACCGCAATGCCTGCCTTTGCCAGCGGCCATAACAATTTTCCTTCCGAATTGTTTGTGCTGAGGTTTTTGGTGCCACGAAACAGCACCGGGTGGTGCGTCACGATCAACTGCACGGGTGCCTCAAGAGCTTCCCGCACCACTTCGGGCGTGATGGTCAAGCAGGTAATACAGGATGATACTTGATCGTTGGGGTCGCCCATCAACAGACCGGTATTATCCCACTCCGCTGCCAGCTCACGTGGGGCAAATTGGTCCAGCCAGGTGGAAATTTCTCCAACAGTCGCCATATTTTTACTCGGTTATATAGCTGATTATTGATGCTTGCGGGAAGGAGTGCATACAATCGCCAGTGCACCACCTGTCAGTGCCAGCGAGAAGAGAATCGCACCCGCGTACGTGGGCTTTTCTGGTTCAGCAGGCTGATCTGATTGGGGGATATTGAACGCACCCTCTTTCAGGCCGGGCCGCAAGTCGTTCGGATTGTCCTGTGCCGCACCTGATACGACGTAAATAACTAGCAGAAAAGCACTTAGAGCAAATTTTCTCATTCGTCTTTCTTTTCCAGTTTGGCCAGGGCATCCCGCAGCGCTTTCAGTTCTTTCTCCATTTTACTGGTCTTTTCCTCCACGGGGGGCGAAACCACTACCGGTGGTAATTTTTCTGTCGTCTGGATCTGCTGCAATAATTTATACGCACGCACCCGGGCACGCCAGCGGTGCCAGAAAATCTGAAATAGAAAGCCGATCAGCGTGATCACGGAAATACCGATGCTGAGAATGGTGCGGTGATTTCCTGCCCACACCGCCATATTTTTTTCAAACAGGTGGCCCATCATGGTCAGGCCTGCGTGAAAAAAGAGCATCGTTCCGATGAAACTAGTCAGAATCATTGTCCAGAAGCGATAAAGAAGCAGTCCTGCAAGCCCACCAGCCAGAAAAACTACCCACAGATCGTGCCACGCGGGGAACAGACGATGAAAAATGAGCCACATAGTTGAACCAGCGGCCAGAAATGCGAAAATGCGGGCAAATTCCAGTGCCAGCATCCCTGCAGAAACGGACAGGAGCAACGCCAGAACCAACGCACTGCGCCCATCAGCATGACCAGCGGTCAGTCCAAAAATGCCCCCTGCGACGGTGACTCCAGCAACCGTCCAGACTCGGTGAAACTTCCAGCCAAACAAAAGCAAAGCCAGGCCCACCGCGACACCGGTGCCAGTGACACCCATGGTCAGCCCACGTGCTTCGGCAAGAATATCAACCGCAATCAGGTTCATTACTTGACGATAGCCCCAGTTGGGAAATCATTCAAGCCGATCTGCAACTAATCGCCCACAACAGGCATGGCGGGAGAGCAAATTGCCTGAATTACCCAAACAACCCAAACTTCCAGATGGGGTTGCCGATAGTATTCAATTGGCCTTTGAAAATACGATTGTTAACTCAGTTTACGTCCGAATGGACGGGTAGGGTTTGCCCACAGTGATCTCGCACCCTCGGTTTGGTAAGGTTCACTACTCCAGTAATCCCAGAGTGGTTTGCGGAACACTCTCCGCGAACAAGTACATGGCTTTCGCGAGCCCCCTACGCTGATGATTCTGCTCAACTAGCACATTCTGGCAGTGGGCGCCCCGTCGCCGAACGTGGTCCGCGATTGAGCAGAGTCGCGGAGTGAATACTAAGCGATTCCTGCTCCAATCGCTCACTAAAACATTTTCACCAGTTGGCTGGGATTGTGCCCCAACTTCAAGAAAACCGGCGGAAAAGTGCAGTCCAGCAAGACGCGACGTGGGAAAGGGCGCGCGGCCCACGCCTTGCGGCTGGCTGCGTGGGGGTTGATGCGGAGCACCAGTTACCTGGGTGGCTATTTAAGAAGACAGCGTTCTCGCCTGGGAGCACCGAAAGCGATCACGGCAACCGCCCACAAGCTGGCCAGGATTATCTACCATTTGATGCGGTATGGCGGGGATTACACGAAGCAGCAGGAAGAAGCGTATGTGGCAGAAGTAATTGCCCGGCAGGAGAGACAGTTGCATCGCCGGGCCAAAGAGCTGGGGTATGAGTTAAAGAAAGTGGAACCCACCGTTGCGTGAATGGAAAGAGCAGGTTTTTGACAATTTGATGAAGAAGGGCTTGTGTGAAATTTATTAAAAAGATACCCACGGCAGACGCTATCGTTACGCGGAATATGCACTTTAGCTTTCATTGATGAAATAATTCAAGCGAGTTGAATTGAAAAGTTAGTCTTCAGCTGGGGAAGTTCCTGGGGGCGGCGTGCCTTTGCTGCACAGCGGCTACCCCCGCCACGGCTCCATGAGGTTACCGTTCCAGGGCAGGAACAGATACCCCTTCGAGGCGTCCTGCAACGCGCCCTGGACCTCCATGAGCGTGTTGATCTCGTCCAGAGCCGCGTCCAGGTCGTCGATGCTGATCTCGAATCGGGCGGAGCACTCTCGCAGGGCGGCCTCGTGCGGGGTGCCCTCACCGACCTCGGCGGCTTCGGCCGCGACGTGCGGGCCGGAGGCCAGACGGACGCGGAACCAGCGATTCGGAAAGCCTGGGATGTCCGGTCGGCCGGCGGTGAGTTCCTCGCCGCGGCGTGTGACGGTCAGCCCGTACCCGGCCAGCGTCTTGGCGGCGGCGTCGAGATCACATGCGTCGGGCCGGAAGAACACCATGCAGCCGTCAGCCACCCGGAAGCCCTCCGCCGCCGAACGGGTCCGCGATTGAGCAGAGTCGCGGAGTGAATACGAAGCGATTCCTGCTCCAATCGCTAGTTAGGCCGCCTGCGGCCGTCACTTTTACTATATGCTCAATCGCGGACTGACATTCACTGGCCGGGGCCGACGACCAGTGTTCGAATTACAAGGACCGTCGTGGCCCCGGTCCAGTGCAGTGTTTGGTTAGCTGACGGCCTCCTCGCCGTGCTCGTAACGCGTAGACGCTTCCTCCCGCCCTTCGCGATCCCAGTGACGCCAGAGGCCATGTTCTTTGCCGGCGACATATTCGCCCTCGGCAGCAAGTTGGCCGTTGTCGTGAAAGTCACGCCAAAGGCCCGTCTCCAACCCATGCTCGTAGAGTCCTTCACTCGCCCGCTGACCGTTCTCATGGTACGCGGTAAACAATCCGTGCCGGATCCAACGGCTCCCGTCTTCCGAAAGCTCGCGACTGTACCGGAAGCGCAGCACGCCGGACTCGTAGGGGATCTCCGCGATGTGTAGCACGTCGTCGATCGGCGTTCCTCATCCAACTAACTAGTTATTAGCCTGCGTATCATGCACAATAACATGCCGAGTGTTAGTGAGCAATTCAGGCAAACAATCGGCAGGACGTTGAACACCCCGGCCGTTGGCGTTTAACACATGCGTGTATATCATCGTTATCGTCACATCGGCATGTCCCAACAATTCTTGCACCGTCCTAATTTCAAAGTACAGCATGAAGAACACCATCATTGCAAAGAATTTTAGTCGGTAGATCTAAGGGGTGCAAGAAAAAAACATACTGCGCTACAGAAGCACATAGTACATGG
The DNA here is from genome assembly GCA_041399155.1 of Zavarzinella sp. Classification (NCBI taxonomy): domain Bacteria; kingdom Pseudomonadati; phylum Planctomycetota; class Planctomycetia; order Gemmatales; family Gemmataceae; genus Zavarzinella; species Zavarzinella sp. The sequence goes on from JAWKTI010000007.1 coordinate 132,446, forward strand.
GCAAAACTGGATTCCCGCCTTCGCGGGAATGACGGTTCTGGCTTGCCAGTTGGTGGTCTTCCCGCTAACGGACTAATCCATTCGCATGGGCAGTTCCAGACTGAACAACCCTCGTTCATGAAAGAAACTGTTTGTGGTTGAATGTGCCCAGGACTGCGGGTATGATGAAAAGTCGGTTATCCAAATAAGTACTTGGTACTGAAGTTGCTTCGAATCAACATCCGCTATATTGCATCATCGTGGACTTCTGATTCGAAAGAGTAAATCGTGTGATGAATTCGATACTCGTTATTCACCCTTACAAATCTGAAGGCATGTGGGTATTTGATGATGCCCACGTTGGGCTGGTGCGGGAACCATTCGTTGCTGGCGCGGATACAATCATCGACCGGATGGTTGAGGGTATTCCGAACGCTGCCTCTGGAGTGACCATCCTGTTTTCGGCGACCCAGTTTCCAGGTAGCCAGTACGAGTTCTTATGGCGGCGGGAGGAAATGGGCGGCAACTGGTATTTTGCTCCCAAATTCGATATGGAAGGCTGGCTGTGCCCAGCGCTGTTCAAGTATTTCGATTCCGCTCCAGAGCGTATCTTCGCTCAGATAAAGCAAAAAAGCTAAAACCTGGCTTTTCCTGCCTGCGACGGTATCAATTAAATCAAGTAGTTCAGGCTTTCCGTTCTTTCGCTTGGTCATCATGATTAGAGAAGGGGGTTGGCGTGCGGAAATCTCTGTTCAGACTTGGCATTGTACTGTTTGCTTCATTGATTGGTTTTGCGGTTAGAGGTTGCTCGATCTTTTCGTGGCCCGTGACCGTCACCAGTCTTTCCCCTGACGATCAATTTCGTGTCACTGTAGTTGAGTTGCCGAAGTGGATCGACCGCAACTTCGAGGTACGGTTGGAAAAACTTGGATCACGGCAAGTTCGCACTTTGTTTTATTCGCCAGACGAAGGTGGGCCAGTCGGATCAGAGCGGGTGGTTTGGTCCGTAGATGGTTCTCGTTTTCTGCTGCTCGGCAGACACTTCTATATCAGCGACAAAGGCAAGCTCGCAGGTGGTGAGCAGGCGTACTTGATGGTGGATGTGCTGTCGGGACAGGTGTGGTGCAACGCAACACAGCAGCGCCATTATTCGGAGTTTGGCGTCGCAGAACTCCAGGCCGTCCTTTGGCTGGGGTGGGCACCGCAGGCCGCTTCAGAAGTTTCCCCAGACGAAGACTGACTCAAAATCGGCAATCATTCCATCAACTATTTATCCCATTCGATGGCTTTTCAGCGGTGTGCAGCGGTTTCACTTCTCCATGAATGGTGGGCAGGGCCAGAATGGTAAGGATGCCGATTCCAGCCAACACTCCAATGCCAATCTTACCCACGGTGGGGAGGGTTGTCAGGGCGATACTGCAACTCACCACAATAACTGTGGTGGTTATCGCGACGATTTTTACCGGTTTCCGTATCCCCCGGTGGGAGTGCCAGTCCCGCAGCAGTTTGCCAAATACTGGCGAACGCAGCAGCCAACGGTGGAGTTTTGGCGAAGATCGCACGAAGCAAAAACTTGCCAGCAATAAAAAAGGGGTGGTGGGTACGCCAGGCAGAAGCACGCCGATGTAGGCACAGCCCACGAAGAGGCACCCAAACAGGATAAGAATCAACCGTTTCCAGAGCACCAGTGGTGCCACAGAAGAATCGAGCCGATTTGGCGGAAGTTCTTGCAAGGGAAGAGGTTACATTACTTAGGTGCGTATTTCTGCAACAGGGGGCTGGCCCAGTCGGCCAATGGGTCCAACATGCGAATGGCTGTATCGCGGTTATGCTTTCCATTCGGAACCATAATCACTTTCATATCTATTTGATGATCGTTTTTGGCAATGTGTTGAAAAGCAAGTGTCTGGGCATCAAAGTTCAGTTCATCGCACTCCCCAAAACCTGCAAACATTTGCTGTTCACCAGGTTTGACACCGTATAGCTTCAGCATTTCAGCGGGATTATCAGTGGCAATTTTCGCAATCACGTCGCGATCCTCACCAAACACAGGGGCAATCACTCGTCGCTGGCGTATCGTCAGAATGGTGCTGTCCAGACGCCCAATCGGTGCCAGTGGGCGATACGTGTCGTTAATTCCCAGGTTGTAAGGGTCAAAGTTTGTATCGGTATTGCCCTGACAGTCGGCATAACGCAGGTGCAGTGGGGACATAATGCCGATCAGCATCCCTATATCGTTGCGGTATTTAATGCCCAGGTTGTACGCACCGAAACCTCCCATCGACACACCGGCAAAAACGTGGGCCTCTTTATTCGGTTGCAGGCTGTAATTCGCAAAAACGAACGCCCACACATCCTTCATGATAAAATCTTCATATTTCCCGAGGCGAGAGTTCAGATAGAGGGTGCCCGCATCCAGAAAGGATGCCCGGCCACGGGAACTGCCATCGGGACAGGCGATGACGCACTTCGGCAGTTTGCCATCGTTCATTGCTTTGTCGAAGTGGTGCACCACTTCCAGGAAATCTTTTTCGTCCTGAGCAAAGCCATGGAACCAGAATACCACGGGATATTTGTTTTTGGGGTCGTAGCCAACTGGTTTGTAGACATAGAGGTCGCGTTTTTCGCCTAAAGCATTACTGCATATGCGGTTATCGCGGCCATGGTTCGCAGTGTAGTCGTCGATTTGCCCTTTCAGCACGTGCTGATTCAGGTAATCAAGATCGAGGGGTGCAGGATTGGCATTCAGAAAATTCTTCGCCCACGTGCAGCCAACTCCAAAAGTTAAAACCACCAAAGTAAGTGCTGCGCGCAAAACCATGACGAGGAATCTCCTCAGTAAACACGAATCGAATAAAACATGATGTAAGTTTATCATTTCGGCTGACACTGAAAACGCCTAGATGCTGGTTCGCAAAAGTTTTCCTGTGGAACAAGAATCCCACCCATTTAATTCATACAGCCACGATCAACCCTGTAACTGTTTCCGCAAGCAGATATATATTGGATATCGAATATGCTTTAGCAGATATATAATTCATAAGTTATTCAATCTGGCCTAATAAGCATTTCTGGCACAATCGCTACAGGCGTTACCTCACTTCTCCCTTTTTGCCACAATCGGCATCTTCCGGTTATTGCGCATTTTCCAATTCTTCGATACTTACCCAGGTTGCCTGCCGCCCGCAGGAACGTGGGGTCTTGTCATGCGATTTTTCACCAGTTTTGGAATCATCGGTGCGGTGTTGCTTGCTGGATGTCATGCACTAACGCCAATGCATCTGCGGGAAATTCGCTTTCAGAACGAAGAAGAAACGGAAATGGCCGCGGAATCCAGTTCTGTACGCTCGCTGGATGCCGCTATCGATGCCATTTCTACTGGTAACGATCAGGCGGCAATCACCCACTTGGAAGAGTATCTGCAATTGAAGCCAGACCAGATACAGTTTCGTAAACTCTTAATTGGCTGTTACTTACGAACCAATAACGACCAGCAGACGTTTCGCCATTACGAATTTCTCCTCGCTGATCTACAGTCGAAAGAAGATACCCTGGCCGACCGGATTGCTCTGCACACCAGTGCGATGGAACTGGCAATTTCGCTGGAACAGTCCCACGCCGAAGAGTTTCACCGTGGGCTGGGGTTTTATTGCATCTCCCAGCGATTGAGGCAGGTCGATTCGGAGAACGAAGAAGCGGAAGCTCTTCTGTTCAAAGCACTTACGGCATTAAAAGGCGTTTCTGAAGGCACCCACCCATATCGTGCACGTGCCTGGTGGTACACCTATTTGATTTACGAAATGCTGGAACAACCAATGCCTGCACGTGATGCGTATCGGAAAGCGAGAGAATTCGAACCGTTCTCTCCATTGACGCCCACAGAAACAGTGGAGATGCGCTTAAGAGAAGAAATTGTGCAGTAACATTCAATTCATGAATAAGCCTTAATCAAATTACTTTTTCGCTGGCTCATAAATGAAAGACTTATCATCTGTGGGCACCACCCAGACGTTGCGGAATTTGACCGGATTGTTGTGGTCCTGAAGAAAGACTGGCCCGGTCATGGTTTTCTTTTGCTGAGCCCAAATTGTCTGCAGATAAGGCGTTGTGCCATAGCGAAATGGGTGAAAAGTCGACTTCGGCTCCGCAAAGCTGGCATTTTCCTGCACCTTCTTGCCGTTGTACCAGACAGTCATGGTTCCTTTTTCGATAATCTTTTCATTTTCATCCCGCCGTGGGGCCCGGTAGCGAATATCAAACACCTGCCACTCGCCTGGTTTGCGGCACGCATTCACAGAAGGTGGGGAGAAGCCATAAACAGCACCGGCATCGTCCTGGGTTACCTTTTCTTTCCCGAACGAGTTGAAAATCTGCACTTCGTAGTTTCCATGCACATAGACACCACTGTTCCCGGGGCCTTTTTCTGGCAGCATAAACTCCACATGGATGTCGGCGTCGCGAAAATGCAGCTTGGAGACGATATGGTTCTTGTTCCCTTTTGCCTGCGTGGATACCAGCGTGCCATCCTGGACCGGCCAGTTGATTTTTTCCCCACTCATGCTGAGGAAAGAATGATTGCCCTTGGTATCCAGCAAAACAATGGCATTGGCGGGCGGCTTTGCCGGCAACATGCTCTGATCGGGCTGAAAATCGCCATCAGCCACAAAAAAGAAACAGGACAGAATCGATACAGGGATCATTCGCAACCTCGTCAGATACCATCTCAGGTGGGTAATGTTCACAATATAAACCTGACGAACCGACAATGCAAAAGAAACTTTGGCGATTACCTGACATATCAACTAATTGCCCCACGGAAAAGGAGGCTGAAAGCACTGAAATTAAAGGAATCTTCGTGAAATGCACCGCGAATTCGCAAATCTGAACGAAAAAAATACTGCTGATCAATCTGAAACAGAGAGATCAGCAGCATTTCTATGTTGTCATCAAATATGAATAACCGATGGTGCGGTTATTTTTTGTCCGTCTTCGGAATGTCCGCCAGTTCAATCGGTACTTCAGCGTAGTGGCTGAATTCCATCGAGAAGCTGGCTGTACCACCGGTGGCACCACGCAGGTCGCTGGTATAACCAAAGACGCTGGCCAGTGGCACCTTGGCACGGATCATCCCGCGGCCTTTGTCGCTGGAGATTTCTTCAATAATCCCACGACGTCGGCTGATGTCGCCCGTAATGGCCCCCTGGTGGGTTTCCGGGCTGACCACCACGACGGTCATAATCGGTTCCAGCAGCTTAATACCGGCAATTTCCTGTACTTCACGGAAACTTTCTTTGGCAGCCAGGTAGAACGCATCCTGCGATGAGTCCACCGGGTGGGTCTTGCCGTCGAACAGTTCTGCCGACAAATCCACAAACTGGAACGGATATTTCTGTCCTTTCCGTGTGGTTTCGCGGTAGCCTTTTTCTACAGATGGAATGAATTCTTTTGGAACCACCCCACCGAAGATCGTTTCTTCGAAGTAGATGTTGTTGGGATCTGGCTTATCGCCTTCTTCCACAGCTCTCTTCTGCCAGGCAACAATTTCATCGCCAGTTAATGGCTTGTAGCGCATGTGAATCACAGCGAACTTACCACTACCACCCGTCTGCTTAATGTAGCGGGTCTGGTATTCAATTGGCTTGGCCAGAGTCTGGCGATAGGCCACCCGTGGCTTACCTGTGGTTACTTTTACCCCAGGGAAGCGGTGCAGCTTATCTACAGAAACTTCCAGGTGCAATTCACCCATCCCCGAAAGGATCAGGTCCTTGGTCTCTTCATCCGTGTGGAACCGCAGCGTCGGGTCATCCCGTGTCAGACGGTTGATTGCCTGACCCAGTTTGTCCGAATCGGTGCTCTTATCGGGATAGATTGCCACCGAAATCACCGGTTTCGGGAAGGTAATCGATTCCAGAGCAACCGGATTCTTCTCATCGCACAGTGTGTGACCAGTGTAGGTCTCTTTCAAGCCCAGCACTGCCACAATGGTACCAGGATACGCTTCTGCCAGTTCCTGACGAGTGTTACCCATCATCCGATACAGACGAGCAATCCGTTCCGTTTTCCGAACCGTGGTGTTCAGCACAGCATCGCCCTGACGCAGTGTGCCAGAGTAAACCCGCACGTACACCAGGTCGCCAGAAGGTTCTGCCACAGTTTTGAATGCCAAACCAGCGAATTTTTCACTGGGATCAGGCTTCAAGATCGTCTTTTCGTTGGTCTTGGTGTTAACGCTTTCAATCGTCCCACGGTCCAGTGGGCTGGGTAAAAAGCTTACCACCGCATCCAGCAAAGTCTGCACCCCATGGAAGTTCTTGGAAGAACCACAGTAGATGGGGGTAAATTTCCCTTCCAGGGTGCCTTTCCGTAAAGCAGAGATCAGCTTGGCTTTCGGAATTTCCTGACCTTCCAGGAGCATTCCCATCAGTTCATCGTCGGCCAGCGAAGCTGCTTCCAGCAGTGCTTCACGGGCAGCAGTCGCCTGATCCAGCATTTCTTCCGGAATGTCTACCAGTTCGTACTTCTGGTTCGTCTTGTCGGTTTTGTCCCGCAGGATGAATTTGAAGTCAATCAGGTCGATCACGCCTTTGAAGTCGTTCGAAGCACCCCAGGGGATCGCACAAATTGCAGGAGTTACCTTCAATTTTTCGACCATCTGGCCAACACAATCCTTGAAATCTGCACCAAGGCGGTCCATTTTGTTCACGTAGGCAATCCGTGGGACGCCGTACTTGTTCGATTGGAACCAGACGGTTTCCGATTGCACTTCCACGCCACCCACCGCGCAGAACACACCCACCGCACCGTCGAGGACACGCAGCGAGCGTTCCACTTCAGCGGTGAAGTCCACGTGGCCGGGGGTATCAATAATATTGATGGTGGTGTCGCCCCAGTCGATGGAAACGGCAGCACTGTTGATGGTGATCCCTTTTTGCCGTTCGAGTGGGTCGAAGTCGGTGGTGGTATCACCATCGTCCACGTCACCCACTTTGTGTTTGGTACCACTGTAGTAAAGAATCCGCTCAGTGGTCGTGGTTTTCCCTGCGTCTACGTGAGCAATAATCCCGATGTTTCTGACTTTCTCAAGCATGAAAAGACGGCCGGAAGATGGCCTGCCGGCTCCTGGTAAGGACAATAAAGCGCTCGACCGACACCCCGCGTGTCGGCCCATGGTCTGGAAGTGAATCCAGCAAACGCTTATGATATTTACTTTGGCACTTTCGTCGCGGGTGGGCAGTAACAAAGACCACCCATCATCAAACATTCATTTAATCATACAAAAAACTGGGTGGGTTGCCATCGAAGCAACTCACCAAATGTTCGAAATGGTGCGACAAAAATGTGCCCACCTGATAGACGACGCTGGTGCCAAATGGGTTCAATCCCAGCCACAAAGTGGTGGGTCCGAATGCAAAAATGGAGCAAAATTCCCAAAAATGAGAAAGTGAAGATTTGATGAGGAAAAAATAAGGTGTCCGCGCGAGCTGCCCAACCGCATTATGATGATGCCAGTGTCATCACAGTAAGGAACCACCTGCAATGAATAGTTCCATAATCCACAGCCGCACCCTGTGGCAACGAATGTACGAACAACCCGACAATAACCAGATCTGGACTCGATTTCATCAGCACTACAGCGAACGGATTTACAATTGGGCGAAAAGGATCCTCCGCAGTGACGAATTAGCCGATATGGTGACGCTGGATGTCTTCCAGCACCTGCACAAAATCATTACTGATCCAGAACGGAAGCGGGTGGAGGCAATCAATGGCACCTGCGCTGGTTTTATCCACGGTGCGGTGAAATTTGTCTGCAACAGTTACCTGCGGAAAGAAAATAGGGAGCGGGCCAAACTGCGGGAACTGGCCCACGTGCTTGCGAACGATGAAAGCACCATGCGTCTGGAGCAGAGTATCCAGGAAGCCGAGGTGGAAGAGCAGAAAATCTTTGTGCTGGAACACTTTGCGGAATTGAGCGATTTGTACAAACTGGCCGTGTTGCGCTACAAAGCCAGCCAGGCTACCCTGAAGGAACAAGGGCAATCGTGGGAGATTTTCCTGGCGGCGTACTCCCGCGACCCCGAGCATGGCATGGGCAAGTTACTGGATGCTCAATTTAAGATTGAAACTCGTGGTTATGCGCTCAAAGCAGCGAACCGTGTGGCGAAGTCGCTGTTCAAATTGATGCAATTGCCTTCAGAAACAGATGCGGAATGGAATCAGTCGGAAACAATCCTGCGGGAACTGGTGAAAAAAAATGGTGACCCATCCAAGTAAAGCAGAATTGCAGTGCTATCTGCGAGATTTGCTGCCAGAAACCCAAAGTTCGGAAATCGGCCTGCATTTGCAGACCTGCGAAGAGTGCAACCACCTGCTGGACGAGCTGGAAGGTGGCAGCGCCTCCGTCAGTACGGAACAAGTTTCGCTCCCACCGGACCTGGCAGAGCGTATTCAGGCGATGGCCTTCCCACGGATCGAGGGGTATGAAATTGAAAAGGAAGTGGGGCGGGGCGGGATGGCACGGGTGGTGAAAGCGATTGACCGCAATCAACGCACGGTAGCTATCAAAATCCCGATCAATCTTCACGATCAGGAGTTGATGCGGTTGTTTGTGAAGGAAGCCACCACCATTCATCACATTTCCCGCAGTGAAATGGCCGATCATCGGCGGCTGATCGAAGTTTATGACATCCGGCTGATGCCGGTTCCCTGTATCGTGATGGCGTACACTCCCCACGGCACGCTGGCAGAGTTCATGCAGGCCCACGGTGGGGAACTGGTGCAGAATCCACAGGCGATTGTCCCATTGATGATGCAAATGGCAGAGGCACTGCACACCATCCACCATGCCACGCCGCAAATTATCCATCGCGATGTGAAACCGGCCAATTTTCTGTTACTGAACAGCCCACTGAATGAAGATGGCGAATTGAATGTTGATCGGATTCAACTGGCGCTGACAGATCTGGGGCTGGCGAAGGCCGCCAACAGCACCACCCACACCCGCATGGGCGATCTGCGTGGTACCCCCCAATACATGGCACCCGAAGTGCTGGAAAACCCACAGCACGCCACGGTGCAGTCCGATTTATACTCGTTGGGGGTAGTTTTTTACGAATTATTGACCGCAAGTCGGCCGTTTCCCGAAGCCAGCCCACCAGTCATGCTGCAACGGATGAAAAATGACCTGCCCACCCGGCCAGGCGAAATCCAGCCGATGTCGAAGATTCCGAAAAATATCGAAGCAATCTGCCTGAAATGCCTCGAAGTGAATCCCCGGCATCGGTACCGCACTGCGAATGAGCTGATTCACGATCTGCAGCACTGGCAGGATGGGAAAATCACCGCCCGGCTGCCAGGTTTTCAGCGTCGGCTCTGGCGCTGGGGCAGACGCAATACTGTTGCGGTGGGCACGATTTTCAGCCTGCTGATTCTGGTGGTAATTGGGCTGGTAGCCACACTGTACAGTATATCGCAGGCGGATCTTCGATTACAGGAAAGAAATGCCGCTGATTTACGGGCAGCACTTGCCATCAATCAGGCAGATCTGGCGAACAAAGAAGCCGATCTTGTCCGGCAGGAACTGACCGAACAACGGCGGTTGGATTCGCAGGAAAGCATTGCAATGCGTGCATTTGATGAGATGTACGCAGCACTGAATCAGGGGGACTTTGCTGCCGCCAAAACCAGTCTGGAGCGGGTGCGTGGTGCTCTGGGTAGTGATGCCCCACCAGCACTGCAGGCAAAATTTTCACAAGCGGAACAGCACTTTCAAGTAGCACAGGCACTGGATGATAACCGCCAGCGACGTGGGGTATTGAAACTGGATCCTAAGTTGCCGGAAACATCAGTGCTGCTGGAATATGAGAAACTTTTCACAAAGCTTGGTCACTTCCCATTGAATGACCAGAGTGCCGAACAGTTGGCAGCATCCCCGATCTGCATGGCGCTGACGAATGCTTTGGATGACTGGGCCAGCGCCTGCCGCGATACCAGGGAAAAACAGCAACTTTATGCGCTGGCCAAAAAAGCCAGCCCCGACCCACAGTGGGGCGACAAGATCCGCGACCTCGCCAGTAGCAATGACCTGCCAGCACTGAGACAATTGGTACAATCGCAGCCACTCAGTCGTCTTACCCAGCCGCAAATTGCCCAGTTGGCTTCCACCTTACCGATCAGCGATCCAATAGTAGGAGAGTTGTTGAAAGAAGGCATTACTTCGCACCCCCACGATTTCTGGTTCAATATGCTTGCTGCCAAACGCGCCATCAGCATGTTAAACGGTGATTTCGGCCACGACCGCCGCCAGCAGAATCTGGCGATTGCCCACCTGCATACGGCTCAAGCAGTTCGGCCTGATAGTCTGGGTGCGTTGTTCATGCTGGCATATATTTCCAGTCAGGAAAATTATCCCGAACAGTTGGATCTGCTTGCAAAACAGGCGGGCAAGTTTGATCGGGAACACTGGATCCCCCACTATATTCTGACAATGGCAGCAGTGCGTCGCATGAATCTTCGAGAAGCGATGCAGCACATCGATCGTGCAATTCAGTTAGAGCCAAATGTCATCAATCTGGGCTATGCCAAAATTCAGATCCACTACATGCTGGGCGAAATCACCGAAGGGGTTAGCGTGTGTCAAGCACTGAAAAAGCAATTCTCGCATATTCCGGAAGTGAACTTTTATTTATGTGCTGGTTTACTTTATCAGAACAAATATTCCGAAACGCAAAAGCTTGCTCTGGAATATCTGACACTGAACCCGAATCAGCCAGAAATGCGATTAATCCTGAGTGTTTGTCTGCTAGTACAGGGAAGGCTGATCGATGCCAAGCCACTGATCGATTCAATCACTTCCAGCGACATGGAACTGGCGATGCAACTGGTACCAGTACGTGCCATGCTTCACTACCTGACTGGTGATCTGGATCGGGCCCAACATTTGCTGAAACAATCAGATTCACTAACGAAAGATTATCAGACAATGCTCATGTCCGCATTCGTAGCCACATCAAAAGGCAATTTTCAGGAGGCAAAAGAAGCCATTATCCGCGGCAGAACAATAGTGAATGATAATCGGGTGAATCTCTCTCAAATCGCAGGCAGTATGATTCAAATACAGTTAACCGCCTTCACCAATCACCTGAAAATGTATCAAGGCTTTTCAGATGCACTTGGTGATCGACTTCCGGGGGTGGTGGATTCCAGTACCGCCACACTGAGAAATCGGCTTGAAGCGATGAATGCTGCAGAATTTTTGTATGCCAGACAGTTTTATTCAACTGCAACGCAGTTCTACGAACTGGCAGTTTCCACCAGCGCGGGCAGAATAGGAAGTTATGTCCTCAACGTTCAGTGTGGGACGCGGGTAATGGCAGCCCGCTCTGCCACCCTGGCCTGGTCGGGTGCTGGGCGGGAAGCGTTTCGAACCAAAGATGCCGACCGCGAACGTTACCTGCGATTTGCGATCCAGTGCCTGCAGGATGAACTCAAGGAGATTCGCCAACAGACCAAACCAGCCACTGGTTTACTGGATCGGATGAATCAAGCCCTTTCTTCACGTGGTAAATCGGATTATTCAACGCGGTTGGGGATCATTCGCCTGCACCGCGATCTGGAACCACTGCGGGATGAACGCTACCTGCAACAAATGCCGGCAGAACAGGCAGACACCCTCCGCAAATATTGGAAGGATGTCGATGAGCTGTATGCTTCAATCCATCCCCCACTGAATATTCCGGGTATAAAGCCAGTGTGGATGTTTGAATAATCCCCTACCTCACGGACCGTCTACGGCCTCCTGCTACGTCGAGCCGACTAGGATTAGTCTGGTCCATCACGGCCAGGGGTTCTGAAACACAATTCAGTCAACTGCTCAATGAATGTGTCGCGGAACACCAGTGGGTGACTAATTCCAGATATTCCTGCCATAATTCTGGAAAGCATTTCACGCTGGGGATATGGTTTACTTCCAGCAAAAATGGCCCACTTGGCGACAGCATATAATCGTTGGCGATGATATCTAACCCCAAACCACGCTGGATTGCCTGTGTGTCAGCAACCAACTCGGAATCGGTGGGCATCAGCGCTGCACCTGCCCCGTGAACAGATTTCAGCCAACTGGTGCCTGCCAGGCGGATCTGTCGCGGTTCTTTCAAGTTGACAATCCGAACTGCTTCGCCATTGATAAACGGTTCAAATAATGTTGCTTCTGCGGCAGTCCAGGTGCCATGAAACCGTTCTTTGTTTTCGCCACAATGCCAGTTGCCCCACTTAGCAACACTTTCCGATGTCGCCTGATACTGGGCTTTGTTTGTGGCAAATCCTCGACGTTCATTGGCAAAACGGGTGTGCTGAAGTGCTTTCACCAAACATGGCAAGCGGAGTCTGCAGTCCATCATCGCTGTGGGATTCGGAAAACAAGGTCCACCCCACAATGCAAGTCCTGCCAGGAAATCCAGGTCATGCTCGAATATGCCATGAAAAATGACGTACGAAACGGGCAGATATCGTTCACTATATGGAGGTGATTCAACTTAAAGTTGCTCTCCCTGCACAACGATTTTGGGAAGCATTTCACTGGCAATGCACTCTGTGCAAAGGTGGGAAGCAAGTTCTGCCGAATCAGCTTCATCGAATCCAATCAGTAAAGTCCGGGCTTCCATTGAAGAGCTCCATCAAATGTTGTCGCACAGTAAGTGCCAGTTCTCTCAATTTAGGGGGACGTAAAGCGGAACCCCGGGCTAACGAATTCCAGGAAAATCCAACCCTGATGGGGTTTTGGTCCCATTGAGTAAATGTGCCCCCACAGGGCAAAAAAAATGAGCTGGAGTGTTTACCAAAGGTTCACTTCGTTCACCCTGGACTGGTCGATTTGACACCCACAGTGTTGAAAACAATTCACTGCAAGTGCAAGAGTTGCACGATGAAAATATGAAAAATGCACCCGACAATGAAACTGTGACAGGGAATTCCAAAATACTACGGCGTTTGCACGCACGTATTATTTCGTGGTGCCGATCTGCTCTACCAGTTGTTCTTCGTTGGGGAACTTACCCGTGGCAATTTTGGAATAGATTAAATTGCCATTGATCGTTAATTCAAAACAACCCCCGCTGGCGGGGATCAGTTTCAGCGATCGGATTCGTTGTTTGTACTTTGCAAGCACCTTTGCTGCCAAACTGACAGCTTGTGGCTCGTAGTTTCACATCGAACAGTATTTTAATTCCAGCTCCATCTCTTCAACCTCCACTATATACGGAAGACCACAGTTAATTAACTGTAGTACACCGTTTTGATAGTTGGAGTGAAAAAGAGATTCCAGCAAAATCTGGAGATTTTGGGCAAGCTGGGGGATTTTAGTGTCGCAACGTATCTGATGTGGGGTTCGGTTCGGTGCTTTCACCCAGCAGCACTTCTTCGTCTGCAGAAGCATGCACAGGAACAACGACATCAAACTGAACTCGGCGTTCGTGCACTTCTGCACGATCCACCGCTACATTCTTGGGTGCTGCCACCCCGATACGAACACGATCCCCTTTTACAGACACAATGGTGATGCGGATGTTGTTGTCGATGACAATTTCTTCACCAACTCTGCGAGATAATACCAACATGACCAACCCTCCTTGGAAGTAACACTCATGAAGTAAACGCACCAAACTAATAGAACATAATTTTTAAGTAGCAAGCGCTGTGCCAAAAAATTATTTATTGGCAGAATTCACAAAAAATCTCCCCCTGCCTTCCGTCCTAACCCATATTACCAGAAGAATCTGAACGTGTCTACATGAGGTTGGTAGAAAAAAATTGCAGAATCGAACAGTCGTTCGTGCAAATGTACAATAATTGTACAGTTCACAATGGGACAAGTTCATAATCTGGACAGTCTGGAAATCAAAAAAAGGAATAAATCCAGCCATTTTTTTCAAAACGGTAATATGAAATTGTAACTTTGTTGGTAGGTGGTGCGAGAATCTCCTAATCGCCCGCAATCTTCCTACCCTGTATACGGTGGGGCATTTTTTGCCCACATCGTTATTAATGAACTGTCTATGGCCGCAGCAACGCAGCAAAAATACCCCGATCCTTCGCTCAAGGACCTTTATTGGGGTGGTTACAGTGGGTGGGCATTGTGGCCACTCGCACTGCTCTGTGCGGTGCTGGCACCGGTCATTTTCTATCTGGTCCCATGGCTTTTCGAACGGTGGGGCTTCAACCACGCCAATGTCGCCTGGATTTGCATCAATGTCGATATTGTGCTGCTCAGCGGGTGTGCTGCCCTCTGGCTTTACCGCAGCATTTACTATGTCTACCGCCTGACCCCTGAGTATTTGTTCATAGATCGAGGCTATTTTCATCGTCCGGTGCCAAAATTGCCACTCAAAACGATCAGCGAAATTTGCATTACCAGCCCACGCTGGTACCAAATTGCGGGCACGGGCACGATCCGAATTACCTGCACCGGTGGGCGAATCGAGTATCTCACAGGTGTTTTCAATCCCCACGCGTGCGTGCAGCGACTCAATTCGTTGATCTGTAATTAGTTGATATGCAAGATATCTGTTGGCGATATTGTGGCGATTTCCTGACGTATAATTAATTGACATGTAGCCTATTCAGCATCGGGCTTCGGTGTCGACTGCATCCCTTTCCCACGTGGGGCGATATCGCATAAACGCATTTCCCCTGTATAATGCCTTACCAACAGAGCAGAGGAGCAGGCGGGGATGCTGGAACGTATTGCCTATCAGGGAATCACATTTGACGATGTCTTGTTAGAACCGGGTTATTCGGAGGTTGTCCCACGGGATGCCGATGTGCGAACTCAACTGACCCGAAACATCAAACTGAACATCCCCATTATCTCTTCACCCATGGATACTGTGACCGAAAGCGAACTGGCCATCGCACTGGCACAGGAAGGTGGGCTGGGGATTATTCACAAAAATTTGTCGATTTCTGCCCAGACTCGGGAAGTAGATAAGGTAAAGCGTTCTGAAAACGGGGTGATCAGCGATCCCGTGACCCTCCCACCGGACGAATCGGTGGCAAATGCCAAGCGGATTATGGAGCAGCACCACATCAGTGGGGTGCCGATTACGGTGGATGGCTTTTTGAAAGGCATTCTGACCCGCCGCGATCTGCGATTTTTAAGCGATTCGGACCAGACAATTGCCGATGTGATGACCAAAGACGGGCTGGTTACTGCAAAAGAGAACACCACCCTGGAAGAGGCCGAGCGGATCCTGACCGAAAATAAAGTGGAGAAACTTCTCCTGGTAGACGATCTATATCGACTGAAGGGATTAATTACGATCAAAGACATCGATAAGATCCTGAATTTTCCCAACGGCTGTAAAGATAGTCGTGGTCGGCTCCGAGTGGGTGCCGCGATTGGTGTACACGATTTCGAGCGGGCAGCATCGCTGATTGAAGCGGGTGTGGATCTGCTGGTGGTCGATTCTGCCCACGGTCACTCGAAAAATGTGATCGAAACAGTGCGGGAACTGAAAAGACAGTTCGCGATTGAAATTATTGCTGGCAACATTGCCACCCAGGAAGGAGCCCGTGCCCTGGTTGAGGCTGGTGCCGATGCAGTGAAGGTGGGGATCGGGCCTGGTTCGATCTGTACCACACGGATTGTGTCTGGCGTGGGTGTCCCCCAGCTTTCGGCGATTTCGGAAGCAGCAAAAGGGGTGGGCGATCCTGCCATCCCACTGATTGCGGATGGTGGCATCCGCTATTCGGGCGACATTACCAAAGCATTGGCTGTTGGTGCCCATTGTGTGATGATTGGCGGACTGTTTGCGGGGCTGGCAGAAAGCCCAGGGCAAACCATCATCTACAAAGGAAGAACATTTAAAGCCTACCGCGGCATGGGCTCGCTGGGTGCAATGATGGCCGGCTCCGGCGATCGTTACCAGCAGGGCAAAGATGCGGTGAATAATGGCAAACTGGTACCCGAAGGGGTGGAAGGTCGGGTGCCCTACAAAGGCCCACTGGCACCATTCCTGTTTCAGTTGATCGGTGGATTGCGTGCTGGCATGGGGTATTGCGGCACACAGAATTTAATGGAATTACGCACAAAAGCCCGATTTATTCAGGTAAGTGCGGCTTCGGTGCAGGAGAGTCACCCTCATGATATTCTCATTACTCAAGAAGCTCCCAACTACAGTACGCGGGAGGAAGGCACCAAATCGGATAACTTATAGCTTGGTGGTGCTGGCTGGAGGGCTTTGCAGCCCGCTGGCCACAGCACAAACCATGCCTGGGGTCATTCGTTCCAATTATGTCCCGTTGGGCAGTGCACCAGTGGCACCCACCATCACGGCACCGGCGGATTTACCGATCCCATCAACCTCTGCTCTGCAGTCACCCAAAGATGTGGAACCACCCGCACCACCGAAAAATGTAGAGCCACCGGTTCCGCCGCAACCGCAGCCCAAAGATCTGTTGGATCCGGTTGATCCTGCAACACAATTGCCTCCCGGTTTGAAACTGGACGTGGCGGTGCTGGACCTGCCTTCAAGCGATCGGATTTTCCGCGATCTCGAAAATGAAGATGAATTGCGGGTTCGTCTGAAACAAGTGGCAGATTCGAAACGGCTGGGTATTCGCCTCGATAAACTGGACCCACCCAGTACCGAACCGTTTAAGACCCGAGCCTTTCCACCGAATATGATGGTGGTGGAGCCTGCATATGTGGTGTACCGTCCGCTGTTCTTTGAAGAAGTCAATTCAGAACGCTACGGCTGGGAACTGGGCGGTCTGCAGCCGATCGTTTCGACGTTGCATTTCTACAAGGAAGTGTTGTTCCTGCCCCACAATGCCGCACGGGAAGCGTGCCGCTGCTTTGACACCAACGCAGGATGGTATCTCCCTGGGGATCCAGTGCCTTACACGATCTACCCACCTGATTTCAGTTGGTATGGTGGGCTGGCACAGGCAGGTGTCGTCGCTGGACTGTTCCTCGCTATTCCATAACTCAATCCTAATATAAGCAACCACTTCTACTGAGTTGATCCATGCTGAAGTTTGTCAAGAAAGTGATCAAAAAGCTGATTCGTTATCAACCAGTATCCCAACAATCTGACCCAACGCCACCGCCAATCGTGCCACAATTGAAGCTGGCACAATTGCGAGACTTTCGACTCCATGGCAGCAGTCGCTGGGACGATACTGGTGCGGTGCTGATCACCTCTCCAAACATCTGGGATTACGGTCTTGAAGCCGATTTTGACCTGACAACCACTTCCACTACTGTGATGTTGTCTGTGGAAGGGGAAATCCTGCATGGGGAAATCGCGTTTTGTCTGATCCGGGCAGACAATGAAATCGATTCGATGGCGATGATCCCCCACGGTGTTCGCAATCCTCGCGTCCTGTTTCACAAACCAGCCGATGCAAAATCGATTTTGGTTCGCAACGTGTCTTCCAGTGGGGAATCTCACATCCGCCTGACACAGATGAAACTGGAGCCATTTTCGCTGGATTTGAACACAGGCAACGCGTTTGATCTTCAGCAAACACAGCTCAGTCGAGATGAAGCCCGTTTCTGGAATCGTTTTTATGGCACAGAATCACCCCCACGGTTAGAGCAATATCGTCGCCACCGAATCTTCGATCATCTGCAGCAGGCAACGTGGGTCACCTGGCGTGAGGGAGTGCAGATTAAAATTGCCCCCGGCAACGAGACAAGCAGGGCGTTATTTGTCTCCGGCAACTACGAACCAGTCGAACTGGCGGTGCTTGAATCGCTGGTCAGTACAGGGATGATGGTCGTCGACATTGGTGCGAATCAGGGGATTTACACTACCCGTGCTGCCAGTCTGGTGGGAGCCACTGGCAAGGTGGTGGCTATTGAGCCTTCAGAACGGGAATTTCAGCGGTTGACCGAAAACATTCAAAAAAATCAATTTTCACAAGTCTCTCCGTTCGCAGTGGCACTCAGCAATCAGGAAGGTGAGGCGACTCTGCTGATCAGCCAGGAAAATCACTCTGGCCACAATACCCTGGCGGGCTCCTTTTCATATGTCACCACCCACTCCGACGGTCTGCAGGTGGTGCCACTGAAGCGACTGGATGACCTGCTTCCCACGGCCGGGGTAGGGAAAGTCGATTTCATTAAAATCGATGTCGAGGGTGCAGAACTGAGTGCTTTCCAGGGTGGTCGAGCCGTCCTGGAAAGGGATCACCCAGTCATTCTGTTTGAAGCAACCGCCCAGCACCTTGGGAAAATGGGTGTCACCACCGATCAGTTATTTGGCTTTCTGGCCGAACTGGGTTACCGTTTCCTGCGGTTTGACCCCACCACCTTTACCTGGGTGCCCGTGCCTGGCTATCAAAGCGGGTCTGAAGCCTACGTGGCAGTACCGGCGAAGAACTCCGAGCAGGTTGCTTCACAGATAAACAATTATCTGCAAAAGACTTACGTCGATTCAGCCACAGACAATCTGGTCATTGCCAAATCGATGAATTCCTCCGATGGTCTGGATATTGGTGTCTTTTTCTCTTCTGATGCGATTGCAATTAACGAGGCCCGTCTGGAGCATCTGGCCAGCCTGAAGCTCGATCTGCGGGGCAAAACAGTGCTGGAAGTTGGTGGTGGACCAGGTCACCACACCTGTCTGCTGGAAGATCTGGGCGGAAATGTCCTGCTGACGGACGCACGTGCGGACAATCTGGAAGACGCAGTGGCACGCCACCCCCACCGGAAAACGGCAATCCTGGATTTGAACGACTGCCCGAATATTGAACAGTTGGGCAAGTTTGATGCCATTTACTGCTACGGCACCCTCTACCACCTGGAAAAGCCCCAGTACGCCATTGAACAATTGGCGAAAGTGGGCGACATGATCATGATGGAAACGTGCCTCTGCACCGCCCACGATAATGTGGTAGAGATTGTGGGTGAAAACAAAGATAATCCCAACCAGGCTTCCAGTGGGCTGGGTTGTCGGCCCGCCCGTGCCTGGGTGATGGATCAACTTCGGAAGAACTTTGGTTACAGCTACATCGCCATCGATCAGCCGAACCACATCGACTTTAATCTGGAATGGGAAACCCCACCGGAAGCGAAAAATTATCGGGCAATTTTCGTGGGATCCCGCACCCCGATTCAATTGCCGAAACTGGTGACCGACCTGCCCATGCACCAGCAGTTTTACAGATATCTTAATGTTAAGTATCTTGAGGTTGAGACAACTGCTCAGGCCGAGGCAGCACTGCCGGCTTGGTTTGCGGAAAAAGCAAAGATCAAGCTGGTGTTTCCCAATAATGCGGACGCACCTGCCAAGCGCAGTCGAATCCTGGAACTGGCGAAAGATTCGGGATATGTCCGCATTGCCGATTACCACTGGAAAGGCCGCTATTTCCTGACCCTGGTCCCCACGGTCAGCAACGAATAAATCGCCAAATTTCGGGCAAACCAGATTGAACTACCTTGATATTCGAAAAAAGGTGAGTTTTTGCCTTATTTTCTTTCGGGGGCACGCATCACAAAAAATGCATAGCCAAAGTAATCCGAATATTGCCGAAAAATTGCGATCTCTTGTGTTGCTTCATCCAGAACCGCCATTGCTTCGGGTATTCCCTTCCATTCCAATGATTTTTCAGCGATTCGTTGTTCCATTGGAGTATAGTAATTCTCAGTCCAGGCGCTGACTGGCAATAGAAATGACCCCACAGGCTGATAACCTAATCGTTCAATGACCGTCAGCTTGTTAGCTACGGTATCAATCTCCGGGTATTGCTGCCAATATTCCCGAAGTGGTGCCGGTGGGTTATTCTTCAGCCAGACAACTTCACTGACAGCAACATATCCACCAGGTCGGACAATATTGAAGATTTTCCTTAAACCGTTTTCAAACCCCATGTTGTAAATGGCAGCTTCAGACCAGACAACATCAAAGGTCCCTGGTGGGAAATCAATCAGGTTCATGTCCTTGTCAAGCACTGTCAACCGACTGTCAACCCCCGCTTCGATCGCAAGAGTTTTTGTCCTTTCAATCATTTCGGGAAGAAAATCCAGTGCTACGACGGTCCCGCCAGATAGGCGTAACAAGTCAACTGTTTGCACCCCTGGCCCACAACCAATGTCCAGAATATGTGGTGCGGTGGGTAATTCTGTCATCATGGCATAGGCACGTTGGGTGCATTCCGAAGACCCAGGTCCAGCACGCCGTAACGTGCCAAAAATTTCGAGAAAGTAATCCATCATTGTCCCGGTAAGATGAGAGAAAATGAGGAAATTTGGTCCTCATTAATCCATTTTTAGCCATTGCTGCATTTTGGCCAGCATTTTCGACCAGTCCCCACCAAAGCGGACAATACAGAATTGTTCGTACAACAGATCAAATGTTTCCACCAGGTGGCGTAACTGGTCGGAACGTGCGGCAACGCGGGCCAATTCGGTCTCCGGATCGTCTTCCGGTGGAGGAATCTTGGCCGCACTGATGACGTACGGTTCGGCCAGCAGGCTGATTTCGTACGGAATCTGGTGCCTGACGATCGTAATACCGGCTTTGCGTGGTAGTTTCCCACCTTGCAGCCCACGCAGAGCCTCTGGCAGGATGGTGGGGGCTTCGTGCGTAAACGTTTCGCTGCCTGTCATCCCACGTGGGCATTCCAGGGTCAGCGAACGAGTCATCATCACCGTAATTTCGCTGCCATCGCTGCCTTTGAAGGTCTCCTCATCATCGTGGCACATAAACCACAGCCAGATCAGAAATTCGTTTCCGGCAAAGTCGCGGTTCGCCTCATCTGCGATCCAACTGACCTCTTTGGGTGCGACACTGGGCACAAATGGCGACAAGGAGGCATCATCCACCGCGCGAGTTTGCTGATAGGCTTCCGCAATCTGGTACGCACGCCGACCACTGGAAACCAGCTCCAGGTGGTAGCCAAAGGTATTTTTGAACAGCACCCCCAGCCGATCGATTGCGGTGCTGGACGATGTGCCGAACCACAATTCGTTACTCTGGCGTTCCCACACGCACTCAATCGCTTTGCGTTTGGTAAATCGCCCATCTTTGGCTTCCTGTTCCAGTCGGTCGCGGGCAGATTCGCGGGCCTCTTTCTTCTGGCGTGTGGAGGCAAAACCACTCGGATTGCTCTTGATCAGTGCGGCAAGATCGATTTCGTAATAGGCTCGCAGCAAATCCCCAGGCAGTTTGGTGGTATCCATCCGCATGCTGAAAAACAGCATGTCATTAATGATATTTTTCTCATATTCAAACTGTGTATCCAGAATATGCCCCGCAGCACACCAGCCGGTATCGACGCCATCGGCGGAAAGCAGACGCTGCCTGCCAATACTGTTTTCTGCCAGCATCGCGAGGTGCGATTCTTCGAAAAGTTCAGGCGGCTGACCAAGTACCGTAAATCGCGTAATGGTTGCCCTGCCGGAGAAAAATCCCATGCAAATCCTTCATAACACGGCGGTCCAGCCCAATCCAACTGCACCCGCCCAAGTTTCGAATGGGTAATTCTATATGTTCTGGGGCACTTTTTGCCCGACTGGTGCCGGAGAAATTACCCGCACCTGAAAGTATGGTGAATACCCCGTGGGAATGACGAACGATTGATCAGTTCAGGCATTTGGAATGACCAGTTACCCACTCCAATTCTTGACTTCTTGGCATCCTGGCGGCTTGGCGGTCAATTTTGCATCCCAAGGGACATGAAACCACCCTTCCAGGTGCTGCGGGCGATGAAGGCGAAAGAAAAACAAACCGGCTAACAATGCAGGAGTTTCGAATTGCCAATCCTATCGGTCTGCTCTGGATTCCCGCCTTCGCGGGAATGACGGTTGGTTATGAACAACCGTCTGACGGCAAACTACGGCCAATGCCATCGGCTCACAAGCAAGCGGACAAGATGTCGGCGGTCCCAGAGAAAACTAACCACATGTGGGCGATTGGCATTCAGCTCGATTTCTCATCCAGCTTTTCTCGCACGGAAATCGCCCTTAAAACTCCGTGGTGACGCGTTTTTTCGCATGTTCCAGTGGCAGGCCAGTACAGTCGGTAATCGTCTGCATGATTTCCTGGGCTTTCGCCTGTTTTGGACCTCGGTAAACATACGTTTCGCTGGCACCGTGGCCTTTCGTCAGACTGACTGCGAAGCGTTCTGGAAAAATCACCAGAAAATACCACAGTGCGGCACTGCCCAGCGTGAATACCAGCCAGATCAGTTTTCCCCAGCCCGCCAACGCAAACGCGGTGGGTGCGGCAGAGAGAAAAATGAGAAAAATTAACCAATCCGTGATCCCTGTGGTGCTGTAGGGCCCAATCGCAACCGATTCGTGGTCCTGCCAGCGAATCCGGTTTTCCCACACCGGGTACAGGCAGATGAAAAAGTAGCTGGTAATCCGACTGCGACCACGGGAATCTCGCCTGACCTGCAACGCAGGATAGGAACCGAGCAAAAATGCCTGCAGGAAAATCGTAAACAGCAGTGTGCCATATTCGACAGGGTCAAGCGACAGCACCAGATAGCGGGCACCGTAGAAGAACAGATCGATCCCCACGGCAATGCCAAACCAGCGCCAACGCCACTTGCGAGACATCCCCGTATCCCAATAGCGATTCACCACCGGGAAGGTGCGTTTGATTACTTCGCCTGTTTCGTGGTTGTACCCACAGTGGGTGCAGAGCAGGTCAGTGTCCGGAATCCGCTTCCCACAATTCCTGCACGGAATCGAATTTTCGACAATTTCTTCCACGATGTAGGGGTTGGCGTTTTCTTCATCGTCCTCTTCTTCAAACACCGGACGTGGGGGCGGCTTCGTTTCTTTTGCTGCCAGATCCTCTGTCACCGCCCAGGTGCTGCCGCGATTGCGTTGCCGCACCGGTCGTTCTTCTGTGGGTGGGGCTTCTTTGGGTGGAGGTGCCGCTTTCTTCGGCACACGTGGTGGCTGCTTTTCTGCTACTGGCTTGGGTGCGGGCTCGTCTTCGAGACTGTCCCAATCGATTTCCTGCGTTCTGGATGCAGTTTTTCTGGCAATCTGCGGGGGCTGGGGCGTCTGCGGGGCTTCACTGGCTGTCTGACCGATGATATTGCCGCACCACATGCATTCGAGGTCGGATTTGGGTATGCCTTCCGGTGGGATCCCCAGCACCGTTTGACAACTGGGACAGGAAATCGACTGTGCCATGGCTTCCGTGGTGGTGAAAGAAGAACGCTTTATCTTAACGTGTTGGTGGGCGATATAAAAGCCAGCCACCAAACAATAGTGCGATTGCCCACTGTGCGGTGCTGACGCACAGATAGCCTGCGTGCCACGGGCGAAACTGTTTCCGCGATATCATTTTTTGGTTTTCCAGATCGATGAACAGGTCCATTTTGATGTGTACCATCACCTGAGCAATCAGGGTGGCCAGCAAAATTGCCCAGATTGCCGTGGCCCATGCCTTTTTTCTTCTGGAAATGGGCAGCACCGCCAGATAGAGCAGCGCGACAAGCAACGTCATTCCGCCTGACAGGTTCAAATAGTGCGTAACCTGTTGTGTAATCAGACCTTGCTGAAAATCTGATCCCGTGATTTCGGCTCCGATGGGCACCACGATCAGGCCGTAAAACATGAAGCCACCTTGCCAGAAGATCAGCAGAAAAAACAGCACTCCCCGCACCACGTGGGGTGTAGGAAAAGTGCGTTGATCGTTCTGTGCTTTTTCCATAACAATCTATTTATATAATCAAGTGAATATAAAAACAGAAAAGCGTTCGTATATTGAACCTCATGCGGGTCTGGGGGCTCTAATTATTACCTACTTCGTGTGGTGTGAACGCCAGTGCCGACCCACCAATATTTGGTGTGAAATCTCTGAACAGCCCACCACATGAAGTACTTATGTTCTACTATCTGGTGCTTTTTCGCACAAAACGTATTTACCACCAGAACATCATCATTCGTGCGACCATTTTGCGTGGGTACAGATTACCTGTTTTTACAATATTTCATGATTTTGCCACTTCTTACCGATGATTAGCGGAAGTACTGCCACTTTTTCGGAACTTTAGGCATGATGCGTTTAGCCATTACTTTCCTTTTCCTTGCAGCCACCGTTGGTGCGACGGAACCTGTTCGTTTTCAACGCAATCCTGCTGGCAAAGAAGTTCATGTTGAAATTTCCACCAAACTGCAGGGTTATTTTCAGATCATTCGTGGTGGTAAACCTGTCAAGCTGGCAGTTTCAGCCAACAATCAGCACCGCTTCGAGCAAATCTCATTAAAATTCAATGAGAAACAAGTCCCCACGCAGGCGGTCCGGTGGTATGAAACTGCAGAATCGAAAGCCACGATCGATGGGGAAAGCAATAGTCGCACGTTATCGGACAAGCGAAGGCAGATTGTGGTCGACCGCACGCTGCAACAGTTAATTTGTTACAGTCTGGAAGGCCCACTGACCCAGCAGGATCTGGAAATGGTGGCAGAGCATTATGACACCTTGCCGATTGTTGGATTATTGCCCGAAAAACCAGTGGCACTGAACGATACCTGGAAAATCGACCCGGGTGTTGTGCAGTCGCTGTGCCTGTTTGATGCCCTGACCGAACAGGATTTGCAGGCAACCTTCAAAAGCCAGACGGACACCACCGCAACGATTGCAGTATCCGGCACCGCCAAGGGGATAGAACGCGGTGCGTTAGCCACCTTAACAATCACAGCTGCAGTAACTTACGACAAATCGACAGAGCAAATTTCGGCCATCCAGTGGCAGCAACGTGATGTACGCCAGGCGGGGCCGATGACACCCGCAGCCAATCTGGAAAGCGAAACGAATGTGGTCGTGAAACCACAGGCAGCCACGCACGTGCCAGCAGGGATTGCCAGCAAGATTCCTGCCGTGGACCGATTGCCTCAGGCAATGGCGTCCTTATTCGTGCGGGAACCTGCCCAGCGTTACGAATTGATGCACCACCGCGAATGGCAAATGATTGCCGCCAACCAATACACCATGATCATGCGGCTGATGCAGCGTGGGGATTTCATTGCCCAACTGAGCATTACTTATTGGAAGAAGCTGGAGGCGGGCAAAAATCTGGGAGCTGACCAGTTTGTGAAGGAAATCTCATCTTTGCCCGGCTGGGAGATGCTGTCAATCACCGAACGAGGGGAAATTCCGAACGAAGAGAAACGCTGGACATACCGCGTTGTGGCCACAGGCAAGTTGAATGGTCAGCCGGTGACGCAACATTTTTATTGTGTTGCCGCACCAAATGGGCAGCACGTGCTGTTGACCTTCACAGGCACCGCAGACAACATGGTGCGTCTCAGCACCCGCGACCTGGAAATAGTGAACTCACTTGTGATTAATAAATGAGTAAATGGTGAGAGAGAAAGTCGGGTGCCACTGGGGGAAAATTACTTCACTAATTCTGGATCACTCAGCTTCCACGTTTTGTCGTAGAAAGGCTTTAGAGGACCGTACAGTCGGAAAATAGTGTTCCATCCCTTCCCAGGTACGGTCTGGACCCAGTTATTTTCAAAACCTTTCGGTGGCTCCGGCGCAAAGTAAATGTCGTAGGAACCATCCCGATTTTGCTTCATGTTCTTCTGGCTGAGATTGTCGATGCCTGGGAAACGTTGATCGGTTTGCAGCATTGATCGCGTCTGATTATCATAAAGCGTAAACGACCAGAAGTCCTTTGCAGGTACGTTCGGAGGCAAATGGATCTTGTACGTTTTGCTGCCATCCAGTGCATTGCCATCCTTATCTAGATAGGCAATCAGATATTGTGAACCCTTGCCGACATTCCTGGCTGCCATGGCCGGTGTAATCCCTGTTGCATAGAAGTGCATGTATACGCGACCATCGTAAAGTCGCCTGCCTTCGAGAATGAAATCGTAGCGGTTGGCAAAAAACGGGTTCGTCCACTTCAATTCGCCAGGATACACATATGCAAGATCATCCTTCGGGCGGGCTGTGAGAGCCCGAGCGGTCACAGCACCGATCTTGGCCACATCCTCCAGGATTTTCTTCTGCTCTGGAGTAGGATCGAACTTCTTGCCCTTCTCGATCCCTACCTCGGCAAGCAAACCACGGATGTCCGGGTCAAGACCCATGAGCGTTTCGTCCTGGATCTGAGCATTCAGCTCTTCCCAGTAACCATAGTCCATCCGGTGGATGGTGTTGTTGGACTTACCAGAGACATTAATAAATGTCAGCTTCGGCTGGTTATTCTTTTGGGAAAGCGGGTAGGCTTTGAAGAGCTTCTGTGTCGCCTCCACCGCGGGCTTGGTCGAGCCTTCCACTGGGAAGCCCCTCCAAACAACCCAGTTGCCGGTCGTCGGTGTTCGAGCGATGTGATAGCCATCTGGGAGCTCTCCTTTGTAGTCCTCGCGGACAAGTAAGAATTTACCGCCCTGACCATTGTCCGGGCCCGCGTTGCCGAAATCAGCCACGTACTGGAACCAGGCATCGTCGATGATTCCTAGGACGTTCGGCGGCGTTTCGAGCACCATCGGCTCATCGCCCAGTTCCACCCAAATTGCCTGGTAGATCGATACCGTATTGGGGGTCAGCCAGCGTGCTTTGGAATCCATCTGATCGGCGAACTGGATCACCGTGGTGTTCGGCGGACCGAACTCACGAATGCCCTGTTCCATAGCGTACATTGATGCGATCTGAATAGAGTTCAGATAAGCACTCAACGCCCGCTGCCGAAACAAGTTTTCATAGACCAGTTGGGTGGTTTTGACATCGGGCACACCGTCAAATCCTGTCAAAGTGCCAATCGAAGTTTCCAGCTTGTCCGGTGTGGCGATTCCTGGCGGTACTGGTGTGGTCATCTTCATCTTGGGTGGTTGCATTATTTGCTGCTGTTGTATAGCAGCAAGCCAGCCAATCGATGCAGTAGTGACGAGTAAAGTCACAATCAGAATACGGGTGTACTTCATGGAAAATATCCTTGGTCAGGGTACAATTTGATATCGGTTAATTGGTCAGCGATATCATGGATCAACGAATGGGGCATTGACGATGATTGTTCTTTATGAGCGGTTTTTATTTCTCTTTCTTCGTAGGCACTTTCATCATGGGAAGGTGCCTCGAATTGCATCACCTATTCATCAGGTTTCCTGAACAGCGATTCTATTGAGCTGTCCTCATTGCTCCTGAATAGGGTCAGACCCTGTTCGATTCGGGTATAGGGTGGAACTCCAGATCCGTATCATCGTTTCGAGGACAGGTCTGGGTTCTGCCTGTGGGCGGCGACCAAAGCTCTGGATGACAAGGGCTGCGTCCATCCGGTTAAGTGCAACAGCTACTGGATGTGGGTCAAACATTGGTATCAGCCCAGCATCCTGATGTTGTTTAATTCGCGCGGCAACAATGTCATCGAATCCTGAGAGAAAATTAGACCATGACTTCTCAAGACGTTCGTCGGATGGTGCCGCGTCCGAAACTGCACGCACGATAGGTCCTCGTTCGTAACAAACCTGGACCAGGGCCCCAAGAGATACTTTGAGGAGCGGCAAAGGATCGCCTTCACCGTGGAACCATGGTGCAGAAACTTCCAGGATGTCATGCCCTAAGCCACGTAACAATACTTCCATCAAATCGTGCAGATCGTTGAAGTATTGGTAAAACGCTGAGCGACTAATTCCGGTCCGCGACGTAATGGAAGCAACAGTCATGTCACGGAAAGGGTGATCCCAGACAAATTCCAGTGCAGCCTCAAGAATTGCAGTCCTGGTTTTCTCAGATTTCCTTGGTAATGAAGCCGGTTGAGTAACGGAGGTAGCAAATCGTTTCAGTGGCAAATTTTCTGACATAACGTTAGTTATTACTGACATTGCGTCAGTTGGCAATGGTAAAAGTTGTTTAGAGGTGCAAATTTCATTGGTTACATGGATCCAAGGTACGTGCTACCAACAAAGTGTGCTATTGTGTTCGGCAGCCTGGCTGTGCACGTGGAGGATTCAGAAAATGACCCGAGGATCATGCCTGATCGGTTGAAACTGCCTTTTACTTTTGATACCCACCTGCTATCAGAAGACCTTGATCAACTTGGCCAGCAGTGGACTCAGCATTACAATCGAGAAAACTATTCAGGTAGCTGGCAGGCAATTCCACTACGGTCCCCTTGTGGTGAAACCGATGCATCCCGCATGATTCAAGCAGACCCCACTCAAAAAATATTTGTCGATACCACCTGCCTGCAAAACACCCTCTATTTTCAACAAGTTCTTTCCAGTTTCGAAAGCACGATATTTGCAGCACGTTTGATGCGTCTCACTGCAGGATCTGTGATTAAGGAACATACGGACGATGGCTTGCGTTTCGAAGATGGAGTGGTACGCATTCACATACCAATTCGAACCAACTCTGAAGTGGACTTCTTTCTCAATGGTTCGCGTGTAGAGATGATGCCAGGAAACTGTTGGTACTTACGACTGTCCGACCCTCATCAAGTCAGAAACCGTGGGAAAACCGATCGCATTCATCTTGTCATCGATATGAAGGTGAACGGATGGCTGACGAAATTGTTTCGGGCGGCAAAAAACAGTCGAAATAGCAACGGCACGTAAAAGCCTCTCAGAATGTTTCGGACTTAGGGTGAGCGGTAAACCAATCAAACGGAAATCGTCAACTCACTGGCAATCAATAAATGAGGAAATGGTGAGCAGTGAAGAGGGCTGGGAATCCCAAGTTCCTTGCTTCCTTCAGGCACGAAGTGCCGTCTAGGCCAAGCCCAGTCCGTGAGGGCCATTGGTGTGAAGGTCTTGAACTGCTGGGAGGATTTGGCTAAGTTCTTTAAGAGTAAGGTTTTATGTTTTGTCAAGGATTGACAGATGACTTCAAATTCATTCGCTTCAGAGGCTTTATCACGCCTACCTTTAGCCGAAGCCGCTTTCCTCATGCTTGATGACATTTTCCAAAATAATACGCTTGAAGCGATCTATCAATCAAATCGTGGACGCACCTACACTCGTATTTTGACATTCTCTTCATTTTTCCAATTGTTGCGAGATTCACTGATTTCTCCCGATCACTCTGCCAGGGCTCGTCTGATCGATGCATCTGAAAACGGTGAATTGCCTACATCGCTCAAAGCGTTTTATGACAAATTAGCGCATATGCCGCCAGAGGTTGGGGCGGGGCTCCTTTCGCATTCCTATCGGGCTATTTCAAAGCTTTTGCCAAGAAAAATGACTTCTAAATTACCAAAATCTCTTTGCAAACTTACTGTTGTCGCCGTTGATGGCAAAGTAATTAAGCATACGATGCGGCGCCTTCTTCCTTTAAGAATAAGCAAGCAAAATGCATCAAAATTGCTTGGAGGAAAGCACTTGTTGCAGTGAATCTGAGTACTGGTCTGGTAATGGAAATGGCTTCGGAATTGGATGGAGAAGCAAGTGAAACACGCTTGTTAGCTCCACTTTTGCAACAGCTGAAAGACCATTGCGGCGAGAAATTAATTGTGGCGGATCGATGCTATGGTTTCTACAAGCATATTGCAATGATCAAGGATGACGGGTGCCATTTTGTTTTACGAGTTGCAAGCATTACCCAATTTATTCAAGATCCGGAAAAACCAGCGAGAATTGGCAAAGACCGATATGGCCGAAAACTTATCGAAGAACATGGCTGGATCACAAGTCAAAAGAATACGAAATTGATCGCAGTACGCCGACTGAGCATTATCCGCGATAAAGTGCAGATACAACTACTAACAGACCTGACCGATTCGAAACGATACCCTGCAGACGACATCGCAGAGATATATCGCTATCGTTGGGATATTGAGCGTGTATACGCGACGATTACAAAAGTGTTTCAGTTGCGTCACTTGATAGGTACCAGTCCAGAGGCTGGTTTAATACAAGCATCGCTTTGCCTCATTTTATTTAACATTACAGAAGCAATCAAATGGCATATTTCGGTCGGAAACGGAAAGAAAATAGATGAAGTATCTGGCGAAATGCTCTGGCGAGATATCCGAGATGAGGTGATGGCCGCAACGCGATTGCTTCGAACGCGCGATGTGCAGATGCTGCTTCAAGGGATCAAACAAGAAGTGGGGATATTAGAAAGACTAACTGAATTATTGGGCAATCTGTGGAAAAAGAAGTGGGCAAAAAGCAAAGTAGGGCGTACAGATCCTACAAAAATTCCAAATCCAAAACCCCAAAAACTGAAACAGACAACTTGCCACGATTCAGTCTTTAGGGTGATGAAGCGAGCAAAAAAATGATGTCCAAGACCTTCACATCAATGGTCCGTGAGGGCTGGGTACAAGATGCTCCCAATGTTGAAGGCCTGTAAGGCCGTCTCATTTCGCTGTTTTTCTTGAAAACAAGTATTTGTAGGGCGAACTTAGGCATGGGATAGTTGTTGATGTATTCTTTAGATGGCCTTACAGGCCTGAATTGATGATGTATTGATTTCCCGGCCCTCACGGACCGGGCTAGGCCTAGACGGCACTTTGTGCCTGAAGCCTATTTCTTCATCACCGGTTTTTCCTTCTCTTCTTTCAAATACTTAATCGCTTCTTCGGCTGCTTTTTTCACATTCTCATCAGAATGCTTCGTCAGTGGCTCCAGGCCACGCAGCACGGTGGGTTTCAACGACTTCATTGTGGTGGCGGCACCGATGGCAGCAATAATCACCTGGGGCTTCTCCTGGGCATCACTCATCACCGCAATCAAGTCCTGCAGCCGGGCTTTGGCATCTTCACCCAGATAGGCCAGTGCGGAGCAGGCTTCCACACGCAGTTCGACATCGTCCGCCACGGCCAGGTTTTTGGAAATCGCCAGTAGACGAGTGGGGGCCATTTTGGCACCATCCGGATCGTATTTAATCAGAAACACATCAGCCCAGATGCGTATCGCCATCGAGCGATCCTGTTGGGAAACACGCCCCAGGATATCGCGACTGTCTTTCAGGTAGATCACCGGCACCGGCCCAATGGTCAACAGAGAATTAATTGCCTGACGACGCACTGGTTCACAGCCATCATCACGAAGTGAATACAAAATCGCCTGTACGGCACGTGCATCAACTTCAATCGGTGCCGCACCTTTTTTCAAATCTTCTTCTGAAGGCTGCCACCCCTGACCCACCTGACCGAGTGCGAAAACCGCATTCCTCCGGACCTGCCACGATTGCAGATCTTTGGTTCTGGCGATCAGTTGTGTCATTAGTTTCCGTGCTTCCGGGTGGGGGCCCATCGCGGCCAGCGTCGATACCCCTTCATAACGGAGATGCACTGAAGATGGAGAATTCAGAAAGTTGCGTTCAACGACCCCCATGCCTGTCTTGGTTTGCTGGACAGTTTTGAAACCAAACAGGGGTACCAGGGCCAGTGCGGCAATCCGCACGTTGAAATCAGGATCGACTGTCATTGTCTGGATGATCTGGGGGCCTAATTTGTCCGATTCCCCAGCTTTCGGGCCAAACTGTGGGATCATGAAGCAGGCACGCTCGCGTGCCGAGGGATCTCGCTGTAGGCCGGCATTCATTTCGGCAATCCACTGGTCGACAGTTTTGCCTTCAATAATACTGGGCCACTCGTCCTTCTTTTCTTCTTTCTTCGGAGGCACCTTCGGATCGGCACCCTGTGCCAACAGTTTCTGGGTACCACAACCATACAAAAGCAGTCCTGCAATCAGTAAACGAAACACCGGCATACTTTTTCCTCCCAATGGTGCCTTATCATTCAGGATACCAGTAAGAACGGTGAAAACGCAACTGCAACAGGCTTCACCGTTATGGTGGAAGACGCACATGTCGGCAGTACTTGCCCTAAAATTGTCCCCCACTGCTCATAAAACGGGGAAGTCAGGAAAAAGTTTGCAGAAAAATGAAATTTTGTACAGTTTTTTGTAATTTTGTATTTTTTCTCAAGTTTTGCAGAAGTTGCCCGTTTATTCTGTGTTGGGTAGTATGCACCCACGAATCACCAGCAGATGTGAAGGAATTTTCATGAGAATTATTTCATCAATTCGCCGTTCACTGCATCTATGGTAGCACGATGCAAAATCCTGTCTTGTTTCTTCACTTCTCAGGGATAGTTGCTGGGGGGTTAGGTTGCCGACAGCAACAAAACGAGGTCAGCACGTCTCATCTCGACTGTTCTTCGCAGTGATTTCACGAAAAAAGATTGCTCTTCGATTGGTGAAATTGTAACCTTGTTGGAAACCACCCGCGCGGTGGGCTGATCATCCAGGATTCTAACAGGAGTTTGACCATGTCGGTAATGTATGTCGGCGAATCACTTGTCATTCAGGGCAGCGACCTCGCCAATGTGTCGCACATCGATTTGTTGATTGGACCAAAAGATGGCCCCGTGGGTGTGGCTTTCGCCAACGCACTGGCCAATCAGTCGGCTGGCCATACCAACCTGCTGGCAGTGGTCACCCCGAACCTGGCCTGCAAGCCATCCACAGCCATCATCACCAAAGTAACCCTGAAAGGTTCCAAGCAGGTCATTCAGATGTTTGGCCCCGCACAAGCCGCCGTTGCACGTGCCGTGACCGACAGCGTCATCGAAGGCGTGATTCCTAAAGACAAAGCCGAAGAATGGGTGATCGTGTGCGGTGTGTTCATCTCTGGCGATGCCAATGATAACGCCGTAATTTACAAGAACAATTACGAAGCCACCAAAGAAGCAATCGCACGGGCCTTGAAGAACCTGCCTTCCGTTGACGAAGTGATTGCTGGCAAAGACCAAAAACACCCATTCGAGTAATCGACTGGTGGTTTTTCCTGTCTGAATGGATCTCGCACGTACGAGTGCTCTCATGTCTGAAAAACGCAAGATTCTTATCCACCTTGATACCGATATCCATGCGTCCGTGTTCGATCGCGTGGTAGCGGTGGATTCCGGAATTGATTTTCTGTTTACCCACTCCGGTGTGCGACCAGAACATGTGGTCCCGATGGTGCATGGTGCCATCTTCACTCGTGGGAACAAAGATCTTCATCGTACCGCCATTTTTTTGGGTGGCTCCGATGTCGCCCATGGCGAAGCTGTGCTGAAAGCCGTTCAGCAGGCAATGATCCCGAAGGCAGGGCTGCAGGTCTCGACCATGCTGGATTCCAATGGGTGCAATACCACCGCAGTGGCGGCAGTGCTGGCGGCAGAACAGCACCTGAAACTCAGCACCACCACCGCACTGGTACTGGGTGGGACAGGGCCCGTCGGCCAGCGGGTCGCACGGATTCTGGCACGACAGGGTTCTAAAGTGCTGGTGGGCTCCCGCGATCTCTCCAAAGCCCAGCAGGCGTGCGACGCTATTTTGCGGAAAGTGCCCACTGGTAAGGTAACTGCGGTTGCGACAGCAAGTTCCAGCGATGCCCCACTGGCACTGCAACAGGCCCAGTTAGTGGTTGCTGCTGGTGCTGCTGGCGTGGTGCTGTTACCCGAAAAAATGAGAAAAGATTATAAAAATCTGAAAGTCGTGATCGATCTGAATGCCGTCCCACCGGTGGGGATAGAGGGTGTCGATCCGATGGATCGCGGCCAGGAACGGGATGGGGCGATCTGTTACGGGGCGATTGGTGTGGGCAACACAAAAATGAAAATCCACCGCCTCGCGGTCGCAAAACTCTTTGAAGCCAACAACACCCACCTGGATGCAGAAGAAATCTACGACCTGGGCAAATCACTCGGCAAATTGTAGATGGGTTTTCTTCTTGCCAATCCATCGTGATGATTGGCAGTCGTTCTTGGTAGAAAAACTGCATGGAGACAGAATGCGGCTAGCGATTGTGCCATGGCAAACCGCATCAGACGGCCTGACAAGCCTTATTAAATCGGCAAACTAAACCCAGTTACCAGCGATTCAGAGGTTGAACTGCTCCGCGGCAAACAATCTGGGTAAGTGGGAGGGTCACGAGAAAAAGTAGTTCCGGTTTTCTGAAGCAGACCGCACCATGCACACGATAAGTGGGTAAAGATGCGCCCTGTGGCACCGGCTTCCAGCCAGTGAAAAGTAAATCCAGCTCCAGGATGCTATATTCCAGTTATTTTTTCGTAGCTGCAGGCAGGCTTTCAATAAATTTGGCAAACTCCGGTTGTTTCTTCATGTAGTCGTTGTGCCAGCCAAGTTCCTTGGCAAACGTTTCTTTGGTAAATGGCTGCTGGCTGTGGGCTCTTTTTAGATAGTAAATCGCGCGCTGAAGTAATTCCTGGGCTTTTTCGTCCAGTTTCTCTGCAGCAAACCATTCCGTGGCCAAGGCATAGTTTTTTGCCAGATTATAGGTCTGGGCAAATACCGTGGGTGGCTCTCCCAGATCTTCCAACATCTGCAGGCTTTTTGCAAACTCAGGCAGATCCTTCTTCATGCGACTCATTTCAATTCGGTAATTGATCATCACCGATTCAACATTCCGTGGGTAACTGAAATTCTTTGCCTGCTTTGTCTTAGCAACTACCTGTAGTAGTGGGTCAATATGTTCCCACGCCTCGTCATCCAGTTTTAGTTTTCGTAGTGCCACGATCAGGTTTGCCAGTGGCAGAATGATTCTGGGATCTTCCGGACCATATACCTTCCTCACAATCTGCAGTGTACGAACAAGTAACCCTTTGGCTTCATCAAGTCGATCAGCTTTCGTATAACTGTTTGCCAGATTCCCCATGGTCGTAAGCAAATCGGGGTGTTCCTCTCCCAACTTTTCCTGTTGCAGTTTCAGTGTCTTTTCACGTAGTTCCAGTGCATCATCGTATCGTTGTAATGAATAATACACATTACTTAGCGCATTCATCGAACCTAAAGTACTAGGGTGAAGCTCGCCAAGTTTTTCCTTGCGTAGTGTTAGTGTTTTTTCCAGTATTTCGAGCGCATCCTGCATGCGATTCTTCTTGTAGTAATACCCACCCAGAGCTTCCATGCTCAACAGCGTATCTGGGTGGTCGATTCCCAGAATTTCCTGCCGTAGCTTCAACGTCTTTTCCAGCAACGTAATCGCATCATCCAATCGTTGAAAGGATTCATAACTAATAGCAAGGTTATGCATGCTCATTAAAGTATCGGGATGATCCGGCCCGAGAATTGCCTTTCGGCGTTGCAATGTTTCATCTCGTAGTTCCAGTGCCAATTCTCGCTTGTTCGCACTGGCGTAACAATTGGCAAGATTATTCATTGTCCACAGAGTATCCGGATGATCAGGTCCCAGCACTTTCTGGCGAAGCTCTAATATTGTTTTGAATATCTCCATCGCTTCGTGTCTGCTACCAAGATAGAAGAGATTGATTGCCACGTGGTTGGCACTGTGCAAGGTATCTGGATGTTCCGGCCCCTTCGAATCAGCCAATAGCACTTGTAAACGTTTGAAGTGCTTCACAGCTAGGTCAGATCGACCCACGGATTCCAAGGCACTGCCCAGGGTTTTCCGTAGTTCCGCTTCAATTTCAGGTCGATCATCGAACTTCCCTTCAATTTTGTCAGAAGCACGCACCAAAACTTCGCGCAGTTTTACATCGGCTGCATAACGAATAGAGCTGTCCTTCAGTTGGGTCTTGGGATCTGCCAAATCCAGAACATCCAGTTGCAGAAACCGACGCACCTCATCGGCAAGTTCTGTTTTTTCTTCGGCGTTGTGCTTTGCATGCAAAGCTTCGATGCGGCGTTGTTCTGTTTGTTGTTCGGCCAGCTCTGCTTTTTTGCGAGACTGATTCGCCCAGATTGCAAGACCAGTTGAAAGCACTACCCCCACTGCCAGCGTGGCAGCTAGCCCGATCCAGATTTTGCGGCGTTTCCTGCCTTCCACCAGTTGCATTGCGGTGGCTGCATTTTGGAGTTCTGCCTGTCGGGCACGCTCTTCCGAATCCATTCTTAGCCGTGCGACCAACTGTGCAACTTCCGCTGCTCCTGCGGGGCGATCCGACTTTTCGATTGACAGGCACTTTTTGCACAACAAAACCAGTTCCGGATCTGCTCCGCATTGATCGAGTGCCGCGAAACAGTCGGCCAGTTTGCCCATAGCCGCCAGTTGGCGGGTCGTTTCGGATGACTTGCTCTGGTATGGCGGGCGACCAGTCAAAATGGCAGCCAGAATTCCTCCCAGGCCAAATACATCAGTTTGCTGGTCAATTCTGTCAACCGCACCGATTGCCTGTTCTGGTGCCATGTAACTTGGGGTGCCCAGCACGCTGCCGGCCTGGGTAAACAAGTCGTCACTGTCCCGCGTCGAGCGTATTTCTGTTGCAGCAGAGGTCGATTCCGGATCGATGAGTGTCTCTGCTTTGGCATTCCGCAGCACCTTTGCCAGACCCCAGTCCATCACCTGCACTTCACCAAAATTGCCCACCATGATGTTGCGTGGTTTCAGATCGCGGTGGATCACATCGTGGGCATGGGCATATGCCACAGCGTTGCAGATATCTTCAAAAACAGCCACCAATCGAGATCGATCATGGGTAGTATCGGTGCGGGATTTCAGGATTTCATCCAGCGTTTCGCCTTTAATGAGTTTCATTGCCAGAAACGGTCGACCATCCGCCAGCGTGCCCAGATCATGGATCGGGGGGATGCCGGGGTGCTGCAACTGACCAGTAATTCGGGCTTCATCCAGAAATCGATAGGCAGTGCTCGAAGCTACTTCGTACTTACTATGCAAGACTTTAACGGCAATTTCGCGGTTCAGAACCCTGTCTGTTGCTCTGCGAACTTCCCCCATGCCACCTGCGGCAATTGGTTCGCCAATTTCATACCGAGTGGAATGGGTAATTTCAAGAATTGTTGCAGCTTGTTGTGAATCCTGCGTTGTGGCGTTGGCACTGACGAGACTGGAAGCCTCTGTCCGGTTCGGGTCCATGTGGGATCTCCTCCAGAGGAATGTCGCCATTGTAACCCAGATCTGCAGTCAGATGTGCGGTTTTTTAGGATTTTTTACCAGTTATCTCTTGCGGACTTGGCATCGAATTTTCAGTAGATGATTTTGTGCAGCCAAATTAGAAGTGCCAGTATTGCAATATTGTAATATTGGAACCCGATTTCCCAGCAACTTCTTGGGTAGGATTGGGTTAGTGGATGAAATCTTGATCACAATTTTTTGGACAATCGTCTAACGCTTCATCAACCTGCGGATCAGCACAAGCGAACTGATCAACAGAAAAATGTTCGCAGCCCAAGGGCCATATGGTGGGATACTCCCTTCCTTGGACATATTTGCACCTGCCAATAGCAGTGGGTAATAAGCAAATACCGCAGGCAGGAAACAGATAATGAAAATGCTCAAATAGTCGGAGCGGTTCGCCCAGATTCCCACCGGGCAGCCGATCAGCACGAAGCAAAGACAGCCCACTGCAGTGGCTGGTCGCATGTGGCGTTCTGTGCGGACTTTGTTCAGCAGATTGTCCACATGCTTCAGTTTGTGCTTGTACTCTTCGGCGATTTCTCTGGCATTCATCGTCGCCGAAATCTGCGTTTCTCCCTGGCTTTTCAAGTCTGCTACAATCGCTTCCACTTCCCGCAACTCTTTCAGTATTTCATTTTCACGCACCGTTAGCTCTTTCCAGGTCAGTGAACTGGGGCGTTCTTTGGCCGTTTTGCCGAAAATCGACACTGGCAGAGTGGTGGAATAGCGTTCGGAGGTCACTTCCGAACTGTCGCCGGAGCCATGATCGACGACGCACCGCCCCATCACCACAGTTAACTTGGGCAGTGCGTCCGGATTATCGTCCCACTGCACAATCAAGCGGGCGGTCTGGGCACGGGCAACCAGATCGTAGCCATCGCGGTTCTTGTTCCGCTTTTTGACCACCACATCGATCAGGTCTTTCCCCTGCACGTCCTTCACATAGACCACAAAGTCGAGGCTGCTCTGCTTCAGACTACCTTCCCGCTTCAACAAGCCGTACAGCACCTCTTCAGCATCCTCCAGGAACTGCTTTTGCAGTTTTCGCTGGGACATTGGTATTACATCGTAATACAGATATCCCGTCACTCCGGTGGTCAGCACCCCCAGCAGCAGTGCGGGCCACAATAAGTGGTAAATGTTGACGCCAGCAGACTTTAAGACAATTACTTCGTTATCAGCAGACATCCGCCCATAGACGATACACACCGAAAACAACGTGGTGGAAGGAATCGTAAATGGCAGAGTATTGGGAATGATGTACGGGATGGCCAGCAGCACCTGCACCGGCGAGAGGCCTTTCTGGGAGGCTTCCTGCACCAGACCAGCGAGTAGAAACATTCCTGTCAGAGCGGTTAAAGTAATGAGAAATACTTTCACCAGCTCCAGAAATATCATGCGGTTAATCGCACCGAAATACATGGCAAATCCTTCGCAGCCACCAGATGAAGAGGAAATCGCAACCGTTTACGGGTTCGGACGGACATATTGAAACAGCCGTCGAACGGGATCGGTTAATGCGGGCAAGGCTTCCTGTTCAGTCCGGATTTTTCCTTCTTTCAATTCACCTTTCACTTTAATTTTATAGAGCAGGCTGCTGAGACGCGAAGAAAGATTGCCAGAAACACCAAACAGATTGCGAAGATCGGTCCAGACCGTATAGAATTCCAGGTCGAGGTCAGTGCCATCAAGGTTCATTTCCCCTTCCCCACCCAGACTGACAGCATTGCCCAGCAAGTCAAGCTGGCCAAAGCGAACGCGGTTGCCACGGATGCGAAAGACGGCGTGTGCCTCTTCAAACATCGTGTGGTCCATCGGTCGCAGGCGAACCAGCTTGATAATATCCAGCATGAATGGCAGGTCGAGGATTTTGCCTTTGGGGATATCCACTGCCCCACTGCCCTGAATGACTGGCATTCGGCTTTGGGGATCGATTGGATTGGCCAGCCGCAGTTGCAGGGTGGCATCACCCGCGAGTTGCGTTTTGGGCCCCAGGTGGTTGATTTTGGCAAATTCTTCCAGTTTCAGCTTCGCACCATCGAGCGACAGCGAAAACAGCATCGGACTGCCCATGCGGATGCGGGCTTCCCCGCCAATTTCCCCACCGTAAATCTGAGCGCGAATCGTTTCAATCGCCAGAATATCTGGCTTTTGTGGGTAAATCTTCATTGCAGCGGTGAGTTGGCTGACTGGCTGCTTTAACACCGCTGCCTGATCGATTGCCAGATCGCTGACCACCCGATCCAACTGGTTATTTTTGAACAGGCCCCACGATGAGATTCGCCCACGGACGCCCGTCCAGGGCACGCCGGTATTGAAGCGGGTATTGGTAAACTGGGCGGTACCGTTCCAATAAATCGACAAATGATCTTCTTCAGGTGCCTGATCTCCCACCAGCATCGGATTGGCCCCTTCTGCCTCCGGTGGGTAGTTGCTGACCACTAATTGCTTGGCGTGGAGCTGAAAATCCCCATTCAGTTCCAGCGACTTACAGGTATCCTGGATCCCACGTGGGAGAGAGTGGAGAAAATCGTCGTCGATCGTCAGATGTTCCGCACGGACATCGCGAATATCCGCATAATAGCCCCCACGCAGGGGTAATTGAATTGTGGCACTGGCCACTTTCAGGCTTGTCCGCTGGTGGCTTCCCGAAATTTCGCCCATCGTGACGGTGCCATCGGCATACTTCAGCCGTCCAGTCACCTGATTCAGTGCGTACGGCCAGAAAACAGGCCGAATGGTGATTCCGTTAAACGATAAGCCGAGTTCCAGATCACGTGCGGGGATAAATTCGGCTGCCTTTAACTGTTCATCCACCCGATCGTGCAGCACAATGCGGATTTCACAATTCATCCGTCCCGTGGGATCGAAAGAATCCCAGGCACTATTCAACTTGATATCACCAATGGCTTTGTGCAGCGAACCATCCAGTGGGACTGATTCGCCACTGATATTGAGGCGAAAGACCGCGCCCAGGTCTTCTGGTGTGCGGGAGCCACTGATTTTCAAAAATGCCCCACCGGTGCCACGGGCGGTGAAATCTTTGATCTGCAGCGAGCCGATTTCCCCACGAAACGGCTGCACTGGCTGACCAGGTGCAATGGGCTGCACCGCAGTGGGTTCATCCTGGGCAGTGCGGATCACCAATTTACCCGCCAGTTCGGTCAGTGGGTAGCGAAATCGCTGGTAATTCAGGGAGCCCTTCTTAATTGTGATGTCGAATTCATTGTCAAATGCATCCGGCCCGTGCTTCTGGCGGATCGATTCATTATGGCGAATCCGTGCGGTAAAATCGCCCACCGCTTCTGGCTGCAGCGAGCGGATGACCGTGGGATAGTGATCCGGCAGAGCATCAATCAGCGTATCATCCAGCAGAATATCGGAACCCGTCAGCACCAGATCGACAGAACCGTCCAGCCCACTGACTATTGTACCCTTCAAGGTCACAGGTTTCTGTTTCCCCTCACCGACAAGGTCCAGTTCGAACTGGTTGGGGCGGTTTTCCTGAACGGTCAGCACAATATTGCCGCGAATCTGATCGACGGGATAACGAAAACCCCGATACATTGCAGACATCCCACGTGGCTGGAAGGTAATGCGGGTTTTAGGCTCTTCTTTGGTAAACGTGCGTTCCACAATAATGTCCGCTTTCCCTTTGGGTGCGAACATATCCTGAATTTCTTTGTATTTTGGTGGCAGGCGATCAAACAATGCCTGATTCAGCTCCAGATTGACCAACGACACTTCCACGTGCTGCAATAAATTAGGAATTTGTGAGAAATCCATCTCCGGTTGATGCAGAGGATTACCCATCTCCAGGTGGGCACGCAATTCTGTTCCATCGGCCTGACCAACAAATCGCGTAACACGAATTGTTTCCGGCGTAATATTGGCATCCAGTTCCAGTTGGCTGAACTTTACAGGCAGTTCGGGGTGCTGCGCTGAGGCGTCACGCAATTTGAGATCGAACGAATAGGCCCAGGTGGGCTGGTGACCCTGGCGCCAGGTCAAGCGACCGTTCAGTTGCACATTCCCACGGATTCCCTGCATCTGTTCGTGGGCGTCGGGTGCCAGCGTGGCCATTAAACGACGCACCCCACCGTGCAGTGGGAGGTTTTCGACGGAAATGTCGACAATTGCTTCCCCCACCGTGCGATATTTAGCCTGCACCTGAAAAGGGCCGGTAATATCTGAATTTGCCGTAAGTTCCACACTGAAAAGATCTTGCGGATCATTGATGACCGTTAACTGGACTTCATTCAATGTCACAAGTTCTGTCGCGGAGCGTGCATCGTCGCCCACGACAATGGTGGCATCTTTCAGCACCAGGATGGGGACAATTTCATCATCATTGGCAGGATTAAATTCTTCTAATAAATTCCAGGTTCCCGCACTGTTCCGACGTGCGACAATTTTGGGCTGGTGAAATTCAATTTTCCAGGCGGCTAGTTTCCCACGTGACAGGGCTTCTTTGTCCGGCCAGATGATTGCTGTTGGAATGTCGATCAGTGGCTCGCGATTGGCACTGCTTCGTGGCGTAATCACCACATGGTTGATCCGAATACCACCGAACAGGCGGAAGGATGCCGACCCCACTTCAATATCACAATTTGGAAACTTTTTTTGTAAAGACAGGCGCACCTTGTTGGTAATTTCTTCATTGATGCCAAATCTCTGGTAAAGAAAAATACCAACGATGGCGATGAATGAAATGGTGATTGCAAGTCGTGTGAGCCGTTTGCGTAACACGATGCCTCCTTGCACCTTGTAGATTTTGCACAATAATGTGGCGGGCGGTTTCCGTCAATACGAGTGAATCTCCCACGCAAAGTGGTTGAGATTGCCTAATTTGTGTAAATTGTTGCCGCCAGGGCAATTCGATGCAGACTATTTTGCCATGTGGGTACTGGGCGAATATCACCCACTTCCAAAGCCAAATCAAATAATTAAACCAAAATCAGATTGAAAATCGGTGTTTACAGATTTGGTGAGTTATGTTAAGCTGGTCAGAATGTTCAACCTAGGCAAGTCGACCAACCTTTGGAGATCAAGGATGATCCGACCGAACACTACTAAATGGAATCAAACCACCGATGATTTGCGTCGCCTGGCTCTGGAATCCGAGCATCCTCGTACTCGGGAGCGGTTTATGGCTTTGTACCAAATTGCTCTTGGTCACACTAACGCAACTGCTTATGCCGCAGAAATTGGACGTTGCGACGATGTGTTGTTGAACTGGGTTCATAAATATAACAACCATGGACCTGACGCCTTGATTTATCGGCGTACTGGCGGCCGTGTCCCCCTTTTGTCCAGTCGCAGATAGAGCAGATCGTTGATGCCGTTCTGAAAAGCGATCCGGTAGATCACCAATTGCCAGGCCACGGATGGACGATCAGGAAGTTGTGCAACTGGATCGGTTGTCAATTCCAGCGGTATGTATCTCGGAATACCGTGCGGCGGATCCTGCAATTAGCGGGATTGAGCTGGAAGAAATGCAAGAAACTGTTCGGCAAAGGGGACCCTGAAAAGCGGGCCGAATACCTGAAACAGTTCGCGGATATGTACCAGCAAATGTGTCGCGGCGATATCGTGATCATTTATATTGATGAATCCCATTTTCATCGTGATATGGACTTGGGCTATACTTGGTGGCGCAAGGGAGAATCGGCTTGGCGAGTGAGTGATTGCCCTCCGCTGTCCGATCGCATCAACTGGTATGGTGCTTACAATTTCAGTGCTGGTGCATGTTTGATCTGGAACGAAGGCAAATGCAACAAGGAAAACACGGCTGAATTTTTGCACCGAGTGAACGATTGGGTAGAAAGACAAGGTCGACGTGTTGTGGTAATTTGGGATGGAGCACCTTGGCACAAGGCGAAGTTCGTTCGAACCAAAGCCAGCGAGTTGGACATCGAAATAGTAGTTTTGCCCAGTTATAGTCCCGATTTCAATCCCATTGAAGGGTTATGGAAATGGATGCGTGAAGAGGTCACGCAACATTGTTGTTTTGCAACCTTGCGTGACTTGTTCGACGCTTGCAAAGGATTCATCGATACATTGAATGAAACTCCGGATGAAATAATTAAAAGACTGTGGCCAAGATTTGAAGTCGATCCTCAAGCGGAAAAACTCCGATTTTCAATCTGATTTTGGTTTAGAACTTCGATATGATTGGATAAACGCGGGGTTCACTCACCGTCTTCGTCGCCTGGTTGCACGAACGGTAGGGTAAGGCCGGGTTGATCCTGGTATTTGCCACGTTTGTCGGCGTAGCTGGTTTTGCAGACATCTGCCGCACGGAAAAACAGCATTTGGGCAATCCCTTCCCCAGCATAAATACGTGCAGGCAGTGGGGTAGTATTGCTGATTTCCAGCGTCACCTTGCCCCGCCATTCCGGCTCCAGTGGGGTAACATTCACAATCAGGCCACAGCGGGCGTAGGTGCTTTTCCCCACACATACCACCAGGACGTCGCGTGGGATTTCAATGTATTCCACCGTTTCTGCAAGCACAAAGGAGTTCGGTGGGATCAGGCAATGTTCCCCCTCATGTTCCACAAAAGAGCGGGGATCAAACGATTTTGGGTCGACCACTGCACCGAAGACATTGGTGAAAATTTTAAAGCGTTGATCCAGCCGCACATCATAACCGTAACTGGTGACGCCATAAGAAATTACGCCGGGACGACTTTTCTGTGGTTCGAACGGCACGATTTTGACATCCCGTTCAATCATCCAGTCCGGCAACAGACCCGCAGGTTTCATTCGATTTCTCGCCAAAGAATTACTTATTGGCATAAGAAAAGTTTTGCTTCAAGTCCTGCCTTTTTCTGGAAAGTACCCGTTTGCAGCCCGTGTGGCTGCGGATATCATGGTTTCGTTTGTCATGAGGTGCCCTCATTTTCGATGCTGTCAAAGACCAAATTCGGAGCGTGGAATTATTTCCACTGTATATTAATATATCCACGGCCCGCCAAATTCTGGCGATTTTTTTCTCGCCAGGACGGATTCTGGCCAAGATTGGCAGCCGTAACCTCTTATCTGAAAACAACTTGCGACGATCAGAACTTTTTTGTGAATTTTTGCAAAATTTGTATCACCTCTACCGCAACGTGTTCGCTCTGGTGCGACTTCATATTCTGATGACAGTGCTTGTAACAGCTACTTTGGGAGACAATCGATGTTGAAATCCGAATTTATGTTATGCTCTGCAGTTGTCTGCTTCTGGGCTTCCAATCTGTTTTCGCAATTTCCCTCTGCTGAGAAGTTGATCGCTGAACAGCAGAACGCACTGGCCCCGCTCAAAAAGATGGATGGTAAATGGCGTGGGACGGCCTGGACGATTCGGCCAGATGGTAAAAAAATTGAAATGGTACAGACAGAGCGTGTGGGTTCCATGCTAGAAGGAGCTGCAAAAGCAGTCGAAGGCAGAGCATATGATGAGGATGGGAAAATCGTCTTCAATGCGTTTGCGATGATTACTTACGATCCGATGAGCAAGAAAATTACGATGCGATCCACCGCACAAGGCCGCGTGGGTGAATTTGAAATCAAATTGACCAAAACTGGCTTTACCTGGGAAATTCCAGCAGGGCCTGCCACGATTCGTTATGTTGCGGAAATTACTGAGGGTAAATGGACTGAATATGGTGAGAGACTGATTCCTGATCAGAAGCCCTTTCGCTTTATGGAAATGAATTTGCGTCGAATTGGCGACACAGACTGGCCTTCTGCAGGTGCTGTCCAACCAGAAGAGAAAAAATAGATAGTAATGTGTCA
The DNA here is from genome assembly GCA_041399155.1 of Zavarzinella sp. Taxonomy (NCBI): domain Bacteria; kingdom Pseudomonadati; phylum Planctomycetota; class Planctomycetia; order Gemmatales; family Gemmataceae; genus Zavarzinella; species Zavarzinella sp. The sequence continues at coordinate 177,015 of JAWKTI010000007.1, forward strand.
GCGGACGGGCACCAGGTATCCCAGGGCGGCCTTGTATTGTGCCTCAGCAATAAAATATTTCAGTTGGGCACTCACTTCGCCTAGCTGGGCATCGAAGGCAAACTGTTCCTGAATATTGACCTTGAAGACTTCACTGAAGCCCGCCTCAAACAGCACTTGCTCGCCATCGGCAACCATGCGGCCATAACGCACCCGTTCGGAAACCTGTTTCGTTTGCTCGTGGGCACGTTCCAGTGCCACAAATGCATTCTGGACTTCGGTGCGGATGACATCCCGCTGATTTCGAATTTCCTGGTTGACCTGTGCCAACTGGGCCTGAATGGCAAACACTTTTCCTAAGGCGTCGCGTCGCTGGTAGGGCAGGCGAAATTCGACCCCCACATCCACGGACTGTCGATCCAGTCGAGAAGGGCCGGTAGCTGGTTTGCCAAAACCCACATCGGTGGCACCAGAAATAATGGCGTTAAATGCTGGCTGGGTCAGGTTTTGCGATTGCCGCAGTTCCACTTCCAGTACTTCCCGCTGGTAGGCCAGGCGGAGTAATTCGGGGCGGTTCTGCCAGGCATAGTCGATTGCGGCTTGCAGTTGTTCCCCATCGGGTTCGCTCATCATTGGAAAGTTCGGCAGCCGACCGTAGGCAGGCAGCACCGATTCCCCATTGGTATCGCGGAGAAACATTGAAAGATCCACGGCCGCCTTGGCGAACATCTCTTCCGCTTCGACCAGGCTGGCATTCCGGCCATAGAGGCTCTGCAGGTTGTTGGCCCGTTCCACTTTCGCTGCAACCTGGCCTGCCACCACGGCTCGGAGTTGTTCATCGCGATCCTGGGCCAGTTTTGCCAGTTCGCGGGCAATTCGTAGACGCTGGCCTGTCGCTACCCAGGCGTAATAGGCACGGCTGGCTGCCAGTTGCAGGCGAATGTTCTGTAACTGGATTAGTGGTTCAACAGCATCCCGCCCAATGGTTGCCTGCTGCAGGTTCGCCCGAGCCCGATCAATATCGCGATTTTGTAACAGAGGGATGCTGACACCGGCTCGAAACTCCCCACCTTCGGCGGTTTTGTCCCCACCTTTATAGACGGGGTAATCGCCAAAGCCCCCACGGTATCTGCTGAAGACATTGACACCGGAATCGGTAAACGCCTGACTGAGCCCCGTGGTAAAGCCGTAATTCTCATAAGTGGCCAGTGGTGAGTTATAACTGGCTGCGGTGATGTTCAAATCGAACGCACCGAAGGCGGAAAGCAGCTTCCCTTCCGCCACGGAACGTTCCAGGCGGGCAGCCTGCAGCAGTGGGAAGTGATTATCAACTGATTGCAGCACTTCAGACAACGTCAAGTCACCCAGTACCGCACTGGGCGGGGTACCTTGCAGACGGGGCAGGGTTCTGGGGATAGCGGGACTGAGTTCTGGCAGAACAATATTGAAGTTGGGCAATTTATCCGGTATTTTGGGCAACGGATTGAGTTTGGGTTGTTGAAAATTCGCGGGCAGCAGTTCTTGTTGCTGCGGCACCTTTTTGGTGGCAGGGGGCACATTGACCACTGGCGGAACAACGCGGTCGCTCGCAAACTGATCCTGTGCCCACACCAGCGGCGATTGCATCAGGAAAATAATCAGGCATCCTTGCCAACGCATTGTGAAACCTCTGTTATTGTTGGCTGCAGGCAACCAACGCTACTTTTTGTCATCCGATTTGGGAGACGAAGGCGGTTCTTTCCCAAGTACAGGTGGGAAGCCGTTGAGTCGTCGCCAGACTTCCCAACCCAGGGTAACGCGGTTGAGAAATACCCAGCCAACCACCTGATTTCCCTGTCGCAGATACTCTTTTCCAGGCCAGATATCGTTCTCAAACTGCTGGTCTGGTTCAATCAGCACCCGAAACTGGCCTTTGCCATTATCGGTCTGGTCGATCTGTCGTACCCGCCCGCCAAAGGTTCCCACAGCAGCAGAAGGCCAACCGGTGAACTGCACCGCAGGCCAACCTTCAAACTGCAATCTTACATGAGGATATCGACCATCAGGGCCCCGTTGGATGAGCGGAGCATCGACACCATCGATAAAAATTTCTGCCACATAGTCGTTGCTGTCGGGCACAATAATTACCAAAGGGTCACCAGCTTTCAGAGACGACCCAGATTGACTGGAATTCTGGAGAATCTGGAAAACAGTGCCAGTACAGGGGGCTTTCACAAAACGCATCTGATAGCGGGAATAGGTAGTATCGATCTCCTGGATTTCACTGCGGATCTTTTCGACAGTCTCCCCTTGAATCCGATTCAGATCCTGCTCTGCCAGCACCAGGTCACGTGCAGTATCAGCATCCACGCGGCTGCGCATAAATTTTTCCCGTTCGACCGATTCTTTTGCAGCCAGCACATCGGCATTAGCTCTCTGAAATGCGAGATCCAGTTCGGCTACTTTGGCATTACGTTGGATCAACTCGATCTCTGGGCGCAACCCTTTCTCCACCAGAGGTTCAATCAATTCCAGTTCCTTCTTCGCCAGATTCAGATTGACCTCAGTGCTATTCAACAACTTTTCTCGTGCTGAGAGCGTCTGCATGATGATGTTCACGGCACGGTCCGCACTATCCTGTTGTGCTTTCCGCGATTCCCGAATGCGGTTGATTGCATCCTGTCGTCTTGCCGCCTGGCCAAGTGCTTCTTTGAGCCGTTTTTGCAGAATTGCTTTTCTTTCAAGCAACCGTTGTTCATATTGTGGGTCGGGATCAACAAGTTCTGCAATCGGGTCACCCACTTTGACCTGGGAACCTTCCACAACGTGCCACTTGGTAATAAGCCCACTGATCGGTGCCATGACCGTTTGCTGGCGTTCTTCCGGCTTGTAGGCGATCAATTGACCACGTCCGGTCACAGTTTGCTGCCACGGCAGGAATATCAAGCCAATCAGGATCAGGATGAACAACAATCCCAGTAATCTGCCAAACTGGACCATTCGGCGGGACGACTTGACCAGCTCCATCGAGGAGAACCCCATATGGGCAGCAATGGGTATCCCCTGATCCGGTATGTGCGTGATCTCCCCTGCTTCCGGTGCACGTTCGATCGTTTGCATGGTCATGCATCAACCTCCGAATAATCCAAGTTTAATACTCGATCACACCGATCCAGAATTTCCTGATTTCGCGTCACCACAACCAGGGTCCAGGGGGCGTTTTCTGCAAATAGCGTTTCCAGCAGGCGGGGGCATTCTTCCAGATCCAACCGATCAAGCACCCCATCCAGCACCAGCAGGCGGGGGCCAGCAACGATCGCTCGAGCGATACACAACCGCATCGCTTCCGTTTCCGAAAGTGGGCGTCCATTCGGCATCAATCTGGTTTGCAGGCCATCTTCCAGATGATTGACAATATTCAGAATACCCGCACGGTCCAGGGCTTCGGAAATCTGCTCTACTGTCAGCGCTTCTCGCCGAAGCAGGATATTGTCGTACACAGTACCGTTAATAATCTCCAGTTCGTGCACCACCGATACCTGCTGCCGGACACTTTCCAGTTGAAGTTCTTTCAGCGATACCCCATCTAATGATACCACACCGCTGGTGGGTTCTTTGAAACCGGAAAAGAAATCGAGCAGCACTGATTTACCCACCCCTGCCGAGCCCACCAGAGCAATTTTTTCACCGGAACGGATTGTGAAGTTCGGGAAAAACTTGGTTTGATTATAAATTCTGAAGGTGGCATCCTGCACTTTGATGCTGATCCCCACGGGCCGTGCAGGCAGTGGGGCACCAGTATCCCGTTCGGTGGGCAGATCATCGATCACACCCAGCTTTTCCACACCCGTGAACAGATCATACCAGCTATCGAGATATTTGTAGATCTTCAACAGCGAGTTCACCACCATCGCAATAATCAGTTCGCTGGCGATTAGCTGGCCGATGGTCAGTTCCTGTTTCGTTACCAGCCAGCCACCAAGACCCAGCAGCAGCACGTTGGCGACGATCTGGATCAGCACTGCAAAACTGAATTGCCGAAAGACGATTGAAAAGTGGGCTTTGCGGGCAATCACATATTCATGGGCAAGGTGGTCCGCCCGATTGACCGCAATCACCGGCCCACCCGCCGTGCGGATGGTACGTGGGATGCGGGCTAGTTCCTGCAGCCATTCCGCCACTTCATATTTCACATGGGATTCTTCGATACTCGTCTTCACCCCACCACGACCTAGAAGAATCAGCAAAATCAGGCAGACAATCAGACCGACGTCGAAGGCCAGCAGTAATGGGTGATAAAATGCCAGTACGGTCAGGCCGACGATAATGATCAGCACCAGTTCAATACCGTCCAGCAACAGAGTCGCCATCGATTTCTGCACTTTCTGCACATCAAAGAACCGGTTGATCAGTGCGGGTCCGTATTCATGGTTAAACTCTGTCATCTGAACACGTGGGATCAAACGCGAAAAGCGCTCCACCACCCGAACAAAGATTCGTCGCTGCAGAATTTCAATGACATAAACTTCCGCAACTCGAATCAGACCAGAGAGAAACATAAAGCCAAACAGGGCCACTGCCAGCCAGATAATCGGCCAGAGCAGCACGCCAAACATGACGGTGCTGACCATCGCCTCCACGGCAATCGGTGTGGCCAGCGATAAGATTGCCACTAATAGCGCGAATGTGACGATCAGATAAATATCAGAACGATCGACCAGAATCAGTTGCCTGATTCGGTACCACGGTCGGAATTGATAACCATGGCCGTGCGTACCTTTATTATCGGCGTGGGAACTCATTATTTTTTCACCATTTCGTGGACTCTTCTCATAAAAATGAATACCGCATGGAGGCTACCGGCAGATTTATAGACTCAACCACCTGCTTGGATACAGCCCACAGCAAATGGTTTCAAGGATTTTTGCATTTTGTGGGGAAAAGATGATATTTCTCTCACCTTCGTGAGGAAAGCTGTACTAACCTGTTATACTTTGTAATATACTAGAATACCTAGACTTACTCTTTGTGGTTGATTCATGGTTCGGTTTGAACGATCTCAATTCCGCACGCAGGCAGCAAAACTACTCGACCAGCAATTGTGGTGCTGGGGGCGGGATATTCTGCACCCAAAAGGCAATCTGCTGCTCGATCTGGGGATGTGCCGCTATCGTGATGCCAATCATCAGAAAGATGGCACCATGTACTCTGCCTCCACTAACGAGGGCAACATCGTCTGGCTGTGGGGTTTTGGCATCATGTGCTGTTCCCCACAAGGGGATGGGGTCTTTCTGCAACGGTCACGATTTGAGCCGAAACGGTTGCGGCACCGCCCACCAAGACCCGTGCACTACTGGCACGACCTGCCATTAATACAGAAAACTGCTACCCGCACAGAAACAAATCAGATGCAGGCCATGCTAAAGCAGCTTTTTTTGTGGATCAGCCAGTACGAACACTGGATTGCTGAAACCCAGGGGGTGAGCTATCGCCAGTCCACCATTGAAGCCGCCCCCAAAAAATATCAGGTGCCTGGTGCCAAATTGGCCTGGCAGTGGTCGCAACTAGCAAAGAAACTGCATCGTTTGAACACCAGCGATTTACCTGCACATGGTGTCTGGGCAACCGCAATTCAGACAGTCGCTTCTCCCACACCAGCACCAGCGGTGCGGTATCACCAACTCATTCATAAAGGAACTTTTCGCCGATGATCGCTGATTCTCCAACTGATACCCGGCTGCCCGTTACCGTGCTTTCCGGTTTTCTGGGTGCTGGCAAAACAACTGTCCTGAACCACGTGCTGCACAATCGGGCAGGCATGAAGGTGGCGGTGATTGTCAACGATATGTCCGAAATCAACATTGATGGTTCACTGGTCAAGAATGGCCAGGCAGCACTGTCCCGCACCGAAGAGCAGTTGGTGGAGATGCAGAACGGTTGTATCTGTTGCACACTGCGGGAAGATCTGCTGAAAGAAGTGGCTCGACTGGCAGAGGAAAAACGGTTCGATTACCTGTTGATCGAATCTACCGGGATCAGCGAACCACTTCCCGTGGCAGAAACGTTCACTTTTGAACATGAAGACGGCTATAGTCTATCCCAACTGGCCCGCCTGGATACGATGGTGACGGTGGTGGATGCCCTGAACTTTCTGGAAGATTACCAGTCCTCCGATTCATTACAGGAACGCGGGCAGTCGATGGGCGAAGAGGATGATCGGGATCTCGTGAATCTGCTGGTCGATCAGATCGAATTTGCCAATGTCATCCTCATTAACAAAGTGGATCTCATCAATCAGACGCAACTGGAACTGATTCAATCGATTCTGAAATCGCTGAACCCATCAGCCCATCTTATCCCAACCTCACGTGGGCAGATTGAACTGGGCAATGTGCTGGGAACCGGCTTATTCGATATGGAAAAGGCTTCCGCCGCACCAGGGTGGCTAGTGCTTTGTCACATCTAAAAAGTCGGATTGGCAATTCCAGTCAAATCTGCGATACTGCATGGTACAAGGAGTTTGCCATGCGGAAGTTGTATATCATTCGACTGACAAAGCAAGAACGAGTCGAGCTTCAGAGTGTCGTCAAGAAGTTGAAGGGAACCGGGCAGAAAGTTCGACGTGCTCAGATTCTGCTGAAGGCAGATGCCGATGGTCCGAATTGGACTGATGAGCGTATTGCCGAGGCGTTTTCGTGTCGGACTAGAACCGTGGAACGGCTTCGCCAGCGGTTCGTCGAGCAAGGATTTGAAGAAACACTCAACCGAGCTAAACGTCAGCAACCACCCGTGGATAAGCTATTGACGGGCGACCAAGAGGCCCGCATCATCGCGACTCGGCTTGGGCCGCCTCCGAAAGGCTACAACAACTGGACGCTTCGGTTGCTGGCACGCAAGGTCGTGGAGTTGGAAATCGTGGAGTCGGTGAGCTACGAAACGGTCCGACGCACGCTAAAAAAAATGGCATGACGAATCGGAAGATTGAATATTGGGTGATCCTCCGGAGGCGGACGCCGAGTTTGTCGCCCATATGGAAGATGTGCTGGAAACCTACGAAAAACCGTACGATCCGAACGTGCCGGTCCTGTGCATGGACGAACAACCGGTGCAGTTGTTGAAAGAAACACGCGTTCCTATTCCCGCCACGGCCCAACATGCCAAGCGGGTTGACTACGAATACGAACGAGCGGGCACGGCGGCTATCTTCATGTTTACCGAACCGCTGGTCGGTTGGCGTGAAGTCTCCGTTCGCGAACGGAGGACGAAGATTGACTGGGCCATCGAAATGGCTCGGTTGTTGGAGGGTCGCTATGCGTCATGTGCCAAAGTGATCGTGGTGTGTGACAACCTCAACACCCACACCAAGGCGCGTTCTATGAAGCGTTTGAACCCGCGCGTGCGCGGACCTTGGTTCGACGGATCGAATTCTGCTACACACCCAAGCATGGAAGTTGGCTGAACATCGCAGAGAATGAACTGAGTTCGTTAACCCGCCAATGTGTCGCGGACCGTCGCTTTGAAGATGTTGCCACTTTGAGTGAAGAAACCGAGGCATGGTCGAACGATGTCAACACCACACAGCGTGGCGTTGACTGGCAAATGAAGATCGACGAAGCACGAACGAAATTAAAATCGGTTTACCCGACAATTAAGTCGTGACAGAGCACTAGCAACCCTGCGTGGGGAAGAACAATCGGAAACCGATCAATACGGCATCAGCAGTTTTGTCTACAGTGCCCGCAGGCCTTTCCATCCGGAACGCCTTTACCAGTTCATGACCAGTAAAGAGCATACCCGAAGTCTGTTACGTTCCAAAGGTTATTGCTGGATTGCCACCCGTCCGCAGTGGGTGGGGTTATGGTCGCACGCAGGCCGCGTGATGGAATTATCCCCACAGGCCATCTGGTGGGCAGATGTTCCTCGTGATGAATGGCCCACCGATCCGGCGCATCGGGATTCGATTACGGAACATTTCATTGATGGAGTGGGTGATCGACGTCAGGAACTGGTCTTTATTGGCTATAAGATGGAACCAAGTGCGGTTCAGGCCGCCCTCGACCGAGTGTTGTTGACGGATGATGAATTTGCGATGGGGCCGGAAGGCTGGCTCACATTCAACGATCCTCTCCCACCGTGGCCTGAAAATGCCGACCAGGCCGAAGAAATGAGTGCAGACTCATAAATGAGTTCTGGCTCATTGTTTAATCTTTTCTAAACTCTCCAGCTCGCAGGTAGAAAGTAAATCGCCAGTATGTGATTCTTGAGATGGGAGTATTTACGGTACGGTGATCTGGTTGCGGATTTGACGCACACCTGGGGTCAGTCGGATCATCCCTTCAATCAGTCGACGTTCATCATCGTTGGCGGCACGTCCGGTCAGGAGAATTGCCCCGTTAGCTTCTTCAATGCGAATGCCTGCGGGATTGGAAATTGTGGTAGATCGTTGCAGCATGGCCTGTAAATCAGTAACAATCTGTGGGATCTGGGGCACTTTCGGGGTAAAGCGGAATGTGGCAGTGTAAGTGATGACGTTGGGGCCACCAGCCATTTGCGTTGAACCAGCACCGCCAACACCACCTGCACGTCCGCCACCCAGGCCACCTGTGGCTCCTCCGCCAAAACCAGTAGCCCCACCTGCGCCTCCAAAGCCCGTGCGGCCGGCACCTCCCCCACCTAATGCGTTGGTTCCACCAAATCCTGTGGTGCCACCCGTACGTCCTCCACCAAAGCCGCCAGTGCCTCCCGTGGTGCCACCACCGAAGGAAACGGTGCCACCAGTACCTCCGCCTGTGCCACCACCAAAGCCTCCTGTGGTGCCTCCACCCCCAAAGCCTCCTGTGCCGCCTGTGGTACCACTGCTGCCAAATGAAGATTGGCCAAAACCTTCACCAGTGATGGCACGATTATTGTTGTTCTGTTCAATCGATTGGGCACCGGTTGCTGCACCTGGGGTCTGAATCTGAACACCCGGCCGTCCGGAATAAAGTGGGTTACTGTAAGTGGCAGCCAGAAAGTTCGTCGCGTTCGTGGTGCCGCCTCGTCCGGCAGTACCACCCTGACCTCCACCAAAACCACCACCCTGGCCGCCACCAAAACCTTGACCTCCACCTAATCCACCGCCCGCACCTCCAAATCCGGCACCTCCGCCTCCAAGGCCGCCTGCACCCCCGCCACCTGCACGTTGGGCATAAGTGGTGGTCGAGCAGATACCAAGTGCCAGGGTACTGATCACGAGCCAGCGATGCATTTTCATTTTTGGGGTCTCCGGTGCGGTTAAAGGTTACTCTAACAGAACTTTCTGAGAAAATGGGGAAAATTCTGCCACTTCTCCAATCGACACAATGGGAATGACTAGTTCAATCGAAATAATGAGAAAGTGATCAGAATGTGGCTGAATCGCTATTTTTTATAACAAGGCAATTATATTCCATTTTTATTATCTATCTCCGTCGGTGCGGCTTGACAGGAATCTGGTTCTCGCGTATCGCACCCGAACTTCAACAAACAGGGAATATTTTCCTACTGTTGTCGTAGAGGTGGGCTACGCACCTGGAACGGTTGATTCAACCGGACTTTGTTGTTGTAAGTACTGATAAATTAAGAACTTGTCATCTGTGGGGCTGGCTGATGGTTCGCACTTGTTTCACCGTGATTGCTTTCGCTGGATTCATCGGACTGTGCCGTCCCGCCTTCGCTGCTTCTCCTATTGGAAAAGAAATTGCTGAAGTCGTGGTGAAGGAAAACCAGGTCCGCAGCACTGCCAGTATTCTCGAAGTATTTCGTGTAAGGCCTGGCCAGGCTTATACTTACGAAACCATGCGGGAAGGGGTGCGGCGCCTGCACCAGACCGGCTGGTTTGCGGCAAACGGTATCGAAGAACGCACGGTCGAGTTGCCGGATCAGCGGATTCAGGTGATTCTGTATGTGAAAGAACTTCCCAACATGATCACCGATATTAAGTACCTTGGGGCAGACCACTTAAGTGTGAAAGAACTGGATGAACTGACCGGATTGCGACGTGGGATGGCGATGTCGCCCCAGCGAAACGATCAGGCACGGTTGAACATATTAAGAAAATATCAGGAAAAGGGTCGCTACCACGCCAGCGTAACGTTGCGGGAAGGAAACCGTGTTACGGATCAACGGGTGGTCTTTGATATTGTGGAAGGTCCAAAAATTAAAATCCGCGAAGTGGATTTCAAATTTCTAGGCCCCCACGAATCGGGCATTTCCAGTGGGATGCTGAGAAATCGCCTGACGATCTCCCGTGCCCGCATCGGTGGGCTGATTCAGGGGGAATACAACCCAGGCCAGATTGAACATGATGCGGAACAATTGACCGAATACTACCACGGACTGGGTTATCTGGATGCCAAGGTGCGTGCCGAGCGGATGTTCTCTGATGACCACCGTTGGGTCGATGTGGTGTTCCACGTGGAAGAAGGCACCCGCTACAAAGTGGGCCAGGTCCGTGTGGTGGGCAACAAAGAATACTCTGAAAAGTTCCTGCTGGGTTACACCAACCTGCGTGGGGATGAGTTTTACGATCGAACAATTATCCGCAGCGATATTAACCGAATTAAGGACCTGTACGGCTACCAGGGCAGAGCAATCGCCATTCGCGAAGAATTTGTGGAAGCCCAGCCTGGTACAGGAGTGGTGAATGTGAATTATCAGGTAATGGAAGGCCCACCTTCCCGCGTGGGGCGAATGTACGTCCGCGGGAATACAGTTACCAAGGATTCGATTATTCTGCGGGAATTGGCCGATGCTGGTATTCTGCCGGGTCAGGTGCTTTCCTATCCTGGTGTGCGAACTGCTGAAAACAATCTCCGCCGCACACAACTCTTTATGGATAATCCGATGGAAGGTGTGCAGCCCACCATCGAATTGCGTGATGCGATTGATAACCCCAACCTGAAAGATGTGTTTGTTACCGTGCGTGAAGCACAGACAGGCAGCTTCATGGTGGGTGGTGGCATTAACTCCGATGCGGGTATTACCGGTAGCGTGGTGTGGAACGAGCGAAACTTCGACCTGTTTCGTTTCCCCACCAGTATCGATGATATTACCAGCCTGCGGGCTTTCCGTGGGGGTGGCCAGGAATTTCGCCTCGAAGCTGTGCCTGGGAATATTTTCCAGCGCTATACCGCCAGTTGGCGCGACCCCAGGTTGTTTGATTCACCCTACAGCCTGAGTGTCAGCGGGTATTACTTCAACCGTGGGTATAACGAATATGTAGAAGACCGACTGGGTGGACGCGTTACCTTAGGCCGCCGGTTGGATCAGTTCTGGTCGGCATCGCTATCCACTCGGGTGGAAGGTGTGACCGTTCGCGACCTGCCTTTCAACGCACCAATGGATATCAGGCGGGATGAAGGGTACAGTTTCCTGACGGGTGTTGGTGGGAACCTGCGACGCGATTCGCGGGACAATTATCTCCGCCCCACCTCGGGAAGTGTGCTGGATCTTAGCTACGAACAGGTATTCGGGGACTACCAGTTTCCGATTCTGACAGGGGAATTCACGAACTTCTTTACCACATATGAACGCACCGACCGCACAGGTAAGCATGTGCTGGCCTTCCGCAGCCAGGCATCGTGGGCAGGTGATGATACCCCCGTCTTCGAACGCTTCTACGGTGGTGGTTTCCGCAGCATCCGTGGTTTCCAGTTCCGTGGCGTGGGGCCGTTTGAAAATGGGTATAACGTCGGGGGCCAATTTGCCTTCATGAACAGTGCGGAATACCAAATCCCACTGGTACCCAGCGAAAGCCTGTACTTGGTAGGCTTTGTGGATTCTGGTGCAGTGGAGCGGAATTTCACCATCAACGATTACCGTCTCACGGCTGGGGTGGGTCTGCGGATCAGCATGCCACAACTGTTAGGACCGGTCCCACTGGCAATCGACTTCGGCTTCCCGATTGTGAAAGGCCAGAACGACCAGGAACAGATCTTCAGCTTCTGGTTTGGTGTGTTCGGACAGTAATAAGAATATCAATTACCCTTACTACTCCATTTCAGTGCAAGCTCTTTCTGGACAGTTGCGAAAGGGTGGCACCTGCTTCCAGCTGGTGAACAAGAAAAAACTGCGGCAGGATGCTGCGGCCACTTTACACAACATTCGTGGAAGATAATCTTACTTTTGTACACTATCATTCCTTAATGTTCTGTGGGGGGTGATATCAATTTTTACAAAAATTCACAAAAAAGTTTTCATTCGCGCAAATTCCTGTCAAAAAAGCACTTGTGGCAACCGGCTTTATGGGAAATACGTCCCAGCAAGAAAAAAATTGTCCAAATTGGATGAGTAGTGGATATATTAATATAACGTGGAAATAATTCCATGCTCGGTAATCGTTTCGTGACGGCACCAAGTTGAAGCGAATTGCCTAATGATTTCGTCGAGTGAGGACAGCTACCCTTTCAGTCGTTCCAGGCTGTGAACAATGTGTTCGACAAACAGCTCTGCCACCACTGAAAGCTCCTCTTTTTTCATCAGTGCCAGTTCGGCATCGGCCAGGTGTGGCATTTTTTTCTCTTTGCGAATTGGGTAAATTCCATCGGGGATCATATGTTCTGGCAGCACCGTAATCCCCAGGCCCGCCTTCACCGCAGCCAGCGTTCCTGCCAGGCTGGGACTGGTATAGCTGATGTGCCAGCTTTTCTTCGCTCGGTCGAGTGCGGCAATGGCACGTGTGCGGTAGATACATGGTTGTGGCGACAGCACCAGCGATAGAGGTTCTTCCATCTGATAATCGTTGCCGGCTGCCCACACCAGAGGTTCTCGCCAGACTTTTGTCCCACCTTTCACACGCTGGGGATCGCGCTTGGCAAGGATCACATCGTATTCCCCACGATGAAAACCGTCGATCAGGTGCAGCGTCAGATTGCAGGAAACATTTAACTGCACCCTCGGGTGGTGCTGTCGAAAGCTCGCCAGCACATCCGGCAAATAATGGGTCGCAAAATCTTCCGGAGTACCAAAATGAATCTCACCTTCCATTTCCGGCTCTTTCAGCCGACTGTACACCTCCCACTGAAGTGCAATGATTCGTCTGGCATAGCCAAGAAAGATTTCCCCCTCCGGTGTCAGCACCACACGACGTCCGGAACGATCAAAGAGAGCACAGCCCAGCTGGTCTTCCAGTTTTTTCATCTGCAGGCTGATGGCAGATTGGGTGCGGTTCACTGTGGCCGCAGCCAGGCCAAAAGTTCCGGTTTCTGCAATCGCAACAAAACTTCTCAGTTGCACCGTATCGACAAAGAACGACATCAGCTCACCTATAAGAAAAACTTATCGTATCGATCAATAACTTCAATTTTACAAATATCAACGACTATGTACATTGGTTATCAGGGACATGTGAGAAGTCATGCCTTTGAATACAGGAGTGGTGATTCGAATGACTGATTCGGTTGTTTTTCAATCGGACAATTTATCGTGGGTGATGGCAGGTCTGATCCTGGTTGTCTCGATCAGTGTGTCGGCATTCTCTGGTCGATATCTCGCAGGTGATCGCTTACAGCGTCGTCACCGCGGGCTAGTGGCACTGCTCACCTGTACCATGATTGTGCTGGTTTTCTCCAATCATCTGCTCCTGTTCTGGTGTGCATGGTTGATCAGTAATCTGTTGCTGGTCCTACTGATGATCCACAACAGTCGGTGGGTCGCTGCACGCAATTCCGGCTTGCTGGCATTCAAAACACTGGGCATCGGCACGATTGCCCTGGGTGCGGGTTTGTATCTGTTATACGTTCATACGGGCTCGATCACCATTGATGGTGTTCTGCAGTCGGACAAACTCAGCACCACTCAGAGTGGAATCGGCTTGCTGTGCATTGCCATCGCGGCCATGGCTCAATGTGCCGTGTTGCCATTCCATCGCTGGCTATTATCGTCCCTCAATTCACCCACCCCCGTATCGGCATTGATGCACGCTGGCCTGGTGAACGGTGGGGGTTATCTGATTGTACGATTTGCTCCCATCGTCGCTGAACAACCGTGGTTGCTGCAAAGCATCTTTGTTGTTGGCTTGATCTCTGCCTTTGCGGGCACGTTCTGGAAACTGATTCAAACGGATATCAAGCGGATGCTTGCCTGTTCTACGGTTGGCCAAATGGGCTTTATGCTGGTGCAATGTGGGATGGGCCTGTTCGTGCCAGCAATTTCGCATCTGTGCTGGCATGGCCTGTTCAAAGCTTACCTGTTTCTGAATGCTGGCACCAGTGTGCGGGATCAGCGGACTGCAACTTCACAGGCATCCCCCACACTCTCCCACGTGGTGCTGGGACTCATTGCTGGCATGGTGGGCGTGTTCGCTTTTTGTGGTATTACCAACCTGCCGATTCAATTAGCAGACACTCGTTGTCTGTTAATTCTGATGGTGCTGCTGGCATCATCCCACCTGGCAATCAAGACGCTCGCTCAGGGTCGCACCATCAGCTCCGTATTCATCAGCATTCTGGCCAGTATCATGGTGGGGATTTGTTACGGCTTCAGCATCAGCCTGCTGGAACAATTGCTGCCCGCATTGAGTGCCATCCCAGCGCAAGCAATGAATCCTGTATACTTTGCGGGGCTTGGCAGCTTTACCCTGGTGTGGCTGGCCATGCTGCTGGATCTTCCCGGAAAATTACAGGCCACCACTGCCTGGAAACGGCTGTACATGATGGCGTTAAATACCAGCCAGCCCCACCCACAGACAATTACAGCCATACGATCCGCCTACCAGATTTAACAGGAGAAAACCATGAATATACTTGCAAATCAGTACACCCGCCAGCATACGAAAGCACTAGCAGGGCATCAGGCAATTTTCGATCTGATTGCCCGCGCTACCAACACGGTTTCCCCTGTGTGGCCTTTGAAAAACTTCATTGCGGTCAACCCACTGCAAGGTTTAGAATACCTGCCCTTTGAGCAGGCTGTTGCCATCGCCAGACAGCAACATGCGATTCAGAATGAGCAGCAGGATGGGCGCGAGGCGGTCAATCGCCAAATGATTAAATGGTGCGGTGCCTATTTTGATGAAGGCCAGGCAACGTTTCCGATTCCGGAGCGTGTCAAGGGTTTTTATTATGCGTTTGTACAGCTGGTGCGGTTCGATAAGAACTTAATTCGCACCCAGCAAGATCACGCACTGGTAAAAAATCTGCCGGAATCACCCATCCAGGCGATTGAGGACTCTCTCAGACAGCTTGAGATTCCCTCCGAAGATCAGGAAGAGTTTCTTCGGCAGTCTCTGGAGGCATTACCGGGCTGGTCTGGCTACGTGAAGTGGTTAGAACTCTATCCCACCCAGGGAAATGGGGTGCGTGCCTCTTTGATTGAATATCTGGCTGTTCGCCTGGTATTGACGCAGTTGTTGTGGCCAGCAGCAAGTGCGATCCCATGTGCTGTGCAGTCGACTGATTTGTCTTCACTTACCACTGCCGAACAAGGTTTCCGCCAGAAACTAATTCCCGAGTTGCTTCACAACAGTCAGCAGGAATTGCCCACGGAAACCGTGCGACCAGACGCCCAGTTCGTTTTTTGTATTGATGTGCGATCTGAATCATTTCGGCGGGCAATTGAACAGATTGGAAATTACGAAACCCTGGGCTTTGCGGGCTTTTTCGGCATTCCAGTCGAAATTCATCCTTATGGGGAGCAGAACGCTTATGCGTCCTGTCCGGTATTGTTGAATCCTAAGCATCACATCCGTGAGCATGCAGATGATTCGCCAGAAACAATCAGAAAGCATGCTCGTGGCAATCGTTTACTTCGGCTGTTCAAGGATAGTTATACCCGCTTGAAATACAACTTTACCACCCCCTTTCTGCTGGCAGAAACCATTGGGCCGGTGCTGGGAATCAAGATGGTGTGCAAGTCGCTCTTCCCAAAGGTGACTGCAAAATTTGCCCGTTTGTTCCGGGGTGGGGTAGTGCCGGAAATCCAGGTCAAACCTTGTCTGGAAGGAATATCTACCACAGCACAAGTTGATTATGTGGAAACTGTGTTGCGAATGCTGGGCTTAACGGCAATCGAATCCCCATTTGTGATCTTCTGTGGGCATGGCAGCAGCACTGTGAACAACGCCTATGGTTCCGCACTGGATTGCGGCGCCTGTGGCGGAAATCACGGTGGGGGAAATGCCCGCATACTGGCCAGCATTCTGAACAACGTGATGGTGCGTGCCCACCTGACAGAGCGTGGGATTACGATCCGTCCCTACACGCTGTTTCTGGGTGCAGAGCACAACACCACGACCGATGAAGTACAGTTTTATCTGCCCCGCCATGCCACCGAATGGGAACGCCAACAACTGGATGTGATCAAAGCTGATCTGGAACAGGCACGCAGCGTGAATACGGGCAATCGTGCCCGCACGCTGGGTGCTGCTTGCCATCATCAACATGCCATTGCCGAAACCAGCCGCCGGAGCGTAGACTGGGCAGAAACCCGCCCCGAGTGGGGCCTGGCCAGAAATGCTGCTTTTATTGTCGGTTCTCGTCGATTAACCCAGTCGCTGGATCTGGAAGGACGGTGCTTTCTTCATTCCTATGACTGGATGAATGATCCGGATGGGACGCAGCTCACCACAATTCTGACCGCACCGATGGTGGTGGCACAATGGATCAACAGCCAGTATCTGTTTTCCACGCTCGATCCCGTGAATTATGGTGGTGGCAGCAAAATCACCCAGAACATTACAGGCAAGATCGGAGCGATGCAGGGAAATGCCAGCGATTTAATGCACGGCTTGCCGTATCAATCAGTCTACTCGAAACATGGCACCCCATACCACGAGCCAATGCGACTGCTGACAGTAGTCCATGCACCATGCACCATGCTGGATGGGATCATTCAATCGCAAGCTGTTCTGCAGAAGCTGTTTGGCAATGGTTGGGTGAATCTGGTGTGTATCGATCCCACCGATCAGCGTGCCTACCACTTGCAGCGGGACTTTCGCTGGGAGGCGATCAATCCTGAGTAATTTTTCATGGTAGCTCTGTTATTGATTGCTGGTCAATCTTTTCCGCACCACGGTGACCTGTTGTGCGGCCTTCAGTTGATCTGCACCCACATGATCATGAAAGACCAGTAGTTTTTCCAGGCCGCCATCCGCACAGGTGCGTTCGAAGATCATCGGCTGGTGGTACATCGGCCATTCGGCAAAGCAGAGCACCGCCTCATCTCCGTTGCCTTCCTGCCACGAGATTGCCGAAGTATACAGATTGGGTGAACTCCAAAGATGCCCACTGAGCATCAGGCCGTTGCCAAGATCCTGTGGCCAGACGTTCTTCTGAAACTCCAGCGACAAGCATAACGAAGTGGGGGATTCCGCACCAGTATCGGCAGGTCGTGGTACGGATGTTGTGGTTGCGACACCTGGCTTCCATATCTCAGCAGTTTCGATGGTGTTTTCACGCCATGCCAGCGGAATCTGCCTGCGGGAAACATTCAATTGTGCACTGATTGGATAATGATTCCCACCTGCACGGCACCACCACTGTGGGAACCGTTCCAGGAATTGATTATCCAGTTGCTCGTAGCCGTTGGGATATTGTTTGATGAAGTCGTAGTAATTGAAATCGGGCACGGTGCGAATTGCCTGCAGCCAGTTCAACTGTAAGACGCAGGCTGAAATCGCTTTGGGTTTGGGTGTTTTTGATCGGGCTTTTGCAGGCAAGCCAACAATCTCTACCACCATTTGAGAATAGTTCTGTTGAAAATCAAACACCAGTTGGGTGGCCCGTTCTGGCAGCGGATCGTTGATCATGGCTGCAAGAATCGGCAGTAACTGCTGCTCGATCTGCAGCAATCGTTGATCAAGAATATCAGCGTAGGGTGCCATCTGGATGATTGCAGAAAAATCAAGAAACGACACGGGAACCGTATTATTCGCAGCCTTTACTTTTTCCAGAAGGTGCCGAGTTTCTGTTCAATTTCGGTCAGTTGTTTCTCAGTTAGCTGATCGACTTTCAGTGCGTAGTTATGGACCACTTTTTTGTTATTGAACATCAGGATGGTAATGTCGGCCTGTTCTGCCAACAGGTATGCAGGTGGGCCAACAGGATCATCAAAGACACCCGTGGGGGTTGATTTCAGGCCTGTTTCTTTGGTCCATTTGCCCAGTTCATCCTGAGAAATGGTTTTTTCACCCAGAACGGTCAGCCAGCATTTCGGCCCACCCATTGCAATAGCCTGTGCGTCAATTTTCTGCATCAGTTTCGCCATCTGGCCGGAAACCGTGCGTGCAAAGACGATCACGCCTGGCTTTTCAGCGGTTTCACAGACATAACAGGTAAGCTGGCCGCGTTCTGGTCCACTGGAAACCAGAAAACTGTAGGGCCCAGGCCGCTGTCCCACCTGTGGGCCAGAAACCAGTGGATCGGCAGCAAAGCTGATAGCTGAGATGCTCAGCAAAAGGGCGGATGTTAAAAGAACTTTCATGAAACTCTCGCGATGAAAAATACTCAATCAGATGAACTTGCGGTTGTGGCAGGCTTGGAAGGCAGGGTAATTCGTTGAGCCTTTTTCGAAAGCCCTTCACGAATTCGTTGAATATCCAGTGGGTCGGCATTTTTCCACAGCCGACTGGCCAAAGCGGCAAAACGGTTCGCTTCTTCGGTTCTGCCCAGTCGCTGGCACAACACTTCCATGCCCAGTGCGGCACGCACGCTGCCCGAATCGTGGGCAAGAGCTTCCAGAAACGCTTCTTCTGCCTGCACAGCATCGCCCGCTTCCAGTGCACCCACACCCCACGATTCCATGTAATAGCCACCACCCCCCCAGGCATGGTGACTGTAGTCGGCAATTGTTTTATCCACTGCTTTTTTCAGCAGTTTCAGACCAGCATCGCCATCATTGGTTAAGCAGGCCAGGCGACCCTGCATTTCCAGATAGCGTAACTCCAGGCGACGATCCGATTTTCGTTTTGCCTGGGCTTCTTTTAACACATCGACCTGCTTTTTCAAACGATCCACATCGCCTTTTTCCACTGCCACCAAGGCAGAGAAATAGGCCGCCATCGTTTTATCGCTGCGTTGTTGCTGGCCGATGATCTTTTCTGCTTCTTCCCACTGGTGCCTGCCCAAAGCAATCCGGAAAAATGGGAAGTTAAACTTATAGTTGTAAGATTCGCAAAGTTTGCGGTGCAATTCCGCTTCCGAATAACGCCCATCGTGCAACAGGCTCAACATCAACGTTTCCATATGGTGGGAGAATTGATGGTCCTGGGTGTTCTTGACACCCTGCACTTCGTGGTATTGGCGTTGCAGTTCAATTGCTTTCGCAGATCGGTCTGTTGTTTTGTCCCACTTGCCAATCCGCATGGCCAGGTGGGCCTGCATGTGCCAGGCGTGGGGAAGCCCAGGCGATGAGGCAATGTAACCTTCCGCATAGGGCCAGCCTAACGCAGGCCGACGCGAACCTTCATAAAAGTGAACCAGTTCGTGGTTGGAACCAGGGTGCAGCGGATTGATTTTCAGCAACGCTTTGTGAAAAGGCACCCCGTCTTTCGATCCACCGTGGCTCCCACCGTGGATCGCTGCACGGGCAAACCAAGCCTCTTCATCATCATCGTAAATCGTCAGCATGTCGTTCAGGGTGGCGATGGCTGCATTTCGCTTCGCTTCCAGTGTGGTGTTTTTATCACCTTCCAACAGGCCTTTTTCCTGCAACTTCGCCTTGATAATCAACTGTTCACGGTGGGGAGCAAGCGGCATTTTCTCCTGTGCCTTTTTCAGGGCATCGGTGGCCAGTTGCTTCCGCCAGCGTTCCAGCCCGTTATGCAGGATCAGCCAGGCGTAGGCACAGTCCGGATCGTGCCGAAGTGCCGTTTCTGCCGACCGAACCGCTTCGATGTAAACGTAAGAATAATAATACCCCAATGCCTGATCGACGTATGCCTGGCACTTGTCCGATGTGGTACCCACGCGGTACTTGTACAGGCAAAGATTATCGATGAGCACTGCCGGAGCCAGTTTACTCATCGGTAGCCTTTCATCCAGTACCACGACTACCATAGATGGTGCGGTCAGCGGGATGACATCCGGCACCTTGTTGCTTGCGGGTGCGGTATCGGCGGGGGTTCTTTGTGCCAGTGACTGATTCAGTGTGATCAGGCACAAACACAGTGCTATGCGGTGCATCATCGTTGAATTCTCAACGTGCGAGGATTATGGATGTTTACCACATGATAACGCCAATCCAAAAGTTTGGCGCATTGATGATAAACTTTTCATCAAATGGATATATCTTATCCGTTCGGTGAAAATTATTGTAACCAATTGTCACCCGACTTGGAATGACAAAATTGTTAGAAACTGGTGTTGCTGCCCATTGGATCCTGCCCGCGACAGGTCATGTGGTGCCAAATGCGGAAATCGTTGTCCGCGATGGCTTGATTGCGGAACTGAAACCGATGGCCGCACCACCCGAAGGTGGGGGCACCACGATTGTGCTGCCGGGGCTGGTGAACGCCCACACGCACCTCGATTTGTCGACGCTTCGTATTCCGGTGACAGCAAAAAAACCAGTCGACTGGCTGCACCGTGTGGTGCAGGCCCGTACCCAGGATCAGCCCGGTGATGCTGCCCAACGAATCCATGCCGGGGTGCTGGAATTGCTCGATTTCGGTGTCACGCTGGTGGGCGATATCTCCTCTGGCGGTCTGACGAGCGAGTTATTCCCCACCCTGCCGATGTGGGGCGTCGTTTTTCATGAAATTCTTGGCCTGAGCGACGCACGTGGCAATCATTTCTGGCAGCAGATGATCAAACGTCTGCACGAATATCCCGCCACAGACAACTGGCAGTGGGGCATCAGTCCCCATGCACCGTACAGCACGCACCGACAGCTCATTGAGGCAGCCGCACGGCTCGATATTGGTCCCGTGTGCATCCACCTGGCAGAATTTTCCTGTGAAAAATCGTTGCTGGAAGAAAATTCAGGTGAATTGGCGCGATTTTTGCAGGAAATCAATCTTTGGCACCCTGCTAATCTGGCACCACACTGGGAGTGGATTCGCTGGAAACTGCGACGTGCCAGCCAGGCGATCTACGTTCATGCGAATTATTTACCCAGAACACCTGCTTTTCATCATAACGAAGCGGTTATATACTGCCCACGCACGCACCAGGCCTTTGGGCATCCGAAATACCCACTGTCGGAACTGCTGCAGGCTCAGGTGAAGGTGGCACTAGGGACCGATTCCCACGCATCGACACCGAATCTGGACCCACTGGCAGAAGCGTGCCTGGTGCGGCAGCAGTTTCCCGACATCCCACCGGAAATGATTCTGCAGATGATCACGCGGTGGGGAGCGGAAATGCTGGGTTTTGCCCACTGCACCGGAAGTCTGGAAGTGGGCAAATCAGCCGATCTGGTCATGATTCAGGCCCCCACCCGATTGAAAACGGTCGACGAAGTGTACCATTTTCTCTTTTCAGGTGCGGCCATCGGCCTCCCACGCACCACCATGTGGCGGGGAAAGTGGCGACGGCGTGAATAAAATTGTTGCTGATTCAGTACTGTTCGAACAATCAGAATTGAGTGTAGTCACTCTTTCATGTCAAACCATGTTTTCAAGATTTTGTCTTTGCTGTCTTTCAGGCTGAATTTCTGCACGGTCACGGTTCCTGTTGAGTTGGCGGGGTCCAGTCGAAGTGCGGTCAATGGCTTCTCCGTAGGAAGTTTAATCTGATAAGTGTGGAACTTCTGATCATGAGTAATCGAAAAGGTGACTGATCGATCCCGATGAAAGTTGGGGGCTTCTGCGGTTGCCCAAAACACCTGTCCAATACCTTTGGCATCCGATGACAAGGAAATTTCCAAGGTATACGGCCCAGCTCCTTTGGGGATTTTTCTGGTGATGATGTAGGGGTCTTTGCCACTGGAAACAATCTGCAACATCTCAGGTTTCAAGGTCAAGGCAGCATCTTTACTCGCAGACCATTCACCTGCTGGAGATTGTGGTTTTCGATAAGCAGGATTGGCACGTGGGATTACTGCATCTGTATCTTTCAGGAATGTGGTGATCTGTTTATTCAATTCATCCACTAATTGTGGCTGTGATGAGACGAGGTTTTTCTGTTCGCCGATATCTTCTTTCAGGTTGTAAAGTTCCAACCGATCACTGCCATCATCATTGTCAGCAAAAAACCGAATCAGTTTCCAATCCCCCTGACGAACCCAGGTCGCTGGGCGGAATCCGTCGATATCCCCACGCCCACCATGTGGGAAATGGCAAAAGATTCGTTTGCGATCTACTTCCCCACCGGTGAAGGCTGCGGAAACATCAACGCCGTCGAAATTACACTCTTTGGGCTTTGGAATACCAGCCATTGTCAATAACGTTGGAAACAGATCGGTACTTTGCACAATAGTATCGCTGTTGCTTGCTGGTTTGGTTTTACCTGGCCACACTACCAGCATCGGAACATGGGTACCACCTTCGTAATTACTGGCTTTCCCACTGCGAAACGGGGCATTACTGGTAACTGGAATTTCTTTGTATTGTGCGTTATTGCTTGCTTCTCTGGCAACATTGTGCCAGCCACCATTATCGCTGGTAAAAATGATGATTGTTTTCTCCAGAAGCTTTTGCTTTTCTAATTCAGCCACAATCAGACCGATCGAATCGTCCAGACTTCTCACCATCGCTGCATAAACAGGGTTTCGCTGTCCGCTTTTCGGATCCATCCGTTTTGCCGCTTCCTCGATGTACTCTTTTTTGCCCATCCACGGCGAATGAACACCAAATGCCCAGTAATTGACAAAAAATGGGCGATCTTTGTTTTCTGCGATGAATTTCGCGGCTTCTGCACCCATCCGATCGTCAATATGATCACCTGGTTTCCCTTGTCCCGGCCACCAACGCCAAGGGGCAAAGTAGCCATTGGCACCACCAGGCCCCGGACCGGCCATGTGGGGCAAATCGACATCAAATCCGTGCTGCAATGGCGAATAAGGCTCTTGACCCAGATGCCACTTTCCGAAGTGCCCAGTGCGATAGCCGGCATCCTTCAACACTTCTGCAATCGTGGTGTATTCCGTTTTTAGCCTGGTGATCGAATCGGCAACGAGCACTCGGGCATTCGGATTGCCAGAAACGAGTTGCTTTTTCAGTTGCACCTGTGGAAGATGACAGGCGGGGGCTGTAATGCCAATCCGTGCGGGATGGAGACCCGTCAGAATGCTGCTGCGAGTCGGCGAACACAATGGGCTTGCAGAATAAGCATTGCTCAATTTCAGTCCGCGTTTCGCAAGGGCATCTAAATGTGGTGTTTTGTGAAATTTACTTCCATAACAACCAATATCGTGCCCACCGAGGTCATCTGCAAGGATCAACACAATATTTGGGCGGTCTGCTGATATCGCTGGTGCAAGATGCATAGTGATAGTGAAGCCGGCAGCCATCAGAAAACGTAGTAATTGCATTCTTCCTTCCCTTTTGTGGGAGCGAACCCGCAGTAGCTTTTTCAGATAATTCGGTGGGAATTCAGTATTTTAGGCAACCGTGTAAAATTACGATAGTACCAGCCACCATTGGTATGGTACAGGATTCTCCTTAATCCTTATGCAGTAAGTAGTTAAACCACAGCAGGAGGGGGCAGATGGAACAGTTCATTGTTTCGGCGGTTCGCACACCAATTGGCAAGTTTCTGGGTGGGTTATCCAGCCTGACTGCACCCCAACTGGGTGCTGTGGTGGTGAAAGCAGCTCTCGAAAAAGCCCAAGTGGGGGTGGAGCTGGTCGATGAAGTGATCATGGGGCAGGTGCTGCAGGCAGGGGTGGGTCAGAACCCTGCCAGACAGGCGGCATTGTTTGCTGGTTTGCCCACGTCGATTGCTGCGTATACCGTCAACAAAGTGTGTGGGTCTGGCTTGAAGGCTGCAATGCTCGCTTCGCAGGCAATTAAAGCTCAAGATGCAGGCATTGTTGTTGCGGGCGGCATGGAATCGATGAGTTTAGCGCCCCACCTGTTGCAAAAATCTCGAACCGGCTTCAAATACGGCGATGAAAAACTGGTTGATGCCTTAATTCGCGACGGTCTGTGGTGCGCCTTTGAGCAATGGCCCATGGGCAACGCAGCGGAATACATTGCACAGAAATGTGGGGTCGACCGCACGGCACAGGATGAATTTTCTGCCGCAAGCCACCAGCGTGCCGCACAGGCACAGGCTGCGGGTGCTTTCGCGAATGAAATCGTCCAGGTTTCTGTGGGAAGTGGCAGCAAAACGACGATCGTTGCCCACGATGAGGGGATTCGACCAGATAGTTCTGCTGAGAATCTGGCTCGCCTGAAACCCGCATTTCAGGCTGATGGCACCGTCACGGCAGGAAATGCGTCGCAACTCAGCGATGGTGCTGCCGCACTGGTGATCGCCTCGGCGACTGCCGTTCAGGCCCACCAATTGCAGCCACTTGCCAGAATTGTGGCGTATGCCACCAGTGGGGTCGATCCGAAAGAGATTTTCATTGCACCGGTCAGTGCGGTGAAAATGGTTCTGGAACGAGCATCCATGACGATCGATCAGATCGATCTTTTTGAACTGAATGAGGCGTTTGCCGCACAGATGCTGGCTTGCAGTCAGCAGCTTGGGCTGGATTCTGCCAAAGTGAATCCCCACGGTGGGGCAATTGCGTTGGGGCACCCCATCGGCTGCAGTGGGGCACGCGTGCTCACCACGCTGGTGCACGCATTGCACCACCACGGCAAACGATATGGGTTGGCCTCGCTGTGCCTGGGCGGTGGCAACGCCGTTGCAATGATCATCGAACGCTTGTGATCATTGGCTGTCACTTCTTGAAACGAACTCATTTTGGAAAATATTCCATCAGCTTCTGTGCCACCAATTCATGCCCTGCACGGTTCGGATGATTTACCTGAGACATGAAATCAGTCAATTCTTTCCCCGCAGCCACGGCTGCCTGGAATGCTGCCAGACTATCCACGAGGCCAACGGCATGTTCTGCCGCCAAGGCTCTGATCTGTGCTGCATGCTGGTTGAGTGGGTCGGTTTCTTCATTGAGTTTTGCTTTGGTATCCGGCGTGGGGGTCAGCAACAAAACGGGCACCCCTGCCTTTTTTGCAGCCAGAATCATGCTGCTCCAGGCTTTGTGGGCCGCCTGCAATCCCAGCCGCCGATCGTTCAGTGCATAGTCGATGGTGATCAGATCCGGCTGCAGGGAAAGGACATCTTTCTCGAAGCGTGCCGCACCCGTTACAGATGCCTCCCCACCGATTGCGGTAACGACCACATTGATGACTGCGGTGGGGAATCGCTCTGCCAGCCCCACGTGCAGCAGGTGGGGGTACGAATCAAACGTCCTTACCACCGGAGTAACGAAATAACCTGCAGGCACACTATGGCCATGGCAGACAATCCGCAGTGCCCGATTTTTGGGCCACTTCGCCGCAGCCAGCTCTCGAAACTTGGCAAGATAGGTTTGAGGGTCTACCACTTTGGGTGTGGGACTCTCCTCCCCGCCAAGGGTGCTCTGCTGGATAGCTGTCAAACAAATAGCAGCCCCACCGAGCAACGACCGACGCGAAATCTCCAGATGATCCATAGCAACCTCCATCGAGTAGGTGGTAATATACAGAGCGGAAGAGCCAATTCGTCAACGCCGAAATAGGGTATTGATCGCGCAGATTCACGAAAGAGTTTACCAAGTAATTTCTGTTCGATTTCTTTGCACCCTCCAATTCTATTTTTAGCACTGTAGGATTTGCTTTGTGAAAGGTCCCAGGAAAAGAATCACCTGTCATTGACTAAATGTACCTATTTTTCATTGCATTTTTCTCATGAGAGATTATTCTGAATTCAGTTAAGGCCTCAGAAGGCGGAGCCCGACAAAGCGATGACATGGGACGAAGACAGTCTGGAGCACGGATACGTCCTCGACCGGATCGCCAGTGGCGGGTGGTGGCACCTGCACTTCGGCCGCTCTCGCTGGTCGTACCACTGCGACATGTTGGGTCACCAGACGAAAATCCTGGCGGTACTCCAGAGGTTCGAGGCGGGGGCGGTCTCTGCGTCGCCGCCGTACTTCCTCACTCTGGACGGCGAGGGCGTGGAGTTATCTGCGTCAGAGGTCTCACTGGATTTCTGTTGGGGTGACCGTTTCGCAGATACTGAGTTGGCCGACGAGGCGCGGAACTTTCAGCGTGAGGTCGTGCCACTGCTGCACGACAGCCCTACGTTTCAGCGATCACTGGCAGAAGTCGTGGCTCTCCAGCAGCACCGACAGGTGGTTGCACCGGGCACTCTCAGAAGGGACTAACCCTGCACAGGACACAAAGTCACTGATCGCGTCAATTCTGAAACCAAAGTTGGTTGGTCGGCCTAACTTAACGAGACAGCGATTGACTATATAGTTAAGCTGACCGCCGCGAGCGGCCGAAATGAGCGATTGGAGCAGGAATCGCTTCGTATCCACTGTCGCGACTCTGCTCAATCGCGGCCCCGTTCGCCGGCAAAACATGGCACACACTGATCTGCCGTCCCTGAATGTTCAACTTTGGTATGGGACGATTCTCGTTGCGGACTTGCGTAACGTCATTGCCCACCAAGGAACGTGGTCCGGCGAATACGAACAACGTGTCGCTCCTCAGCAGGGCAAGTTAGAAACGCGAGTGTGCGATTACATCTCCTTCTGTGAGAAATGGCACAAACGCCTCAAGGAAGACAAGAATCCGAATGCCAAAGAGTTTGACGATTTCAAGGATGTGTTGAACTCTGGCCTTTGGCATGTGCTTTGTGCGGACGGGGCTGAGTTGAAAATCCCTGACGGCCCGATTTTTGTCCATGGGGAAGCGAGCTGGAATCATCCAGACAACGAGCCAACGCGAGAGTCTGCAGCCTATGAGTACTGGTGCCAGCGAACCAGCCCTTGCACCTGACCGGGGCCGCCATTCTGTTTCGCCCGGCATGAAGGATTTGCAGGCGGCCCCGGCAGGTGAGCTTAACTGGGTCCGCGATTGAGCATATACTAATGGTGACAGCCTCAGCTGCCTAAGTGAGCGATTGGAGCAGGAATCGCTTCGAATCCACTCCGCGACTCTGCTCAATCGCGGACCTCGTTAGGCGGCCGAGGGCTTCAGACGTTCCCGATGAAACAAGCTGAGAAACAGAGGCTCACGGCACTTACCCGCGACGCCGTCGCCCAACTAACCACCTGCCCCTCGAAGGTTAAGGAGCACGCTGAGAAGGTCGCGGCCCGGTACTCGCCGACGAATGCCGAGCAGTACCGGAAGCTGTCCGAGATCGTCTGGTGGCTCATCGCAGTCGACTGCGTCGAGGATGCGCTGGGCTTGCTGGATGCGATCTGCGAGGTGGACGACAATTACTACTGGATGTTCCACGCACTTGGGAGCGCCTTCGCGACACGAGCGTGGCTCCGAGCGAGGTACGAGCAGGTGGCGGCCGCGCGGGAGGATGCCCTGACTGCCCTCCATTGGATCGGGCGTGACCCGAACTCCAAGGCGATAACCGAATCCGAGGTCCGCGGGGCGCTGGAGCGGTTCGACGGATGGCTGGAGCGGGCCGCAGGCGAGCGGGGAACGGTGACGGCCTTGCACGTTCTCTCCCACGCACTGCGGGTTCTGGTCATGTATCAACAGTTTGCCGTGGCGGGCGATTCCGCCGCCAAGGCGATTCCGCCGGGCGAGTTTACCGCGCGGCTGGAGTCCGGCGTCCAGACGCTGCATCGTCGGATCAACAGTTGGTGAGGCCGCAGACGCCGCCCCAGGAACTTCCCCAGCTGAAGACTAACGGTTTAATTCAACTCACTTAAATTATTTCATCTGTGAAAGCTAAAAGTGCTTATTCAACGCGCAAAGATAGCGTCTGACGTGGGTATCTTTTGCAAAAATTCCCCCAGACCTGTTCTTCATAAAATTGTCAAAAACCTGCTCTTTCCATTCACGCAACAGTGGGTTCCACCTTTTTCAACTCATACTCCAGCACTTTTACCAGACGGTGCAACTGTTTTTCGTGACGGGCATTTACTTCCGCAGCAAAAGATCATTCCTGCTAATTCGTGGAATCTCCCTCACATGCAAAAGAAAAGGAGGGGAATTCAATTTTCCCATGTTGCTTCAGGCACGAAGTGCCGTCTAGGAAAAGCCCGGTCCGTGAGGGCCATTGGTGTGAAGGTCTTGAACTGCTGGGAGGATTTGGCTAAGTTCTTTAAGAGTAAGGTTTTATGTTTTGTCAAGGATTGACAGATGACTTCAAATTCATTCGCTTCAGAGGCTTTATCACGCCTACCTTTAGCCGAAGCCGCTTTCCTCATGCTTGATGACATTTTCCAAAATAATACGCTTGAAGCGATCTATCAATCAAATCGTGGACGCACCTACACTCGTATTTTGACATTCTCTTCATTTTTCCAATTGTTGCGAGATTCACTGATTTCTCCCGATCACTCTGCCAGGGCTCGTCTGATCGATGCATCTGAAAACGGTGAATTGCCTACATCGCTCAAAGCGTTTTATGACAAATTAGCGCATATGCCGCCAGAGGTTGGGGCGGGGCTCCTTTCGCATTCCTATCGGGCTATTTCAAAGCTTTTGCCAAGAAAAATGACTTCTAAATTACCAAAATCTCTTTGCAAACTTACTGTTGTCGCCGTTGATGGCAAAGTAATTAAGCATACGATGCGCGCCTTCTTCCTTTAAGAATAAGCAAGCAAAATGCATCAAAATTGCTTGGAGGGAAAGCACTTGTTGCAGTGAATCTGAGTACTGGTCTGGTAATGGAAATGGCTTCGGAATTGGATGGAGAAGCAAGTGAAACACGCTTGTTAGCTCCACTTTTGCAACAGCTGAAAGACCATTGCGGCGAGAAATTAATTGTGGCGGATCGATGCTATGGTTTCTACAAGCATATTGCAATGATCAAGGATGACGGGTGCCATTTTGTTTTACGAGTTGCAAGCATTACCCAATTTATTCAAGATCCGAAAAACCAGCGAGAATTGGCAAAGACCGATATGGCCGAAAACTTATCGAAGAACATGGCTGGATCACAAGTCAAAAGAATACGAAATTGATCGCAGTACGCCGACTGAGCATTATCCGCGATAAAGTGCAGATACAACTACTAACAGACCTGACCGATTCGAAACGATACCCTGCAGACGACATCGCAGAGATATATCGCTATCGTTGGGATATTGAGCGTGTATACGCGACGATTACAAAAGTGTTTCAGTTGCGTCACTTGATAGGTACCAGTCCAGAGGCTGGTTTAATACAAGCATCGCTTTGCCTCATTTTATTTAACATTACAGAAGCAATCAAATGGCATATTTCGGTCGGAAACGGAAAGAAAATAGATGAAGTATCTGGCGAAATGCTCTGGCGAGATATCCGAGATGAGGTGATGGCCGCAACGCGATTGCTTCGAACGCGCGATGTGCAGATGCTGCTTCAAGGGATCAAACAAGAAGTGGGGATATTAGAAAGACTAACTGAATTATTGGGCAATCTGTGGAAAAAGAAGTGGGCAAAAAGCAAAGTAGGGCGTACAGATCCTACAAAAATTCCAAATCCAAAACCCCAAAAACTGAAACAGACAACTTGCCACGATTCAGTCTTTAGGGTGATGAAGCGAGCAAAAAAATGATGTCCAAGACCTTCACATCAATGGTCCGTGAGGGCCGGGTAATATATGCCTACAATGTAGCAGGCCTGTAAGGCCGTCTGATTGCATTGAATCGAATCACCAAAATAATTTGTCGCAAAATTGAGTTTTAGACGGCCTTACAGGCCTTAGACTGTTTTTCTGATAAACCCCCCAGGCCTTCCGGCCTGGGCTATACCTAGACGGCACTTCGTGCCTGCAGCAGGTTAACTGCCCGGTAGTTATAGCTACTTTGTTGTTAGCTTATATTTGCGTATCTACCCCGCGACTCGGCATGAGTTAAACCAAAATCATTTTGAAATTCGGTGTTTCTGGTATTGTTTGATCCAACCGCGGCTAACGCCGTCGGCTCACAATCCCAACCGAGGTTGGGTTTTAGACGGTTGTGTCTACAACCTTCATTCCCGCGAAGGCGGGAAACCAGTACTAAACACTTGAGTTGGCAACTCAACATCATTTTCTGTGAGCCGACGGCGGTAGCCGCGGTTTGCTTGATAGACGTTAAACCACCGATTTTCATATGAAATTGGGTTTAGATGAGAAATTTCACATCATTCCTGCACGGGCATGCAGACCTGTTCCAGAAGCGTTTCGCATTTTTCCTGAATCAGTTCTGCCAGGTTCGGCAGTGGGGTGCCTTCTGGCAGCGATTCCTTCATTCCCGCAATCCAGCGTGGGAAGGAATACATCGTGGACAATGACCCCACGGTGACCGGTTCTAACCGCACCATTTTGCCCGACCGTTCTGCTGTCTGCAGCAGGGTTTTGCTCTTGCCAGTCATCGTCAGGTCGTCTTCCGGTCGCAGCAGAATCAGGTGGTCGATAATCGCTGGTTCGGTGTTCAACACACTCAGTTTCACTTCCAGATCGCGTGGTTTGCCGGCACCTTTCGCCAAAAACAGGCCAATGCCCACTTTCCATGGCTGGCCATCTTTGCAGGTCCAGTGGGCAATGCTTACCACGCCGTAGGTGGGGTGTTCGCCGAAGGTATATTCGGGCACCACGTGCTGCAACCGCCATGGGCCCAGTTTTACCCCGTGGTCGAGGCAGGTCAGCAGGAATTCCCCCAGGCCCGCCTGGATTTCGCGGGTGGCACCGGTTAAGGCACCTTCCGGCATCAGTTTGCGGGAGGCAGATCGCTGTTCCTGTGCCAGTAATTCGCTGATCGTTTCCCGATCCAGCGTGGAGGCACTGGCGGCAATTTCCAGTTCCTGTTCGGTGATCACTTCGATCGATTTCACCGTCACCGCTTCCGGCACCATCGGTGCGACAGGTGCCACCACTTCCGGTTCGGAAATTGCTTCGATTTCCTCTGGAGCAATCGTTGTAACTTCCTGCTCTGCAACAACTTCCGTTTCCGGTGTGGGTGTGCTGACCACATTAGCCACACGGTTCACCAGGTGGGCCGAATTGTTCTCTTCCCCATACACCAGGTGGTCGAACAGGTGGCGACACTGCTGCAGCATATCCCGCAACGTGGGTTCGGTTGAAGCGATTCGGCGAATCTGCTCTTCCTTAAACGGATAGAGGGAATCGAAATCGCCGTAGTGCACCAATTCATTCAAACTGGCTTCCAAACGAGCCTCTACCACCTTACGCACCAGGTGCTCGGGTGGGGCTTCCAGTCGCAATGCCTTGATGGTGCCATGCTGAGGCACATGGACCGGGTTATTTAACCGATCCTGTATATAACCATCAAGTGATGGAACAAAGCGGTTCCACAGGCCCCGTTCGGCAAAAATCAGGAAGCAAAGACCGTCGATCTGGTGCATCACCTGAACGATGCCAGCGAAAAACGCTTCTGCCACGCGGTGGGCATCTTCATTCCGGCGAGCCAGCAGCAAATCTTCCAACTGGTCGAACGCCACCACGACAGGAGTTTTCAGGGCGCGAAATACTTCCATCATTACTTTAAACAGTGCCAGCACCAGATCCTGACGCGATGGCCGCACCTGAAATGGCATTTCCACAAATTCGTGGGTAAGGAAACTGGCCAGTTTCGATTCATCCCGCAACAGGTAGGAACGCGAGAAACCTTTGAAGATTTCCCGCCGCATCATGCCTGCGGTGTTGTGGGTTTCGGTGCTGTCGACGTACTTTTCGATTAATTCCTGCACTGCTTCCACCTTCAGGCCAGCTTCGGTGATTGCCTGATGGATCGGCAGCGATTTTTTCCCTAACTGCTTGTGGCCAGTGATGTTATCGATCAGCCATTGGGCGCGTTCCAGTGCCTGACTGTGGCCCAAACCAAGCTTTCTCGCCCACCGACCCAAGCCGGGTGCGGGGAACAGATCCAGTTTTTCTTCGGTGGTCAGACGGTGCAGGGCGTTGGCCAGCACGCGACGCACCACGTGTTCCCCCACGTAATCGAGTGGGCGGGCCCCACGTTGTTTGCCGCCACCCAGCAGGGTATCGATAATCTGGAACAGCAGGTATTCCAGAAAATCGGCGTCTTTCTGATAGACACCGGGGGTGACCAGTAATTGCCAGTCGCCATCCCCACCGTGCTTGATGGAGTGCAGCAAGTGGGTTTTACCCGCACCTTTGTTCCCCAGAATCGGCACCACTTCCGAGTGGGTCGTGGGGTCGTAGCGGTATAAATCGATGATTTGCAGCAATAATTCACGTTCCGCGGCATACAAATCCGGCACGTGAAACCTGGCGCAAACCTCATCGTCAGGGTTTCTGGCAAAATAATTGCGAAATGGGTTTCCGGCCCTTCGCAGTGCTTCCAATGCCCGTCCGTGGTTTGTTCCCGTCATCATGGTGCCAGCCATTGAACCCTCCCAGTTCATCAATCAGTTCTAATCCTTTTTTTCGACCAAATCGGCACGGGAACATCAGTGGAAGTTGCAGAAAGTGCGGTTAAAATCGTTAAATTGGGAATTCTGGGCATTTTGGAATGCGGTCAACGACTGAAAATATGCGTCAGCAAATCCCATATCTTTAGTAAATAGGATCATTGTTTGGAATTACGGAGCCAACTTGCCAGCATCCCCAGGTAAAGCAGAATCGGCTGCAAACAACCCTCCCACCAATCAATGGTGGGCTGTTGTCAATAAATTCTGGCATCGGAAATCCCGCGTAATCGCCATTTTCGCCAGTCTGGCGATCGCTGTACATCTTCTGCTTCGATTTGCGTTTGGTGCGGAGTTCGCCACCCACCAAATGCCTCTATGGATTACGCTAATCTTTGGTGGTGTTCCACTCGTGTGGGATCTGCTGCAAAAACTGCTTAAAGGCGACTTTGGCTCCGATCTGCTGGGTGGCATCTCCATTGTGACTTCCGTACTGCTGGGAGAATATCTGGCAGGTTCGATCATTGTGCTGATGCTTTCAGGTGGTGAAGCGCTGGAACAATATGCCTTGCGCAGTGCTTCATCGGTGCTGGCGGCACTGGCAAAACGCCTGCCTTCGATTGCCCACCGAAAGCGGACTGGGGAGATTGCCGATATTCCACTGGATGAAATCGACGTGGGTGACACGCTGGTCATCTACCCACATGATATCTGTCCAGTGGATGGAGAAGTGATCGAAGGCCATGGTGTGATGGATGAATCATTTCTGACAGGTGAACCATTTCAGATTACCAAAACATCCGGTTCGCCAGTGATCTCAGGTGCCATCAATGGTGAATTTGCCCTGACCATCCGTGCAACAAAGCGAGCGGTGGACTCTCGCTACGCCAAAATTATCGAAGTCATGCGGGAATCGGAATCCACCCGGCCCGAGTTACGGCGACTGGGGGATCGATTGGGTGCAATTTACACACCTGTTGCCCTGAGTGTTGCCCTGATCGCCTGGCTGATCAGTGGGGAAGCGATCCGTTTTCTGGCGGTGCTGGTGATTGCGACACCCTGCCCACTGCTGATTGCGATTCCGATTACGATCATCGGTTCCATTTCGCTGTGTGCACGGCGGGCCATCATCATTAAAAGCCCACTGGCACTGGAACGGATTTCTGAATGTCGGACGGCGATTTTTGATAAAACCGGCACGCTGACTTACGGCGAGCCAGGCCTGACGGAACAATTCGTTGCACCCGGTTTTCAACAAAAAGAACTGTTGACTCTGCTTGCCAGTCTGGAACGATATTCCAAACATCCTCTGGCCAGTGCCATTCTGAATGAAGCGACCTCACAGGGAATTTCGCTGCTGGAAGCCAGTAATGTGGCAGAACTGCCTGGCCAGGGGCTGCGTGGTACCGTTGCAGGGAATACTGTCCTGGTCACCAGTCGAAAAAAATTACTGGCGCAGCAATTTGCCGGAGTAGAGAACCTCCCACCGAATGCTGGTGGGCTGGAATGTGTGGTCGTGGTCGATGATCAGTTTGCCGCACTGTTTCGGTTTCGGGATGCCCCACGTGCCGAGAGCCATTCCTTTGTCAGCCATCTGGGGCCCAGGCACCAGTTCACGCGGGTGATGATTGTATCTGGGGATCGCGAATCGGAAGTGAAATATCTGGCAGAACAGGTGGGGATCACGGAACTGCATGCCCAGAAAAGTCCGGAAGAAAAACTGGCGATTGTGCGGCAGGAAACCAGTGCAGCAAAAACGCTTTATGTGGGTGATGGCATCAACGATGCGCCCGCAATGATGGCTGCCACAGTGGGGATGTCCATCGGCCAGAACAGCGATGTGACAGCCGAAGCGGCCAGCGTGGTGGTGATGGATAACTCGCTGCAGAAAGTGGATGAGTTTATGCATATCAGCCGCCGGATGCGAATTATTGCTCTGCAGTGCGCTGTCGGCGGCATGGCATTGAGCATCATTGGGATGTTGTTCGCCGCAGCAGGGTATTTAAGCCCCGTTACTGGGGCCATTTTGCAGGAAATCATCGATGTGCTTGCGGTTATGAATGCTCTACGTGCGGCCTGGCCTCCAAAGGTCCTCCACGACCTGCATTAATCCAATCCGCGGTTAGCGGCATCGAACCGTAAGCGCCAGTGACATAATAACTGTGTTAGCAGTGGTTGCCTTCATAGCCCGCAGCGCAAGCAAGGGAGTTTCTTATTTATCCCACGCAAAGACGCGAAGACGCAAAGCGAAAACAACAATCATACGAGCGAGAAATATAGAACTGCCGGTGTCACTTTGCCATCACGAGCTGGTGCGTGAGCGGAGGACAATTACTGGATGTGCCGCAGCCCACACTAATTGTGGATTGTCTTTCCTGATATGATGGCACATCTGTACATACCTTCCCTGCAGGGAGCCTTGTCAAGCGTTAAAAACAAACTATGTTAATAGATTAGGTTCGAATATGACAGCCAGGAGCTCTACGATGCCGCGTAAGAAAAAGTCTGCCGACAATCCGGACATCGATGATGAATTGGATGAAGAGCTTGATGAGACTGAAGAAGTCGATGAGCTTGATGATGATATCGACATCGAAGACGATGACATCGACGAAGAAGATATAGATATCGATGATGAAGATCTCGACGAAGAGATTATCGATCCCATCGAAGATGAGGATGAAGACGAGGATCGTCCGAAAAAGAAGAAAAAGCCCAAAGCCAAAGCCGCACCCAAGAAGCCACGTGCGTCCAAGAAGAATCAGCGCATGAAGGCAGTGTGGGTGGTGTACGATAACTCGAACAAATCGGTCGAAACTTACCCGTACAACCAGAAAGAAGCGGCAGAGCAGTATATTGTGGAAAAGACCGATGAAAAGAAATCGTTCTTCCTGCAACTGGTCAAAGTTCCTCTCGAAGAAAAGAAATAACCTTTCCCGATCGGCTCCTCAACGATCGTTCGCCCTTGCCACAGTTCTGCGACAATCAAATTAGTGGTTTAATTTTCAGTATTTTTCAATTTTAGTGAAACTTTTTCTACTCTTTGTGCGTCTTAATACTGTTCATAATTCCAATTCATGGAATTTATGACCAGTTGATGAGAGAATATTCATGAGTGAAAATTCATTAAAGCCAGGTGCGGTCCCAAAATTCGATTCCCCTTCACCAATTTCACCTTTTCGGCTATTCCACCACGGGTGGCTGTTGTGGAGTGGGTAATTGTGGACAAATTCTCCTGGCGAATTGGTGGTTGGGCATTCTGTTGCTTCTTCTGGGTGGCACTTGTCGCTCCTGCGGCAGATCGCATCCACGAAAACAGCTTTTCCGGGAAACGTGTCAGCTTCATTCGTGGTGCGGAAAACGTCAAGCTCACTGAAAAGACGCACGAGCTTTCCGAAACACGCACCCGCAGCTTGCCCACCTCGGAACATATTGTGGTCAGCACCATTGTGAATCGTGCGGGGGGCACCTACGCCTATTACTATTACCCCACGCCGAAAGCATTGGTCAGCGAAGAACTGACTGCCGCACTGTGGGTGCATTCCAACAAACCGGGAGTACGGTTACTGATGCGGCTGGTGCTGCCCAAAGAACGCAACCCAAACCGCATTGAAGAACCACTGACCACGGTAGTGCAGGTGGATACCTACAAAGGACCGGCAGGGGGCTGGCAACGCCTGACCTTGCGTCGGCCACTGGACCTGTTGCAGGCGGAAAAAACGGCTCTGCAACTGAAACTGAAAAAGCCCATCGACACCACTGGTGCGTACGTCGATCAATTGCTTTTGGATCTGCATACTGGCCCAGGCGAAACCGAAGTCTATCTGGATAATCTGGAAATCTCGCCAGTGGAATCAGAGCCAATTGTCAAGGATCCGAAAATCAACCCACCTGTGAAGACCCATCTGGCAATCCCGGTGGCGTTTGATCGCAATCGGATTCTGGTGGGCAATAAGCAGTTTCTGCCCAGGTTTATCCGTTATACTGGTATCCCACTGTCGGTGATCCATGCTTCGGGCATGAATTCACTTTATGTGGATGGCACCGCACCGAAAGATGTGCTGGAAAACGCGATCAACAACTATCAGTTCTGGCTGATTGCGAATCTGGCCCCTCTGATGCCAAAGGAAAACCCCCGCGTGCCGGGTGTGCTGATGGCCAACGATACCGATACGCTCATTGGGGCAATCAGCAAGTTCCAATCGCTCGATGGCGTGCTCTACTGGGACCTGGGATCACTGGAAAAGAAGGATCTCTCTTCCGTGATTACCACCACCGAAGCGATTCGACGTGCCGACCCACTGCGACCGATTGCGGGCGATATCTGGGATGGCAACGAATCTTTTTCCAGTGCATTGAATTTGACAGGCTTTCACCGGATGCCCCTTCATAGCACAATGGAGCTGGATAATTATGCTCAATGGATGCAGGAAAGACAACGCCTGGCAATTGGTTCGCGATTTTCCTGGACGTGGATACAAACCCACATGCCGGAACATCAGTTGCGAATGCTCTACCAGAAAGGCAGCGATGATCGATTTGACCATCCTGTGGGGCCCGCACCCGAACAGATTCGCCTGCTGACTTATCTGGCAGTGGCGAACGGCATGAAGGGATTGGGCTTCTGGTCCGATCGCTTTCTTGGAGATGCCTTAACCGGCAAGAGCCGCATGCTGCAACTGGCACTGCTCAATCAGGAATTGGAAATGCTGCAGCCAGTGCTGCTGACTGCGAATGGTCGCCCGGAATGGATTACCACTTCTGATCCAAATGTACGTGCGGCAGTGATCCGCAGTCCGAAAGGAATTCTGGTGCTGCCAATCTGGATTGGTAGTGGTTCGCAGTGCGTGCCACCTCAGGGGGCAGTGAAGAACCTGAAAATTGTGGTGCCACAAGTGCCCGATGGCACCGCACCGTGGGAAATAACGCCTGTGCGTGTGCAATCAATCCACGCAAACACCCGCGTGGTACCAGGTGGGATGGAAGTTACCATTGCAGAATTCGATCTGACCAGCCTGGTGGTATTTACCGGCGACCTGCAAACAGGTGGCTGGATTGAAAACTGGCAGAACCATACGAAACGGATTCGTTCCCACGCTGCATCGTGGGCGTGCGATCTGGCAGAAGAACAATATCGGCAGACGGTGTTCACCCACGAATTGTTAAAGGGGCGGGCACCAAAGGTAGAAAAGGCGGAGTATCTGTTGCATGATGCCTACAAGCGATTGTTGCAGGCTCAGCGGGATCGCCAGGGTGGCAACGATGAATCGGCCTATCTGGAAGCGATGCGTGTGCTGCGGCCATTGCGGGTATTGCAGAGAATATATTGGGACGATGCCACTGCCAGCACCACGTATGCGGGGGCTAGTCCGTTTGCCATCAGTTATCACACGCTGCCACAGCACTGGGAGTTGGCCCGGCAGGTATATGCCAGCGAAACTGGACAGAACCTGTTGCCCACCGGGAACTTTGACCATCTGCTCCCACGTGGGAAAGAAATTGATGTCAAAGATTTGATAGGTTGGGAGGTGCAACAACTTACCAACGATCCAGTAGTGATGCGTGCTTCGCTGATCGAGGCTTCCAGTGTTGAAGACCCAAAACCAGTTCGCGATACCACGCGATTGCCTTATGATCCTACCAGTCCGTTGAAGAAATCGTTCCCACCAGAAGACCCCCGGCCTAACCTGGGGCAAACGGTGCTGAAGTTGGAGATGCTGCCCAAGCCCGTGCCGAAGGTGGAAGGTGAAGACCCACCTTACGAACCATTGGCACTGGATAAATCGTTTCTTTCGGTCACTTCACCGGAAATTCGCCACGCACCTGGACAGTGGGTGCGAATCACCGGCTGGATGAAGATACCCGCAGGTATCCGTGCCAGTGCGGATGGAGCAATGATCTACGATTCTGTCGGTGGGGAAACGCTGGCAGTCCGCCAACGCGGGCCATCCACCTGGAAGAAATTTGTGCTATACCGCCAGGTGCCAGCAAATGGTTCGATCCGAGTGCGCCTGGCACTGACGGGCATGGGAACCGCCTACTTCGACCAGATTCAGGTAGAACCCCTGATCTTCCGAAAGTAGCGGCACCACGGATCCTCGACCGGAAAGTGGCGTGTCTCCCACAGGAATAAATACGCGCGGGTTTCGAGTAATTGTGATTATGGCTGTTTAATGCTTATTGTCTTTTGGCCCTGAAGGGGCCATTCTGTCAGCCCAGGGTGAGCGAAGCGAGCCCTGGGAAAAGAATTTACCATACCCGCGGCCCTGAAGGGGCCGTTCAAAATGGGTCTAAGTTCTGATTAAATCTGTTTGATTCATCACTTCGAATTTGAACGGCCCCTACAGGGCCGAAGATTTTTTGTGTATGTTACCCAGGGCTCGCTTCGCTCACCCTGGGCTGGTAGAATCGACACCTTCAGTGTCGAAGACAATTCAAGCAAGTGCAAGAGTTGCAGAACTAAAAAATGATACCGGCAATTAAACTGTGACAAAGCACGATAGAAGATTTTTCGGTCAATTAAATCGCACGACTCCTAATCGCTTAAACCTTTATTAGTCATCCGTGGTGCTGAATACGGTACAGAGAGCCTTGCAGTCGGATACCACCTGGTTCACCTGCTTTCACCACCGATTGTTCATAGCGGAAGCCATTTCTCACCAGAGTTTCCCGAAAAAAGCCTGCGGGCGTGCGATCCTGATCGGTGAATAATGCGATCCCACCTGGGGCGAGCATTACTTTCAGCAGCCCCACCAGTGGTTCAATATTCCGCATTTCGTAAGTCAGATCTGCCCCCAGAATCACCGAAAACTGCTGATCGGGCCATGGGAAACGCCAATCGAGTGGTTTTGTCTGAAAATCGAACAGTTTATTTTTTCTGGCGTTCTGCTCAACAAACTTCAGTGGTGCCAGATCGTAGTCGGTGAAAGTGACATGCAGACCGCACGCCAAGGCGGTCAGACCTGGGATTCCCAGGCCGCACCCCAGCTCCAGGGCATGTAGTTTGTTCTCTTTATGGGGGAAACGAGACCAGTCTTCTTTGGCAACAGATTTCGCCAGCATGCGGCTGGCAGGCCACAAATCGGCCCAGTAAGGCATGTAATCGTCCACTTCGTGGGCCGCACGCACCAGCGGGTCGTCCAGCAGTTCATATGAATCGGCGGGGCGGGTGATGTGAAAGCGAAATCGATCGATGATGACGATCTCGGTGGTATGTTCACTGATCGCTGCTGCTGGCGTTTCCACAATCTGTGGTTCAGTGGGGGTGGGTTCCGGCTTATTGCCGGGTGCATCATAACGTAAACGCATTCAAGAACCGTTTGCAGAAATCACTTGTGGTGTATGTCCCATTGCCCGCAATTCTTCCACGACGGCCTGCACGCGACCAGGCCGCACCAGCAGCACACGGTCTGTTAATCGCCCTGCAACATCCAGTTGCAGTTTTTTGCGGGTCAGAATCTCTTCTACCAGCACTGGGTCGGAGGTGACCACTAACGACACGCGACGATGAACTTTCGCAGGGATTCGATTACCAGGTTGAGCCACAAGATACCTCAAAGAAGTCGACGGAAAGCAGCCAATTCGTTGATCAGGGTGGCTTCCAGTGCAGGATCACCGGGCAGGTCGCCAAAGCGGTTCCGGTAGTAGTATTCTACCACCCGCAGGGGAAGTGATGCAACTTCGGCCGTAAAATTCGGTTGCAACAGGAGTTGTGCCCGCACCGCGAACTCATGCCAGGTTTCCCCGGGTTCGATTTCGACATTGGCGGATCGCAGGATTTTTGCCATTTCCAGCACATAGTTTGGCAGTTTGGGATAACGGTGTTTGAGTTTTTGTCGGCGGCGAAACTGAACAAAATAAAGTCCATAAATGATGGCGGCAATCGCTGCAAGCACCACCCAGCCCGATTTGTCCACCACCCAGGTACGGAACTCGCCCCACGCCTTGGTGCGGGATTCCCGATCATAGGTCAGCACCAGCATCTGCAGCAATTCTTCACCTGCACGCCGTGTCTGTGCCAGAAATCCACCTGATTGCGTTTGAGGGTTGCCTGCATCCCCACCTGGTGTGGGTTCAAGCGTTGCCCATGCGAAGGGAGGGTATTGCACCGGGCGGCCTTCGCGATCACGCAAATTGGCATACTGTGGGTGTAACGGCAGAAATTTTGCATCCCCACGATAAGGCACCAGGATTTCCACCCAGGCGTGGGCATGTTCGCCACGAACTTCGTATCGACCGGGAGCTTTTTCTTCACATCCCAGGTAACCCATGACGACTCTGCTGGGAATACCAATTGATCGCACCATCAGGGCAAGGGATGATGCGAACCGCTGGCAATGGCCAGACTTGGAATTGAGCAGAAAGTCCATGATCGGATCAATCTTCCTGTCTGTACGAGTCAGATCGAGGGTGTAACGATAATCTCCCGCTGTGGACAGGTATGTGCTAAGCGCAGATGATATTTCCAGCCAGTCTTCAGGGTTCGGTCGTTCGCGGATGCGACTGACAGTGCCAGCCGACAGTTTTCCCTCCTGAGCAAGTTTTTCCAGAAGATTGATGGTGAATGGCTTCAACTCTTTAAGCGAATTCGGAATCGTCAGGAACATGTTGAACCGTGAGTTGATATCGAATCGGAAGGGGGTGCTCAATGCGGACGGCTGGTAAACCCACGATTGCTTATAGTTTTTGGTCGATTGACTGAATGTGCGTACGGGGCCACGAAAAGAACCGTCCTGTGCCTGAATCCAGTTGGAAAAGCGATTCAGCCGAACCCCACCCACTGGGCTTGGCTGGCCGGGAACCCAGTACACCGGACTTGCCAGTGGGTATGGGGTTTCATCTTCGGTCAGCATATTAAATGTCAACACGCGGGAATTCGGGCCGAGATCAGCTAATGTTGCAGGTTGAGGTTTATCCAGATCAGGTGTGGGGTTGTGCACCCGATCAATGATGTTGATTGTGGGTATCCGGGCGGGTTGCCAGGTACCATCATCATATTTGCTTAGCTCTGAAACTCGCCAGCGCATGTCCGGTGGCAGGTCCGAAATGGGATTGCCCTGCCTGTCCTGCACCGTCACTTCGAAGACCGGGTCGCGGTTCAACGATACAGAGCCAGTGCTGTTCAGATTCACTGGCCCATCTGTGATGCCTGTTGTCATCTGGCCACGGGTATTCATTCCCAGTTGCCAGCTATTGGGTGCTCGTGGGGTCAGCCAGAACAAGGGGACCGCCACCAGCAGCGCCAGCCCAAACGATTTGGCCACGGAACCTACCATGCTGATTTTCTGCCCACTGCTGCGAATTTCGGCTGCTGATTCGACACCTGCTTCACGTAACAGGTGGAAAGAGCGTAACGAACCGACCAGTACGAACAGGTAGATCAGTACCACCAGCAGGAAAATGCCATCCTGGGCCATCGCACAGGCTAATGCCACCGTCAGCATGCTCAGCCCAAACATCGCCCAGTAGTCGCCCATGTGCTTGGGACGAAACATTTTCATTGGCAGC
Organism: Zavarzinella sp.; assembly: GCA_041399155.1. Taxonomy (NCBI): domain Bacteria; kingdom Pseudomonadati; phylum Planctomycetota; class Planctomycetia; order Gemmatales; family Gemmataceae; genus Zavarzinella; species Zavarzinella sp. The sequence continues at coordinate 218,920 of JAWKTI010000007.1, forward strand.
AACAGCACCAGTACAGGTGCGACAAATGGCAGATAGCTGGCGGGCCAGGGGAGAATTTCGCCAAGACCGGTGGGTGGGCGTAAGGTCAGTTGCCATAATGCCCACAATCCGAGCAGTCCAAACAAAACAAAGCCCACAATATTGGCATTTTTCAGGCTGAGTTCGAAACGACCTTCCATGAAATAAGCAATTCCGAGCAGTATCATCGAAATGATGCAGGCCACTGGTATATCAATCAGCAGGTCCGACCCTGATACCATGATTGCAAACACTGCCAGCATCAGGGTAAGATACATACCTGTGCGAAAGGTTCGAAGTAACGGCATGCAGACTCTTCCTTCGTGGTGCAGTGCGACAAGACCATTTTAGTGCAATTCGCGTGATTTGTCAGATTCCTGAAGTTGTCTGGTGGTGCAGTCGAAAGCCGGAATGCTGAAAAGTGGCAGAAGGTAAACCAAGTTCATTTTGTAAATCGAAGTTTTTTATTGCAGCAGGCAGGTCTGTTCAGCGGATCAATTTTGCCTTCAATTCGCTGATCATCAGATCCAGCTCTTCAAGTGATTTCTTCTGCAACTCTTCTGTAGAAGTGAATGGCAAACCAAGAACTTCCTAAAAAAGCTTGAATCTGGCCAATTCTTTGCCCAAAATTTGTGCCCCGCTCTTCGCCTTTTTTCAGGCCCCGCTCTTCGCCGATTTTGATCCCTTCTTGTTTCGCAAGTCTTTCAAATGACGTTACATATGGCATTTGATTCTCCCTCATCATCTCATTTCGAACTTTGGTAAAGTCTTCTGCAAGCTCTTCTGGTAATTCTAGCAGCCAGTCGAGCAGGCGCATGATACCCCAGACTTCATCGGAAGTTAAATTCCGCTCAATCAGTTGCCGCATGAGGCGGGCTTTATCGTCAAAGCGTAATCTGACATCACCGTGGGAGATCAAAATGCGGATGCTGGCTGCCACGACCAGCCCGACGGGACTGCTGTGCGTCGTCAATTCGTCCAGTCTTTCGGCGTAATCGAGCAGTTTGACCGAATTAAACACGAACTCATTGTGCGTCCCTTTACAGCTCAAAACATCACGATCTACACGCCAATTTGGGCTCTCATCGGCCAGAATGGCAAAACTAGAGACGTTCAGGCCGTATTTTTGGCGAATACGCCAGTAATATTCCGCCATGCGTGCGGGAAATCGCTCATCCTGTTGTGCCTGAACCTCAAAATGGACAAAAATGGTCACCGTTTGGCCGGAGTGCTCTAAATCGTAGACCTCAAAAAGGGCATCAGCACGCACCATGCCCGCTTCGGAATCGGGCAGCAACGTGCGTAATTCGGTATCGAGCGAGCGAAAACCTCTCGCCCAGTCAAACGTGGGGTGCCACTGTGGGAAGAGAATCTGGAAAATATCAGGTAGATAGTTTTCCAGCGTCTCTTTCCAGGGGGAATCAAATTCGCGTGTCATCGGTGGGGCCTTCGAGAACGATTTTCAGCTCATCTTACCTGATTTTAACTTGCGCACGCACGATAAAACTCTAAGTCAGATTCACTCGGGGAGTTCGCTTGGGCTGATCCCCACATCGACAATGCTGCAGGCGGCAACAACATTCAGGCCCAGTTCCAGACCACGTGCGACCACTTCGGGGCCATCCGCCCCTGGGTTCAGCCAGACTTCCCCCACGGTTTTGGTGGCAATCTGCTCCATTACTTTCACCCCCACGCTGGGTGGGAGGTAAACACTGACACGATCCAGTCGCTCGGTGGGCACATTTTCTATCGAAGAAAAGCACGCCTGCCCTTCCACCGTGGTTTCACGTGGGTGCACCGGATAAACATCGTAACCCACTTGCAGGTAAGCTCTTACGCATTTGTTGCCAAATTTTGTCCGATCATTGCTCGCACCAATGACAGCGATGGAAGGCATAGGTCTCTCCAATATGAGAAAAGAATGAAGATTCGCAGGGGAATAGTGTACTGACTGATATCACCAAAGGCGATTCAGCAAAAAGTGGTCGGAATTGGAAGCAGCAACGTGGTTAGTTGCTTTCCCCATCTTCCTGTGCGGTGGCAGTGATCGGCTTGGTAGCCTTTGCGTCATCAGTCAGTTTGACATCGTAGATCGCATTGTAAATTTCCTGCCGGTGCACCGAAACATCTCGTGGGGCAACAATCCCCAGACGCACCTTATCGCCACGGACTTCCACAATGGTCACCACAACATTGTTGTTAATGACGACACTTTCGTTTTTCTTTCGACTGAGCACTAACATAATAACCGTCCCTTGAGAGTCTCAAGTTGCGTTCCTCTTGAAGTAACCAATCCAAGCAAATGTGCACACTTGCGCAGTATATTGCTGTCAACTCCCACACTATTACAACCCAATTCGCAGCGGAGTTCAAAGTCCGTTGCAACAGTCTGGGCAAACTGTCCGGTTTTTGCAGGCTGTTATTCCATAGTAGCCTGTGTGGCAAGTATCCGCCCAAAAACTGTCTACATATTAGACGCACTACAAGGATATTCGTTCAATGCAAGCGGATATTTTTGCGGTCTGACAATTTTATGTTAAAACAGAAATTAGAGCTTGTCAATTACGTAAGTTCCCATTGCGCAAGAATTTAAGTCAACGGGTGCGTAATATCTGAATTCTGTGGGCAAGGCAGAAAATGAAAAATTACTAATAAAAAGAAAAATTTGCTTGCAAAGTGAGGCCAATGGCCCGTTGGACATTAGCGTTTCGAGAACTGGAAGCTGCGGCGAGCGCCTTTGCGGCCATACTTTTTCCGTTCTTTCATGCGGCTGTCGCGAGTCAGGAAGCCTGAATCCCGTAATGTGCGGGAAACAGTGCCTTCGGAAGGAACAACTTCTGCACCTTCTTCAGTTTGTTCCACTGCTTTTGGCTCTGGAACTGGAAGATTCGGCAGATCTTTCCCTTCGAACATATCTTTGAGAGCACGTGCCAGGCCCTGGCAGATTGCTCCGGCCTGACCAGTGGTGCCACCACCCTGAACGTTGACAAATACATCCAGACTGTTCTGTTGCGACAGCAACGCAATCGGTCCAAGGACGGCGTTGCGATCCTTTAATTCTGCGAAGTAATCTTCGACCTTGCGGTCGTTGACCAGTACTTTCCCGGTACCTTCACAAACACGAACGCGGGCCACGGACGATTTCCGACGACCTGTGCCCCAGAAAAATGTTTTAGTTGATTTCATAGGTCAAATTATGGTGGTTTACAGAGAAAGTTTCAGTTCTTTGGGCTGCTGACTTTGGTGGGGATGGCTGTCACCAGCAAAAATTTTCAGTTTCGATAGCTGTGCACGACCCAGTTTACCACGTGGGACCATCCGTTTAACGGCTTGAAACAGAATTTCTTCTGGTTTCCGATCCCGCATTTCGATGGCTGGGATAATCCGCAGACCGTTGGTATAACCGGTAAATGTCTGGTAAGACTTCTGCTCCCACTTGCGGCCGGTGAACTTGATCTTTTCTACGTTGGTAACAACGATGAAGTCTCCGGTGTCCGCATGGGGTGTAAACGTGGGCTTGTGCTTACCACGCAGAATGTTGGCAATCTGGACCGCCAGTCGGCCTACCACCAGGTCTGTGGCGTCAATGTGCCACCAATCGGGGGTGACCGTCTGTCGGCTACCCATAAAGCTTTTATTACGCATGACCGTTCAATTGCTTAGAAGACTACGTATCTATCGAAGAAAATTATGATACGTGTCCGCCAACCGTTGGCAAGTACTGAAAATGAAAAACGATTCGAAAACCCATTTCGCAAAGCGTGTCGATTGATTACCTGCCCATGTGGCATTAAAAAATCTTCATTTCTGGCACTGCAGTGACCCATTGACCACCCCACGTGCGGATGATTTGCCACTGCTGACTGATTTCATCTGCCAGATTCCACGGTAAAATCACCACATAATCGGGCTTGTGGTGCTGCAACTGCTCCGGTGGATAAATTGGAATTCGGCTGCCCGGCATGAATCGGTGCTGTTTCGAAGGTGCCGCGTCGCACACAAACTCCAGCAAATCCGGCCGCACACCCGCAAAATTGAGCAACGTGTTTCCTTTTGCTGCCGCACCGTAGGCAGCAACGGTTTTGCCCTGACGCTTGCAATCAAGTAGAAACTGCAATAACCCGTATTTGACCTGCTCTGCCGCCGTCTGGAATGATTGGTAATATTGCAATGTATTCATTCCTGCGGTCCCTTCGCGGTGCAGAAGTTCTCCCACCCGATTACTCACCATGTGGGGAGTTGAATCAGTGCGTTGAAGGTATACACGCAGGCTCCCACCGTGTGTACTAAGTTCCTGCACATCAAACAGTTGCAAACCTTGCTTTTCAACGATCGATCGCACAGCCAGCAGCGACAAATAAGAAAAATGTTCGTGGTAAGCGGTATCAAACTGACAGTACCGCACCATATTGTAAAGATGAGGAAATTCTAATGTCGCCACCCCAGTGGGCTTCAGCAGAATCCGAATGCTTTCGGCGAAATCATTGATATCTGGCACGTGGGCAAAGACATTATTGCCAGCAAACAGATCGACTTCCCCACGCTGGGCGACCAATTTGCGGGCAAAATCGGCGGTCAGAAACTCTTCAATTGTCTCAAGTCCTTTGCTGATAGCCACTTGCGCAGTAGCGTGCGTCGGTTCAATGCCGTAGCACGGAATGTCACGCTCCTGAAAGAACTGCAGCAGATAGCCATCGTTCGAGGCCGCTTCCACAAACTGGCTCTGGTGGTTCAATTGAAATCGTTCCACCATTTCGTGGGCATATTGACGCGCGTGGGCCAGCCAGCTTGTCGAAGTAGAACTGAAATAGGCGTAATCCGGCGTAAAAAACGTTTCCGGCGTGGCCATATCTTCCGTTTGCACCAGCCAGCAATGGTGGCACACCAGCAACCGTAACGGCAGCCAGACTTCTCCCACATGAAGTTGATCGGCACGCAAATACGCATTGGAAGGTGGGGCGGTTCCTAAATCCAGAAATGAATGCTGCAGTGGTTGCCCACAGTGACGGCACTTCATCGATCTACTCCGTTAAAATCGCTGGTGAGCATGGGAAACTGGCGATCCCGATCTGAAAGCTGGGTAATGGGCAACGGCCAGGAGATTGCCAGGCGAGGATCCTGCACATTCAGGCCACCTTCCGCGTTGGGTACGTATGGTTGGGAATGGCAATAATTCAGCACCACATTTGCGGACAGCGTTTGAAATCCATGGGCAAACCCGGGTGGAATCAACAGCGATCTTGGGCTGTTCCCGTCTAGTTTTACCTGATAAACACTCAGAAAATTCACCGAAGATCTACGAATGTCAACAATCAGATCCAGAATTTCGCCTTGCAGACAGGTAACCAGCTTCCATTCATCAAAGGGTGGGTGCTGAAAGTGCAGTCCACGGACGGTGCCACGTTCCCTGGTAATTGTCTGATTCACCTGGGCCACCGGCCGATCCCAACCCAACGTTGTCAGGTCGTCCAGATCGAACAAACGTTGAAAAGAACCACGGTCGTCTGCAAGTACTTTTCTAGTAAGCACTTGCACGCCAGGTGCCAGCTCGAATTCAATCGAAAATCGATTCATGAATTGGCTTCCGCGCTGGTGAATGTGGCAATCTGTTCCAGGCAAAGTGTGCGTGCGTTTTCCCCCGCGTAATGTCGACAATACCATTCAACGGTGCGTGCCAGTCCATTCGAAAGATCCCACCGGGGGATGTAGCCCAACTGGGTGCGGGCTTTGGCCGTTTCCAGTGCCAGCCAGGGTGCTTCCCGAGGCCCACTTTCGGTAGTGGGCCATTCGACGCAACTTTCGATATTGAATGGAGTTGTGCTGAATTGCTGGAACAAGGATGCCCCTCGTTGAATCACGTGCTTGACAGTTGCCGCCTCATGGGGCAGTGGGCCAAAATTGTACGCACCTGCACGGCTGGGCTGGTGGTAAAGTTGCTCGGCCAGCATCAGATAACCTGCAAGAGGTTCCAGCACATGCTGCCACGGTCGAATTGCTTCGGGACGACGGATCTGCAATGTTTGCTGTGACTGCCAGGCACGGATGGCATCGGGAAGCAGGCGATCGGTCGACCAGTCTCCCCCACCAATTACGTTGCCTGCACGTGCGGTGGCCAGTGCAACGCCTTGTTTGGCGAAAAAAACCTCGCGATAACTGTCGATCACCAGTTCCGCAGCCGCTTTGCTGGCACTATAGGGATCATGTCCACCCAGTGGGTCGTTTTCACGGTATGGGAATGTCGATTGGTCTTCGCGGTAGACTTTATCGGTGGTAATGGCCAATACTACTTTCAGGGAAGTTTTTTCCCGCAAACCGTTCAGAACGTTGGCCGTGCCCATCACGTTGGTATTGAACGTCGTCAGTGGGTCGCGATAACTTTCCCGCACCAACGCCTGTGCAGCCAGATGAAGAACAATTTCGGGCTGGCAATCGTGTGCTACCTGCTGGAAATGCTTGGGGTGCAGAATGTCACCCACGTGGTGATGAAGAACTTGCTGTAAGTTGCAGCAATCAAAGAGGTTAGGCGTGGTATGGGGCGGGAGAGCATAACCGTGCACTTCCGCACCCAGGTGGTGCAGCCAAAGGCTGAGCCACGCACCCTTGAAGCCGGTATGACCGGTGACCAGAACCCTTTTCCCATGCCAGAATGATGCCATCAGTGGGGTTACTTCCATGTTTTCCAGGGTGCCTGACCCGCATTCCAGAGCGATTCCAGATGATTTTTATCGCGCAGGGTGTCCATCGCCTGCCAGAAACCCAAATGTTCGAAAGCCATCAGTTGATTCATCGTTGCCAGTTGGGCCAGTGGTTTCCCTTCCCAACTGCTCTGGTCGTTTTCGATCAGATCGAGGCACTGTGGGGAGAGAACAAAGAAGCCACCATTAATCAGGCCACCATCCCCACGTGGCTTTTCGGTAAATCCCGTAACTTGTTTGTTGGTAAGGGTTAAGGCACCATACCGGCCGGGTGGCTGCACCGCAGTTACGGTGGCCCACTTGCCATGTTGCTGGTGAAAATCGATTGCGGCACGGATGTTAACATCGCTGACGCCATCGCCGTAGGTAAGGCAGAAGGCCGATTCGCCCTGCAGGTAGGGGGCTACGCGTTTGATTCGCCCACCCGTCAGGGTGTTTTCGCCCGTATCTACCAGCGTGACACGCCACGGTTCGGCATGGCGTTCGTGCACTTCCATGGAATTGTTGGTCATATCGAAGGTAACATCGGACATATGCAGGAAATAGTTGGCGAAATATTCCTTAATGACATATCCTTTGTACCCACAGCAGATGACAAAGTCGTGCAGGCCATGAGATGAGTACATCTTCATTATGTGCCAGAGAATGGGCCGCCCTCCGATGGAAACCATCGGTTTTGGCCGCAAATCAGTCTCTTCGGATAATCGGGTGCCAAACCCACCCGCCAGGATGACCACTTTCATGATGCCCCACCCCCACTTACTGTGGGGTTAGGATAGCAACGGAACAATCCTCTGGGACAAATTGCAAGCTGTTGAGGTCTGTAATCGGTACAGAGTGGTAATCAAAGGAATTGCACATGGGTAAAGGAACATTCATGCCATGTAAAAACCAAACGTGAAGGCACGCATTCTAGCCTTCGCGGGAATGACGATTCTGGTGGGCTTCAGTCTATTGGGTGCACTTCGGTTTTGTAGCACCTGTGCGGCGATCTAACTTTCTTCGTACTGCGCGATGCGGTTGTGGGGATGGTACAGTCCACCGACCTGTGCCTCGCGTTCCAGAGAATATTCCATCTGGTACGCATCTTCACAAGTATCTTCGAAGTGCCCACGGATGACACGGCAAGCCATAAATCCTTCCGCACGGAAGAACTGCTGCCCGGCCAGGTTCGATTCACGCACCAGCAAGGTAATCCGCGTACGGCGATGAGTGGACAGTTTTCCTGCCAGCTTCATCACCATCTGCGTTCCGATACCATGGCGCCGGAAATCAGGATGCACCGCAAAGTTCAGAATGTGTAAGCGGCTCTTATGTAATTCATAAATCATAAAGCCGACAACGCGATCGTTGTATTCCGCTACCATTCCGATGCAGTTTCGCTGGCGCAAACTGTGCAAGAAATCTTCCTCAGTCCAGGGACTTGCAAAACTGGCTTGCTCCGTTTGCAATACCTCGAGCATGTCTCGCCGAATCATCCAGCGGATATGCACGCGAAGACGCTCCTGCTGTTCACGTACTGTACTCATTATTCGGATTCCTCCCTGATCCGTGGTTGCCAGGCAACCGTCCACTTCAAACTGTCTCGGAAGTGACACCTGCAGTCAGCGTGCACCGCTGTTCCCATTCCTGGTAACAGACAGATACAATACCAACCCCCCGTGCAAGTCTCAAGACGACTCTTCCTAAAGCCACCTCACGTGCGGCAGAAACCTGCCTCTAACGTGGGATAGTGTTTCCCTGTATTACCCAGATTATCTGTTCTACTGGATCGCTTTGCCAGCGATCCCATGGCTGGTGCACCTGAGTTGTTTCAGGAGCTTAATTTTCATCTCTGATAGAAAATGGTGCTGTCTTCTTTGGTGACAGGCTGGCGAATCTGATCGCACGATAGCTGCACTTTGCATCGCATATCGCCCGGTTTGGTACCTTTGACTTTGATCCGTACTACCGCATCTGCTTTGACGCCAAGGCGGGGAATCGGTTCAAAGGTAATAATGGCACCACTGGAAGTATACTTCACTGGTGCCTGTATATCTCCCACCTGCAGGCCTTCGGAATAACCTGCCACTAGTCGCAGGTTCGTCAGTGGGGATGTTCCCTGATTGATCACCCGCACTTCGTAGGTAATTTCCTTGCCCACTTCGGCTGGGTTATCGACGTTAATAATTTCAAAGTTCACTGCAGGCACACCATCGACCTGAATCAGGCACTCAGCCTTCGATTGCAGGCGGGTCCCAGCCTGAGCGATGCTGCGTACTGCCAGATTGCCCGCAATGCCAGCCCGTGCGGTCACAGTCACTTTCTTGGCAGAACCCGCTGGTTGAGCACCAAGGTTCCAGGTTACGGTGCGGGTACCAGGTTCGTAGTTTCCACCATCACTGGCAGAAACAAACTCTAATCCTTCAGGAAAAGCTGCCGCCGCCTGAACCTTATCGGTGGTGGCATTGCCGCTGTTACTTAATTCCAGAGTGAATGTTGCTTCGCCACGCACCAGGGCTTTGCCTGGGGTGATCATCTTCAGATCAAGCTTGGGCTGCTGAACCATTGTCGTTGACTTCAGCTTGACCGGTGCCACCAGGTCGCCCAGTACTGTCAGTTCGCAGGTCTGAATCCCTGGTTCCAGTGCGGTGGTTTTCAGAACCACGGCCCGGCTTTCACCTGGGGGCAGACTATCCAGCTCTGCTTCCACTGGCGAACCATCTTTCTGCGAAGCGTGCCGCAAACCAGGAGTCATTGCCACGTGTATCTTTACTTTGTTGGCGGGTGCCGAACCTTCATTCTTGATGACGATGTGGAATGAGCCTTCATCGCCAAAGAACACTGATTCTGGCCCGTTCATCGTTGCGGTCAGTTTTGGCCGGGTAATCGTCACTTTATTGCGGGCTTCGGCGGTGAATGTTACCCGTGGGGAGGTTTCATAATCGCGATCTCCCAGCGGTTTGACATTCACTTTAATCTTTTTCTCTTCACCCACATTCAGTTTGCCCAGCGACCAGCGTAACTGGTTGAGGTTCACATCTGCGACAGGATCCCCACCGAGATAGCGATTACCCTGGGAAATCTGCTCTTCCACCCGCACATCGGAAACCGGAATAGGGCCGATATTTTTCACCACAATCAGGTAGCTCAGATCCTTCCCCTGTGGGACAGCATCCGGCCCCAGCGTTTCAATAGCTATGGTGGGCGTGACGCGGTTATCTGCGGCAAAGCCATTATTGGCGAACGCCGCCTTACTGAAGGTGGGTTCTGTTGGCTTCTGTGGTTGTTCCACTGGTTTTGGCGTTGGCAGAACCGGTTTCAGGTTCACTTCGGGTTGTGCCACAGGTTTCGGATCGGGTAGCGTGGGTGGCACCATCTTGGGTACTTCCCGCACTGGTTCCACTTTGGGTAATTGCAGCTTAGGCTCTTCCTGTTTCACAGGAGGTAAAGCTGGTAATGTTGGTTTCGTGGGAGTATCGGTGCCGGTAACCCCAGGTGGCAACGGGCTGACACCAATTGGTTTTTCCGAAGTACGCACAGGTACCGGTGGTAATTCCGGCTTCAGTGCAGGTGTTTTCAATTCGGGAGTTTTCAGTGCAGGTGGGTTGTCCGCAGGAGGCATCAACGTGGGTACTTCGATCTCCAGATCGCCCAACGTGGGAAGTTCGGCTGGCAACTTTGGAATATCAATGTCGCCGTTGGCCGGTTGTGCCGCCAATTGAGAAAAGGTCAGGCCGCCAACAGCAACCATACCCAATACCACGATCAGTAGATATTTTTTGCGCACAACTATTCCCCCTGACATCGGTATGCTGCGTGTTCATTCTGGCATACCCCCCGGCAATCATCGCATCCTGTTCGGAATTGATGGTACCAGAATGAACACACAGCTACGTTTTCTAACTGTCCACACCACTATTCTTGTTCTGGTGGCGGAGCAGGATATTTCACGGCGTTTTTTACCATCTTCTCACGCAAGGCCGTGGTGATATCAATCCCGGAATGCAGACTGAATAACATCAGCAGATAGACCACATCGGCCACTTCATCTGCGACGGCCTCACGTAACCTGGGGTGCTGGCAGATCTCATAAGATTCCTGCTCAGTCGCCCAGCGAAACGGCTCCAGTAATTCACCCACTTCACTTGCCAGCGCCATGCACAGATTTTTCGGGCTGTGGTATGGCTGCCAGTTTCGTTCCGAGGCAAATCGATCAGCGATGATTTTCAACGCACCGATGGTTGTTGATTCATCATCCATGATGGATTTCCGTTCCAAAAATTCTGGTAATCGCCCGCACGAATGTTCCCCACCGTGCTGGACTGTGGCGTTGAATAACGTTCTGAATTGATTTGTCAATTCGAATTACAGATTCCTGCACCAAAAGAATCCACAGAAGTGGGTATGGGCGGCAAGCTGGATAAATCAGCAATGTTGGGCAATGGAGATTCTGGGCTGGATATTGCAATTACTGCTGCAACTGATCGAACAGTTTCTGCACCGCAGTTTCCGCACGTTGCCGCAATTCTCCATCCAGTGGGAGCAGTTGCCATTCTGCCGCCAGCGTTTCCAGAATGCCCACCGCATGTAACAGCAGCCCGGGCGATAATTCCGATACGGTGGTTGGTGTTGTGCCCACCGTAGCTTCCGTTGGAATCTCTGCTAACTGGCTGATCTGTTCAAAAAGTCTCGCATTACTGGAACTGCCCATCACAATCTCGTCCAGCTCACCCTGGAACAGTTCATCAAACAATTCCTGCTTCTGATCAATTGCTTTTTTGACCGATTCTTCAATCGTGTTCTGGGTAATAAAGTGGATCACCCGCACCTGCTGGCGTTGCCCCAGGCGGTGCACGCGTGCAATCCGCTGGGCCAGCACTGCGGGATTCCAGGGTAGTTCCAGATTAATCACCGTATCTGCCTGCTGTAAGTTCAGACCCACACCGCCAGCATCAGTACTGAGAAAAATCCGGCAATCGGGGTGCTGAAACCGTTCCAGTGCTTCCTTCCGCTTACTGCCATTCATGCTGCCGTGCAGCATCGCATAAGAAATCTTTAATTCCTGCAATAGTCCCGCGACCAGTTGCAGCATCGTTTCAAACTCGCTGAACAGCACCACCTTATGGTGGGTAGTGTCCGATTCCAGCAGATCAGGCAGCAGTGCCCGCAGTTCTTCAAGTTTTGGAGACGAAGTAATTGTCGAATCCATCACGTGGGCACTGTCGCAGATCATCCGCATATGTTTCAGGCAGGTCAGAATCCGCTTCCGATCAATCTGTGTGGGGGAAATTCGTGCCAGCAATTGTGCCAGGCGGGATTTTTGCTGATCGTAATGCACCTGCTGGTTCTCATCCAACAAGACAGTGCGAGTGGTATCGATCCGCTCTGGCAACTCCCCCAGTACTTCCTGGCGGGTACGACGCAGAAAGATCGGCGCTAGTTTTTCGCGAATCTGATCCAGCTTCCGATAGCCAAGGAAATTACCTGATTCATCGTACTGGCGATGATCTTCCAGAAACTGAAAGGCCGGGCCGAAGCGGCGTTCATCCACAAATTGCACAATGCTGTACAATTCTTCCAGCCGATTTTCCAATGGCGTGCCACTGAGCACCATTGCAAACCGGCTTTTCAATTTTTTCACGATCTGGGTGGTTTTCGCCTCCCAGTTTTTGATCCGCTGTGCCTCATCCAGCACAATCACATCGGGCTCCCACTGGGATATCTCTTCGAAATCCCGCAGGATTTGTTCGTAATTCACCAGCTTGTAAAAACTAGGTGCGTGGTAGAGATTCTGACGCACTTCTTTCAAGCCATCCACCACAATGTGGGAACGATTGGTGAACTGCTGAATCTGCCCAGGCCACTGATACTTGACACTTGCTGGCGACACCACCAGCACTTTAGAAATACCTCGGTAACGTGCCAGGAGTTCGATTGCTGCCAGTGTCTGAACGGTTTTTCCCAGGCCCATATCGTCGCCTAGAATTGACCGCCCACGACAGGCAAGAAAAATCGCACCGTGGGCCTGATAGTCATACAAAGGCACATTCAACACCTGTCTCACGGTGGCCTGATCGCCTATCTCCGCCAGTTCCTGCAGCCACACGCTTTCCTGTTGCCGTAAATTCGCCAGTTCAATTTCGCGATCCAGAAAATCCATCGCATCGCTGGCCACGGTAATCTGTTCCGGCACCTTCTCCATTGCATCGACGAACTCATCCCAGCGGTGCACACCGTTCCAATAGCCTTCTTCATTGAAATACTTCTGCAACAGGTGCGTTAACTGATCGGACGTGCGACCCGGCAAGCGCATCTTCAGCCGTAAACGTTCTCCTGTATAATCGAGAATCAATTCCGGACGGGTGACCGCTGCCTTCCGGCTTTTTACCTGTTCGGGTGCGTCTGCTGCCACCGCATTCAATACAGCTTCGATATGCTTGCAGGTGCCCAGGGTATTGGAACGATAATCGGGGCAGGTGCAGTGATTATCTCCCACGTCGAAACCACGAATCTGAACGGTATAAGTCCCACCACTTTCCGGGTTGGTGATGCGGTAGTCGGAAAACAACCGCTTGTTGGTCAGATTTTCAATCTGAAACTTGCCGGCCTGCGCCCGCAACCGCCGGAGATCAATCTGTTCTTCACGTATCATTGCTGATGCTCTTTCGTTAGTTTTTTACATAGAGCATTTGCAGAATCTGGTATTCATCAATTGATGCTGCATGCCACCTCGTTGCACCGTCGCTTAATATATATCCTTTTGGACTGTGCCAACGAACGACTATTTGGGCAAAAATGGCAAAATGGTGGAAAAAAGCGGACTTTGGCGGATAGTTGATATGTAAAGAATTGCCCCAGGTGGGGAGGAGGCGGACTTTACGCAATCACTCTTCTACCATGCGAAAGACAGCCAGAGAACGCCCTGCCAGATCAAACACCGTGCCACTGGCAAAGGATTGTTCCTTTTCAAATTGTTCCGAAGTATCCAGCATCAGCTGCCAGGCAATTTTTCTGGCCCGCATCGGCAGTTTGAATGGCAGTGCTTCATGATGGGCATTAAAAAGCATTAGTAATGTATCGCCATGGATTGTTTCGCCTTTTTCATCCACCTCGGGGATCGTGTCGCCGGCGTAGAGAACCCCCAGACAGCGCACAAACCCAGCATTCCACGCATCATCGGACATCTCATCACCGGACGGCTCGTACCAGGTGACGTCTTTGATACTCGCACCACGTATCTTGCGGCCTTGAAAGAACTTACGGCGTTGTAGAACGGGCTGGCTGTTCCAGAACGCAATGGTATCGCGAACGAAATCGTAGAACCGCAGTTGCTCGTCAGTCCATTCCCAGCTCAGCCAGGTCAGTTCATTATCCTGACAGTAGGTATTGTTGTTCCCACGCTGGGTGTGGCCGTATTCATCGCCTGCCAGCACCATTGGCACGCCTTGCGACAGCAGCAGGGTGGCCATCAGGTTCCGCTGTTGCTGGGCACGCAGGGCCAGAATTTCCGGATCATCGGTCTCGCCTTCCGCCCCACAGTTCCAGCTTTCGTTATCGTTGGCACCATCCTGGTTATTTTCGCCGTTCGCTTCGTTGTGCTTGTCGTTATAGCTGACAAGATCCCGCAGGGTAAAGCCGTCGTGGCAGGTGATAAAGTTGATACTGGCATACGGGCTGCGACCACTTTGCTCGTACAGGTCGCTGCTGCCACAGACTCGGGTGGCAAACTCGGCAGTGGTGCCACCATCGCCTTTCCAGAATTTGCGGATACAGTCGCGGTATTTGCCATTCCATTCCGTCCAGCCGACGGGAAAATTGCCCACCTGGTAGCCACCTTCGCCCAAATCCCACGGTTCCGCAATGAGCTTGACCTGCGACAGTACCGGATCCTGGTGGATAATGTCGAAAAAGGCCCCCAGCCGATCTACTTCGTGCAGCTCCCGTGCCAGGGTACTGGCCAGATCGAATCGGAAACCATCAACGTGCATTTCCAGCACCCAGTACCGCAGGCTGTCCATGATCAGTTGCAGCACGCGGGGGTGCTGCATGTTCAGGGTGTTGCCACAGCCGGTGTAGTCCATGTAGTAGCGTTTATTGTCGCCCACCAGGCGGTAATAGGCTGAATTATCGATCCCACGGAACGACAGGGTGGGGCCCAGGTGGTTCCCTTCGGCGGTGTGGTTGTACACTACGTCCAGAATTACTTCAATATTGGCGGCGTGCAGCCCACGCACCATCATTTTGAATTCGTTGACCGACTCCAGCGGATTCCAGGAGTGGGTGGAATATTCAATTTCCGGTGCAAAGAACGATAAAGTATTGTAGCCCCAGTAGTTACTGAGCCCTTTTTCCACCAGATGGCGATCGTCGATGTGCTGGTGTACCGGCAGCACTTCGACCGTGGTAATGCCCAGTTCCTTCAGGTGGCGAATGGCAGGCTCAGAACACATCGCCAGATAGGTGCCGCGGATATTTTCCGGAATTTCCGGATGGAGTTTACTGAACCCTTTCACGTGGGTTTCGTAAATGATCGTTTTGTGCCACGGGATTTTGGGCTTCCGGTCGCTGCCCCACGTGAAGGCTTCATCAATTACCGCACCCAGTGGGGCGTAGGCTGCGTTATCGCGGGTATCGAAAGATAAATCTTCCTGTGGATCACCGATGGTGTAGCTGAACATTTCGTCGCACCACCGCACCGATCGGCCGATCGCCTTGGCATAGGGATCCAGCACAATTTTATGGTGGTTAAACCGCATTCCCTGCTGGGGATCGTGCGGACCGTGAATCCGGTAGCCATAAAGCTGGCCTGGGCGGATATCGGGAAAATAACCGTGCCACACCTGATCGGTCTGTTCTGGAAGGGTGAAGCGATGCGATTCTTTGCGGGCAGTAGCACCTTCAAACAGACACAACTCCACTTTGGTTGCGTGTTCCGAAAAAAGTGCGAAGTTGACACCAATTCCATCCCACGTCGCCCCCAATGGGTATGGACTACCAGGCCAGATGCGGTTCAACGATATCCCCTCTGTTCAAAACTGCATTGCTTGAAACAGATTGCAACAACCTGTCCGCTCTCAACCAAGAATTTGTGAAGAGGATGGCAGACTGCCACGATACGATCTGGTTCAAGAGATATGATTAGTATAAGAAAAGAGCAGTTTTTTCCAAGTTTGCAGCAGGAAAGCGTACTTGTATCAGTCAAATTACCACGGCGGCAGGGGGCCTTTGGCTTCCGCAGGATACAAGCGGTAACTGTTTTTCTTTTCATCCCATACCTGCCAGCCGAGCATGCGCCAGGCTTCCGGTGTTGCGTGCAGAATTTTGTTGTTCGGGAAATCCACCAATGCCACTTCATCACCATTCATCACCCAGGTGCGTAACAGCTGGCCAGTGTTCGCATCCCACTCCCGCATGGTTGAATCATCACTCCCAGAGACGATCCACGTGCCATCCGCAGACCAACTCACACTCCTGACAGATCCCGAATGGCCCGCAAGGCTCTGCATGCATTTGCCACTCTCCGCATCCCAGACCTTCAGCGTCTGGTCAGCACTCCCAGAGACGATCCACGTGCCATCCGCAGACCAACTCACACTCCTGACAGATCCCGAATGGCCCGCAAGGCTCTGCATGCATTTGCCATTCGAAGCATCCCAGATCTTCACCGTCTTGTCATCACCACCAGAAACGATCCGCGTGCCATCTGCTGACCAGGCCACACACCTGACAGATCCTGTATGGTCCGCAAGAGTTTGCATACATTTGCCATTCGAAGCATCCCAGATCTTCACCGTCTTGTCATCACTTCCCGAGACGATCTGCTTGCCATCTGCCGACCAGGCCACGCTCCAGACATATCCCGAATGGCCTGCAAGAGTTTGCAGGCGTTTGCCATTCGAAGCATCCCAGATCTTCACCGTCTTGTCATCACTTCCCGATACAATCAGCGTTCCATCAGCTGACCAGCTTACACTCCTGACAGAGCCCGTATGGCCCTCAAAGGAACGCATGCACCTGCCACTGGCTGCATCCCAGATCTTTAGCGATTTGTCAACACTACCGGAGACAATCCTAGTGCCATCTGCGGACCAACTCACGCTCCTGACAGAGCCCGTATGGCCCGTAAGGCTCCGAAGGCATTTGCCACTCTCCGCATCCCAGATCTTCAGTGAATTGCCCCGACTACCCGATGCGATCATAGTGCCATCTGTCGACAAGGCCACGCTCCTTAAATAATCAGAGTGGCATGTAAGGGTGAGAAGACATTTGCCACTCTCCGCATCCCAGATCTTCAGTAACTCATCATCACTTCCGGAGACGATCTGCTTGCCATCTGCCGACCATGCCACGCTCCAGACATATCCCGAATGGCCCGCAAGGCTCCGAAGGCATTTGCCACTCTCCGCATCCCAGATCTTCAGTAACTCATCATCACTTCCGGAGACGATTCTAGTGCCGTCTGCTGACCAGGCCACGCACCTGACATAATCAGAATGGCCCGCAAGGCTCTGCAGGCATTTGCCACTCTCCGCATCCCAGATCTTCACCGTCTTGTCCCAGCTACCGGAGGCAATCCGCGTTCCATCTATCGACCAAGCCACGCACCAGACAACTTCCGAATGGCCCGCAAGAGACTGCAGGTGTTTGCCACTCTCCGCATCCCAGATCTTCAGGGTCTGATCAGAACTTCCGGAGACGATCCTAGTACTATCTATCGACCAGGCCACACTCCAGACAGATGCCGAATGGCCCTGTTTCAAGACAACGAAAGCTGGTTCGTTAATCAACCGTTCACATACAAGCTGTGCCCAATTTGCTGGTCGAATAGAGCCGGAAAAATTGCAACGAATCAGGTCCGCATCGTGCCAGTTCGATGTGCGCCCATGAATGCCTTTTGCATCACAATCCCGCCAGGTACTGCCACAGAAATTTGCTTTTTCCCAATTTGAATAGTCCAGAGATACATTGTCGAATTCCACTATCCGGAGTGAAGCACCATTTGCATCTGCTTTGGCCAGCAAAACATTGTGTAGCACCGCATGATTCAGGCAACTATTAACCAGCGATGCCCCTCTCAAATCAAGGGGGGTATTCGATTTGCTGCCTATCTGCCACCCCTCTAAATCCAGTCCCTGAAGTTGTGCGGAAGATGGTGTTGGCTCCAGCCAGTTCTTTTCGTGAGCAATCAGCCACATTTTGAACGCTGCCCGACGGGCTTTTGCTGATGCCGTAGGGTCTTCCAGCAGTTTTGACCAGTTCTCAACTGCTTTGTTTGTATCCACGTCGTTGTGATCCATTAACATCTGTGCAGCAAAATCAAGAGTTTCGTCCGAAGGTAACTGTAAATCCCATGAGGAAAAGCGACCATCTTCCAAGGCACGAACAAGGTACAGTGCCAGAAAATATTCATAAAGTGATGTGTGCGCAAAACGAAAGCCCTCTTCTTCACTGTCGGGCCGCAAACAAAAGGTGGCAGCACGAAAATCCTGGTTCAATACTTCGGCAGGAACTTCGTTGTAACGTTCGCGAATTTCCGGATGTTGATTTAGAAAATGATCCAGCCATTTGGATACTTTACGCCAGGGAATTAACTTCTGGTTGATACTGCAAAGATGTGCAGAAAGTTCTTCCATCATCTGCAGTTTGTGTTCTGGTGTAAATTGATGCTTTAAATCATCACGGCGTAGCCACTTTTCCACGAATATCCCATATAGTGTTACCCCGAACACCCGATGGCCAGTCATTTTCATCTGTTCCAGGCGTTCCAACTCTGGAGCAATGAGAGACAACAAATATGGTCGCGTGGAAAGATCCGTCAGATTATGTACAGATTTGATTACAGCGATGGCATCATCAACGCGTTCTTCCCCCAGCATTCCCTTTAAATACTCGCGAACCTGCTTTTGATTGAACGGTAAAATGATGCACGCCTGGTAATCTTTTTCGCGTATGCCTTCACGGCTTTCACCGGTGAACGCAGAGCTGAGGGCGGTGATCGTTGGGAAATAGTGCGAACGGCACGAGATGATCATTTTGCCGGGCCGCTTTCCTGGTGTTGGCTTGTGAGTACGCGGTGGCAGAATACTCCATAGCTGCCGGATAAAGCCATCGCGGCGATTTTGCGGCAATGGAATGATGCGTTCGTCCAGGCCATCAAAAATCACTAATGCCCCCCTTTCCTGAACAGCCTGTATGATCATCTGTGGCGTTATTGCGCGACTGCCTGTCCCTTTCCAGTGTCGGTTAATGACGATCTGCAAGATTTCCTCCAAGCCAGGATCGCCTTTGAAATAGTAATCTTTGAGATCGATGAAAATTACTGCGGGCACGGTAGTATCTTTCTGTCGGCGCTGATCCAGTACACGAGCAAGCAGCATCAACGTCGTTGTTTTGCCAATGCCCACTTCACCTAATACCGCACAAAATGGTGCAAGATCTTCGGACAATGCCCAGTCTGCCAGAAAATCAACTGCTTTTGTGCGGTTCTGGGGCTGGAGTGTAGCATTCTCTTTTTCCATCTGTGAAAAATCTGTAGGGGCTGCATCGGGTGGTACAATTTGTTCTGGCAACCGCTTGCGGATGTTGCAGCCGAACTCTATGACGATATCTTCTTCAGGTAATTTTGCTTGGCAGCGAATCCGTTGTCCCTTTTTTACGGTAGTTACTGCTAAAGAAGATTGTTGATTTAGTGTTATCTTAATCTTTCCTTCAATTTCAGAAGCTAACTTCCCAACAAATTCTTCCGCTATTTCACCACGACATTCGCTATAAAATCTTGGTCGTTGACCTGTTCGCGTTAAACGAAATATCTGCTTTACATCCAACCCTTTCATGTTAATGCGTGCAAAGTCCAATACTCTTAAACCAACGGGGATTACTGGTTTTGTGCCAGTAATGAAAGGAGGCAACTCTTTTTCTGTGATATACTGACTTACCAGAAAATCACGTGAAACAAACAGCAAACCAAAGTGGCATTCTGCCAGCGCTTTCTGAATTTCAAAATCCCAGTTGGCACCGACTTCGATATTGCGATCGATCCAAAATTCAAAACGATAACTTTTAGATAGCTTCAGTTCTTTTTCCAGGGATGTGCGTAGTTTGGTAACCAGTTTATCATCATGGTGGGCGTAAGAGAAGAAAAACCGAATCAATGGTAACTCCATTTCCGGGTTTTCCTGTTCTGTACTTGTCCGAATCACTGCGGTAGGCTGCACCAATGCATCGTATCTTTCAATTGTGCTGACAGCTTCCCGGGTGTATTGTGCCAGACTAGCCTCATCCGGTGATGGCCCTTCGATCCAGGTTTCGCGGCTGGAGGGATCGGATTTCAGTGAATCGACGCACAGCCGGAGATCCAGTTCGGCTTCTTTCGCACCGTCATTAATGCGATTCGCAAAGGTTTGATACGCCTGCAGTGCGGCAGCCCGCTCTTTACCCGGTGCGACAATTTCCAAAGCATCTGCCAGTACAGCCCGCCCGGTCTGAAATATTGTCAACAACGCGGTTAATCGCTCCCGCAGTGTTTTGCCGAGATGATCGAGCCATATATCCTGGTACTGTTCCAGTTGGGAAGTGGTTAATTCGACGTGATCGTTTGGCATGGAATCCCACTCAGCAAGAAGTTGTTCTGTGTAGCTGAAATCAATGCTACACTAATTCTGCAATGATTGCAATGGATAAAAAATATTCTTGCAATTAAAACTGAATTTCCTCCTTCAATTCATGGTTTCGACATGTTATTCCGCAGCAATCAACATCAATTCCAAGGTACATCGCTTCCTACGATGATTTTTTCCTTTCCTTTTCCCCACCTGGCGTGATACCATAGGGGCAGTTTGTACTTGAACTTTGGGGAAATATTCGATCTATGTTTGAAAAAGGCAACCTCTCCCGCCGTGGCTTTATGGTGCGGTCCATGGCAGCGATGACTGCCGCTGGTATTCCCGGCTGGTATGCAGAGCAACTGTTGGCAGCACAGAAAACTGCCAAAACCGCAGAAAAAATTCGCTTCGGCATTGTGGGCATCGGCAGTCCGAAAAGCCGGTCCCTGGGCATCTACGGTGGGATGAAAGGCCTGCGAGATCGCCTCAACATCACCAGTCTGTGCGATGTGGATGCACGCCACCTGGCACGGGCCACCGACATCCTGAAAAAAGACCAGTTCACCACCAAAGGCTACAAGGATTTCCGCGAACTGAACCAGTCGAAAGATATCGACGCGGTGCTGGTCGCCACGCCGGACCACTGGCACGCACTGGTGGCCATTGATGCGATGAAAAATGGCAAAGATGTCTACTGCGAAAAGCCACTGACCCTGACCGTGGCAGAATCGCTGGCGATGATGAAGGTGCAGAAAGAAACTGGTCGCGTGCTGCAGACGGGCAGCCAGCAACGTTGCGAAATGGGCAACAAGTTCCGTATTGCCACCGAAATTGTCCGCAGTGGGCGGATTGGCAAGATCAAATCGATCGAATGCCGTATCGGCAGCAACCCTGTCAGCGGGCCAATCGAAGCCGTTGACGCACCCAAAGAACTGGATTGGGATTTCTGGTTGGGACCAACTGAAAAAGTTCCTTACCGTTTAGCCAAAAATGGTGCCACCAACTGTCATTACGAATTCCGCTGGTGGTACGAGTATTCCGGCGGCAAAATGACCGACTGGGGTGCTCACCACCTGGATATCGCCCAGTGGTGCCTGAATATGGATGGCAACGGCCCCATGGCAGTGGAGTGCGTCAAAGCCACACCTGCATACGACAAAGGTGATGGTTACAACTGCCACCAGAATTTCAGCGTGAAGTACACCTACGGCAATGGCACCACTGTGTTTGCGATGTCCGGTGGGGGGACTGCCGTGAAGGGCCTGGTTGATGCCAACGGCAAAGCACCGAAGAACCGCATGGGCAAAGATCTGGGTATGATCTCTGGTGATGAGAACGGCTTAATGATTTTTGGCGAAAATGGCACCATTTTTGTCAGCCGTGGCCTGTTATTAGCCAGCGATGCCAAGATTCTGTCTGAAAAACTGGCGGAAGATCCCAAATTGTACCCCACCCGACCGACCAATCATATGGCCAACTTCCTGGATTGTGTCGATTCACGTGAGGCACCGATCTGTAGTGCAACTGTCGGTGGCGGTTCGGTCATCATCTGTCATATCGGTGCAATTGCACTGCGTTTGAACAAATCGCTGAAGTGGGATCCCAAAACCTACAAGTTCATCAACAGCGACGAAGCCAACGCAATGCTGCAACGGCCTTACCGTGGCGAGTGGAAACTCCCTGCATAAGCCAGTCTTTTTCAGCCCACTTTTCCTTTTAATACCCAGAAAACCGATTCGCACTGCGTACCACCTCTTCTGGCGGTGCGATCGGCCCACTGTTTGCTAAAATAACTTCATGGAATCTGCCGAAATTGAAGTAAGCCTGTTTGCGGGCGTTGCCGAGGCGTTGGGCACGCGCACCATTCAGGTGGTGCTGCCGGAACAGCCCACCGTTGGGGAGTTGCTGAAACTGTTACAAACTCGTTACACAAATCAGGCCCACCTCATCTCCAGGTGCGTCTGCGTGATCAACGATGAACGTTATGCAACCAACAGCGACCTGCTGGAATTGACCGATCGGGTGGCGTTAATCCCACCAGTCAGTGGGGGATCTTCATGATTTTGCTTACCCGCGAGCCGATTTCCCACCAGCAATTATTAGAAAGCGTTCATACTTCATCTGCGGGTGCCGTGGTCCTTTTTCTGGGTACGGTGCGGCAAATGACCAATGGACGGGCGACCGTGGCACTCGATTACGAAGCCCACGAACCGTTGGCTGTGAAACAGATGCAACTGGTGGCAGACGAAACTCGCCAGCGCTGGCCCGTACAGGCGATTTCCATTATCCATCGCCTTGGTCACCTGGAACTGGGCGAAGCCAGCGTGGGGATTGCGGTCAGTTGCCCGCACCGCAAAGAGGCGTTTGCCGCCTGCGAATATGCCATTGATCGGCTGAAAGAAATTGTGCCGATCTGGAAAAAAGAAAACTGGGATGATGGCACCACCGAGTGGGTGCATCCCACAAATGATACAACAGCACCATGATTCCCTTACCTCTCAACGGTCAGCCACAACCAGCTCACGTGGGCCAGACGATGCCCACGACGGGACCTCTGATTGACACATTCCAACGTATGCACAATAATTTGCGCATTTCAGTGACAGATCGTTGCAACCTGCGCTGCACCTATTGCATGCCGGAAGAGGTGCAGTTTCGCGATAAATCGGAATTGTTGACGTTTGAAGAAATTGCCCGCGTGGTGCGTATCGCTGCTAACTGTGGCGTGAACAAAATCCGCCTGACGGGTGGCGAGCCACTGCTCCGACGGGAAATTCACCACCTGATTGCGATGTTGAGCAGCATTCCCGGTATTGACGACATTGGCCTGACCACCAACGCGGTGCTGCTGGCCCAGCAGGCCGAAAGCCTGTACCAGGCGGGTCTGCATCGCCTGAATGTCAGCGTGGACACACTGGATGAAGACCGATTTTTGCAATTAACCCGACGCACCGGTCTGCCGCTGGTGCTGGCAGGGCTCGCAAGGGCAAAAGAAGTTGGTTTTCAGTCCATCAAAGTAAATGCGGTGTGCATTCGTGGCACCACAGAGCACGATATTCTGCCGCTGGCAGCATATTGCCTGCAGAATGGCTTTTCGTTGCGTTTCATCGAATATATGCCGATTGGTGCAGACGCCTGGGAGCGGGAAAAGGTGTTGTTTGCGGCCGAAATCCAGGCGGTGCTGGAAGGGGAATACGGTCCTCTGCAGCCTGTGGCAGGTCAAGACCCCCACGCACCTGCACAGGAGTTTGCGTATGCAGGTGGGGGCAACGTGGGCTTTATTGCCAGTATTTCCCGCCCGTTCTGCCACCACTGCAACCGGATTCGGCTGACCGCAGAAGGGGCGATTCGCCATTGTCTGTTTGCCACGGAAGAAACCCCCATCCGCGACCTGCTTCGAACAGGTGCCAGCGATTCAGAGATTGAACTGGCTCTGCGGCAAACAATCTGGGGTAAGTGGGAGGGTCACGAGATTAACACGTCCCGGTTTTTGAAACCCACCCGCACCATGCACACGATTGGCGGGTAAAGATGAGGTTTTTATAATAGTTTTACGGGTGCTACTCACCATTCTGAACTCTCTTTTCTTTCGCTTTCGGTGCCACGGCTGGGGGATATTTTGCCCGCAGTTCTGAGTATTTCTTCACTTCTTCGGGTTTGTTCGTCGCTTCGTAGAGTTGAATCAGCCGATCCAGGGCTTCGGGGATGCGAAACTCGCCCCACTCCACATGCGGAATGGTCTTCTCGCGGGTTTTCATCCCTTCATAGCCCTTGAGCAACAGCGGCTCGGCCACCTTCACCTTACGGGAAGAAAGCGTTAAACGATCATTTCTCTGGCTGCTAGTGAAAGGATGTCGTGCAGAACGACTGTGGGTAGATGTCAATCCAAGTTCACTTCTGCCAATCGCCCATCGGAAAATCACTTCTCCTTGCCCAGTTTCGCCTTGATTTGCTTCAATTCTTCCCGGTCGCTCGGTGACACAAACAAGCCTCGATCGACGATACCTTGCAGAATGTCATGGGCCTGTCGCCAATGCTTGATGGAGTCTGCATCGGCGAGTTTCCCCAAGGCATCGGCAACTCTCCAATGGGACACATACAAGTCGCGTTGCCACTCGGTGTAGCGTGGGTCCGACGCCACACGCTCTGGGCGCTCTGCTCGCCGGGTCGCCGTCAACAGACCGCCCATCCGCGTTGGCCACCACCAATCCGCATCGGAATCACTTATCGCCCTATTTCAGTGAGTCGAGCAGCTTTTCCTGTTCGGCGGCCCGCTTGAGGAGTTTCGCGACGGCACCTTTCTGTTGGGCCGGGACGGCCTTCACTCCCTTGTAATCCTTCTTCTTGTCTCCGACACCGATAGTGATCGTCAGTTCGCTCGGCTTGGCCAGTTCCCCCACCAGTTCGTATTCGGTCCCGTTCTCCGTCGCTTTCACCACCACCTTCTCGTTCTCCTTCGACATGGTGAACGTTGACGTTGAGCCCGTACCTTGTCCTCCCGTCCCGTTCGCCGATCCGCCCGCCTTCGCCGACCCGCCACTGCCCGGTCGGCTGCTACTCGACCCCGACTGCCCGCCCTTCATCGCCTGCCGCAACAGGGCCGCCGCTGCCGGGTTCGTCTTCTCCAGTTCCGCGATTTGCATCTCCAGCAACTTCGACGCCGCGTTCTTGTCCTCGGCCTTCACTCCGGCTGCCACTGCCAACAGTCCACCGATCACGGCAGACCACAACTTCGTTCGTTTTAACATCGCCAATCTCCTCAAATGGATGGAAGAGGTGGGAAACAACGTCCCAACCCGTGACAGAACAGAAAACGCTCTGCGGACACCGAACCTCGAGACCGTCGCACCGCTTAGTGTGCTGTGAGCGTCTGAATAGAAGTTGCCGAACTCGCCAAATCGTCACACGGTTTTTTGGCTCATCGCTTGGAATCTCCGTCGTCGCCGTAGACTTCAATCTGATACCGTTCGCCGTTGATGACGATCATGGCCATCGCCATCGAGCCGCGACCGAAGACTTGCACGTTCAGCGACCACGTACGGTTGAATTGCTCGGACGATTGGCGCAGCTGCCGGTGTACCGCACTCTCGAACTTTTGAAACGACTCGTTCGTGCTGAATACGCCGGTCTTGCCATCAACACTTACGAGACCCATAAATTGCCCCTTGGTTCCGGTTGCTTTCGTGCTCAAGGGCAAGAGCTTCTCGCTAACGTCCGGAAGCGACACGTTCGCGCGTTCGAGTTCACCGGCGATAAGTTCGAGCGTCTTGGATGCCCGTTCGCCCTCTCGTTGCGGTGTGAAGGCAACTCGCCCACGACGAACCACCGCATCGGTCTCGCCCCGCTTACCGACACGGACGTCGAACTCTGAACCACGATCCACCACACGGCTGAGGGGTGTGCGAACCGTGAACCCGACGGCACCAGCAGGCACCTGGGCCGACAACGAACCTTTCCGAAGATACACCTCGTTACCATTCCGCAGATCGAGTTCCACTGGCCCCGTCATTTTCGCAACCGTGCCTTTGTCGAACACGAGTTCTGCGGTTCCTTGGGTGAGCTTCAGCGTGCCGCGTTCCATCCGGTCGCCATCCCGAATTGGCGTTTCCCAAACCGCATTTTCCGACTTGACGAGACGAACAAAGCGATTGTCCGGCACAGCAGGTGGCTTCACGACTGGCCCCACCGGCGGTTTCACCTTCGGTTGGAGTGGGAGCGTAGGTTTCTCAATCGGTTGGTTCAGATTGTGCTGTGTAATCTCGGGTGGACTTTTTGGCTTACCATCGTTCCCTCGTGGTGGGGACCCCCAAAGCACAACCGCAAGCAACACCGCCGCCGCACACGTAGCGCGAATGAGCCAGCGCCTCAGACGCGGTGTTCGCACAGAACTCGCTCGATGATTCGGAGTAACCGGGAAAACAAGCTGTTCAGCAAGGATCGCCTCCGCACGTGCGAGGGTCGCTGCCAGGAAATCGTCGGACGTTGCCGAGATATGAACCGCCGCACGCAGCAGTGTATCAACGGCTTCATCGGCCAGGATCGCTTCGCGTTTACTCGGATGGTGCAGTTGTTCCAACAACGCGACCTCGTCGGCAGACGACAGGCTTTCGCCCGCCGTCATCTGGGAAGCCAATTCTCGCAAGATGTCCGATTTCATGTGTGTCCCCCGCGAGGCGCGAGCTTCGACCGTAGGCAGTCTCTCAACGATTGCCGAATGCGAAAGAGCATCATCCGCACCGACCCACCGGTGCGACCTAAACGCTTAGCGATGACTTCAATCGTTTCGCGATCGAAGTAGTGACTGTTCACCACCTGTTGGCTCTCGATCGCAAGCCCATTCAGACACCCCCGCAAGGCCGCCAACGCCTCTTCCTGATCGGCATCATCCCACGGATCGCGTGAAAGTCTCTCCATCCGCCACTCGGCCAGCTGAACCTGGAGCGGTCCTTTCTCGCGCTTACGTCGGCGCGCGACAGAACGAACGTGCTGAAGAGCGAGATTCCGAGCAATACCCAGAAGCCAAGCCCGGACGCTTCCTTCACCACGATACTCGTTCATCCGTTGATACACATGCAGAAAAACCTCCTGCGCCAAGTCGTCGGCAATCGCGGCATCTCGCAGAGCACGCATCAAATACCAGCGGACGGCAGCCTGGTGGGCGCACACGAATTTCGCGAACGCTTCGGCGGAATCCGCCTGCGTTGTGAGGCTCCCCACCTCATCCGTCATCTGCGATTGCCCCGTGGTCATAGATCAATGTTGCCGTTATGAACGAATCGTCACAAGGATTTTTTTGGATTTACTGGACAAATATGCATTCTGAACAAAATGCCTTCACCGTGAAAATTCGACGCTGTCGTTACAAAGAGCGCTCCGTTTCGTATACCCTAGGGCCCGATGCCGAGGAAAAGTTCGTTCTCCCCCGCCACGAGTTCACGCAGCGAGTCCTCGCCAACGGGCGAGTAGTCGTAGGATTCTGCAGTTGTATTAATTCGTTTATGCCAATTGATAACCAACCATTCGTTCGGGCACGCACGGCTGGGTCTGGGCATTCGCGATCCAGAAATGCGGTGCGTTCCCCTGCAGGTAACTGTCGCGCCTGATCAAACAAGGTTTCTTCATTCATGTAATGATCCTCCCACTGCAGACAGCGAGATTATCGCAGAATAGCCATCAGATTTGAAAATTATGAGTTATTTTTCATAAAATAACACTCAAGATTGGGCAAATCGCAAGCGCAAACCAGGCCCGGAAAATCTTCCTTCAACTGCCTGAAATCATCCCGATTCCATATCTTCACTTCAAGAAATGTTTCCAACCTCCTTCTGAATCCGGAGTCTTGTCATGACCAACGATGAACGATTTGCCTCGCTGCACCTGACCCTGCCACCCGCACCGAAGCCGGTGGCCAAGTATGTCCCCGCTGTCAAAGCAGGTGGGATGCTGTACGTTTCCGGCCACGGCCCACTGAAGCCAGACAAGACCCTGATGACCGGCAAAGTGGGCAAAGATCTCGATACCGAACAGGGGAAAGTTGCCGCACGTCAGGTGGGGCTGGCAGTTCTGGCCACATTAAAGGACCAACTCGGCTCCCTGAACAAAATCAAACGACTGGTAAAAACGCTGGGTCTGGTGAATTGCACCGACGATTTCAAAGAACAGCCACTGGTAATGAATGGTTTTTCAGAATTAATGGCTGAAGTGTTCGGCGACGACAATGGTGTGGGCTCCCGCAGTGCCCTGGGTACCAATTCGCTGCCGGGTAACATTTCTGTCGAAATTGAATGCATGTTCGAATTGGCGGAATAGCATCCAGGTGCTGAAAAACTGTTCCAGTTTCGTATCATAATTTGAACAATTTGTCGTATTGTTTTGAAATTTCGAAAACTTTGAAAAAGGTAGTGTCATGGGTGCAAAACTCTCCATTGGTTCATGGGCATACATTTTCAACCAGGAAACTCCTACCAACGATTTCCACGTGATTCTGCACAAATTGCAGGATCTCGGCTATGACGGCGTGGAACTGGGTAGCTTTGGCCTGCACCCCACCCCATGGACGCATCCCACCAAGGCGGATCGCGAACGCCTTAAGAAAGACGTGGCGGACCACGGCCTGGAATTTTCGGGCATCGCCGTAGACCTGTGGAGCTTCAAAAAGCCTGGCCCGTCGATTTTCGATGAAACCCCCATCCCTTACATGTCGGCATTTCTGGGCTATACCGCATTCGCACACGATCTGGGAATCAAAACCATCCGTGTGGATTCCGTAGAAAGCCCCGATTTCTTTGCCACCAGTGGGATGGATAAGAAAGAAGGGATCGACCGCCTGATCAATGTGTGGGACAAATGTTCCAAAATGGCTGCCGACCACGGCATGAACGTGTGCTGGGAATTTGAACCAGGATTCGTGCTGAATAAACCTTCCGAAGTTCTGGAAGTGGTCAACGGCGTCATTGGTAAAGGCAACAAAAACTTCGGTGTACTGTACGATACCTGCCATGCCCACATGTGTGCGACCATTGGTGCGAACCATCAGGGCGAAAAAGAACTGCTGCCTGGGGGGGCATTAGAGCTTCTTCATAAATTAGAAGGCAAAATTACCCACGTGCACCTGATTGATTCTGACGGTAGTCTGAATGAGCACAACACTTCTACCCACAATCCATTTGGAACTGGGAACCTGAACTTCGACGAATTGCTGCCAGCGATTCAGAAAGCAAACGTCCCCAACCCATGGTGGTGCGTCGATTTGTGCTTCTGGCCGCACGCCTGGGATGTCACCGCACAGAGCAAGAAGTTTCTGGATCGCATGCGTGCCAAGTACGCTGCCTAAGATCTGACTGTCGTACAAATATCGAAAATGTTCCACGTGGAACACTGACACTCGTACAAATATTAAACTAAATAAAGGATTTTCATGTCAAAACCATTGAATATTGGCATGATTGGCTATGGTTTCATGGGCAAGGCCCACACCAATGCCTATTGCCAGGCGAATCATTTTTTCGATCTTCCTTACAAACCGGTGCTGAAGGCTGTTTGTGCCCGAAACGCCGAAGCGGTGCAGAAATTTGCCACCACGTGGGGATATGAATCGACCGAAAGCGATTGGCGTAAGTTATTGGAGCGTAAGGATATCGACGCGGTTGATATCTGCGTGCCCAACAACCTGCACAAGGAAATTGCCATTGCCGCTGCTGCCGCAGGCAAAATGATTCTGTGCGAAAAACCACTGGCCATGAATGCCGTAGAAGGCAAGGAAATGGTCGATGCGGTAGAAAAAGCCGGCGTGGCCAACATGGTGTGGTATAACTACCGCCGCGTGCCTGCCGTTACCCTTGCCAAACAACTGATTGAAGAAGGCAAGCTGGGCAAAATCTTCCACTATAGGGCGAAGTTTCTGCAGGACTGGACGATCAGCCCCGATCTGCCCCAGGGTGGAAATGCGTTGTGGCGTCTGGATGCTGCTGCCGCTGGTAGTGGTGTTTCGGGCGACCTGCTGGCCCACTGTATCGATACGGCGATCTGGTTGAATGGTCGTATCGACAGCCTGTGTGCCACCACCGAAACGTTTATTAAGGAACGGAAGCACAACCTGACAGGTAAAGTCGAACAGGTGAACATCGACGATGCCTGCACCTTCTTTGGCCGATTCGAAAATGGCTCGCTGGCCAATTTTGAATCCACCCGCTACGCACGTGGGCACAAGGCACTGTATACCTTTGAAATCAACGGCGAACATGCCTCGATTTTCTGGGACCTGCACGACCTGCACCGCCTGCAGTATTTTGACCACCGCGATGAAGGTCGGGTGCGGGGCTGGCGCACTATCCACATTACCGATGGCGATCACCCATACATGGCAAACTGGTGGGTGCCTGGCCTGCAAATTGGCTACGAGCACTCTTTTATCCACCAGGTAGCCGATTTCATCCAGGGTCTGGGCACCGGAACACCCGCCTCCCCCACGTTCCGCGATGCGTATGAAACCCAACTGGTCCTGGACGCCATCCTCGACTCCGCCAAGACCCAACAACTGGTGAAAGTGGGCAAAGGCTAAGTTGGCGACGGTAGAATCAACTCAGCAAGCAGATTCCCATTGCGGAATGTGCTGTAGGTGTAAAAGAAATTGCAAAGACAAATTTTGCAGCCACATTTAATCCAATTGATGGAGAATATGTGCAAATAGACCGGAGTTGTGAACACATTGCTTGAGAAAAATGATGTTCTTGAATTAATTCAGCAAATTCAGCAACACACGAGCCAATAATGCCGATTGATTCAGCGGCAATTGGTTTCCCACAGGCGAATACTGCAGAGCCCGTCGAACTAAAATCTTTCTTAGGTTATTGTGATCCATATTTTCGACATGGACACAGGCCTGAAATGCAAGTTCTTCCTATTCCAGCCAATCGTATTGGGTTCGAAAAAGCACTTTCAATTGGGGTTATCGAATGCTCAGAGCTTGAACGGCTCCCATCCCCAGGGAAAATCTGCAAGCCGCGGATTTCGATCAATCTCGAACGTTATTTTGAAGTTGAGTAAGTGATAGAAATCTTGTATGGTATCAGAAAAATGTGCACGGTCACCGATTCCCCACGGACGTTGCTTCAGTCGACCAGAGATAGGTGATTCGAGATGTTCGCCAGCTGCGCATAAAAAGCTGCGAGCTTTGCCGACGTCATGTCGCTGCTCGAACCTTTCGGCCAACGCCAGCATCAAAAAAGTGTAGCTACTGTCTTTACCCATCCCACCATGTAGATCAATGAATACGTCAGGAGGCGATTCATCTTTCTCACAAATTGATGGACCAGGAATCCAGGCTTCCATACCAACAAACTCCCAGCTCTTGCATACGCCCTTGGTTGCAGGTGAGTAGTGAGTCCATTTTTGGTGCCCAGTTTCATTCCATGTCATGCGGCCCAAGCGAAACTTGCCCATACCTTCCTGGAAGCAACGAATGGTCGTAGGACCACGTTCGCTTCGTGCGACGATAGTGTCAACGAAAGGAAAAATGGATGACCAAATTCCCCAATTCCACAGCGGCGTCTCGGTGTTTCGGCCAAGTATGGCGAAACAGTCGTATGTTTGACTTGGTTCCATCGTGCAATCGCTCACTTAGGTCGTTCGCAGCCGTCAGCTTTACTTTATGCTCAATCGCGGACTCGTGAAGCCGGCTGCTGAAACGGTGAACCCTGAGAAACCAAGATGCCGCCAGGGTCAGGTACAACACCTGGTTCGGCCTGCCTTTGTGCCGGTCAGATGGGGTAGTTAATGGTGCCCAGGTAATGGTACCAGTACCCGTCGCCCTGGACCGACCGCGGCCGGTCGATCTCGTCCTCGCTGATGAACGCGAACCAGTTGACCTCGGACAGCCCGGCTGCCGCCACTCGGCGGGCGAACTCGGCGCCCCATTGGTCGCTGTACGAGTACCCGGCGACCAGCTCCTCGGCCGACCCGGCGGTGTCGCTGAACCCGTACTCCAAGAAGTCGTGGTCGTAGAACCGTTCCCCTTGGTCGCGAGCGAACGCCGATAATGGCGTCTCGTCCCGGTCCACCTCGTACACCTCGGCAAAGTACGTGGACGCCAGCGCCGCCGGGAAGTGGCCGACCCAGAAGTGGCTCGTTTCTGTCTCTCGCACCACGAAGCCCTCTGTTGCCGAACGGGGTCCGCGATTGAGCAGAGTCGCGGAGTGAATACGAAGCGATTCCTGCTCCAATCGCTGGTTAGGCCGCTTGCGGCCGTCACCTATACTATATGCTCAATCGCGGACCCCGTTAAGCCGGCCTGCGGCCGGCTTAACTATAATTAGACAGAATTGATTTATGTCTATAATGTCGGCTGTTCTGTCTATCACTTTTTGTGTGCAATGTACCACTGCGAATGCAAAAATACATCATGAGGAACACCCTCATTGGACTGGATTTTACTCAGTAGTTCCAGGACGTGCAATGAAAAAACCAGATTGCGATGCAGAAGCACATAGTACATGGGCAAAACTGGATTTCCGCCTACGCGGGACTGACGGTTGTGGTGGGTTTCAGCTGATTGGTTGTAATTCAAGTTTCTGCACTGGATTCCCGCCTTCGCGGGAATGACTTTTTCCAGTACTCCTTCGCGACTTTGCCGCTTTGCGGTCAATTTGAATAAGAAATTCCCTCTATGAAGGCAAACCTAAACTCCCAGCCCCCTTTCCGCTCATGGAAGGAGGAGCAAGATCTGATGATCCTGGGACCGCGGACATCTTGTCTGTACTGCTTCCTCTTTTGCGAGAGAAGGGGCTGGTGAAGCCGGCGTGAGGTTAAAGGGAAATTATTTGTCCAGCCTTCACAGATCATGGGTTGAATGTTCGCTGGGACGCTGTGGTCCAATCCGAACGATGTCATTGGCAGGGAAAGAATTCACAGATCGGGGGTTGAATGTTGGCTGGGACGCTGTGGTTCTATCCGAACGATGCCATTGGCAGGGAAAGAATTCACAGACCGGGTTGATTATTGACTGGGACGCTGTGCTGGTTTAGCCAACTCGATTGCCCGCAGCACGCCACAACCAAAACCACATGCACCACCCAGAAGTGCGGCAAAAATCCATGTCGCTTGCCAGTTCCATTCGGGCTGGGTCAAAAGAATGCGAAGGCACAGCCCATACACCCCACCAGTTGCTGCTGACAATCCCGCACTCGCCAATGTGATAACTATCAACGCCACCAGCGGTTTCGAAAATGTGCGTGTGGATCTGAGAACGACTACCACAGGCATTGCGACCGCGAGAAACAACAACCCTAAAAACTCGACACCACCCTGATCTATTAAAACCCGCGCTATTGGTTGACCTCTGATTAAACCAATTTCGCTTCATCTTACCTATTCCAATTGTGGAATGCAAGAAAAGGAAAATACCTGTCATTGTGGGGCAGAAAACCCAGTTCGCCAGTTTTTCTCAAACAGCTACAATTGACCGAACTTGGGAGAGGAAGATCAATGCGAAAAAACTCTGTGAAAATGGCACTGAAAGCGGGCCAGCCTTCCGTGGGCACCTGGCTGTCTCTGGGGAATATCATCGCGGGGCGTTTTCTGGCACGCACCGGCTTTGCGTGGCTGACCGTCGATATTGAACACAACTTGTACAGCATGGAAACCGCCACCCACCTGTTCGGTGCCATTGCCGATGCGGGGTGCGTGGCACTGGCACGCGTGCCTTCCAATCGCCACGACCATATCAAGCGGGTGCTGGATAATGGTGCCCACGGCGTAGTGGTGCCGATGGTGAATACTCGCCAGGAAGCACAGGAGGCCGTTGCTGCGTGCCTTTATCCCCCAAAAGGGAACCGAAGCGTGGGTGGCAGTGTGCACGCACTGAACTTTGGTGCCACACCAGCACAATATTATGCTCACGCAGATGAGGAAATTCTCATTATTTTACAATGCGAGCACATCGATGCGGTGAACAATTTCGACGAAGTCTATGGCGTGCCTGGGATTGATGCGATTTTTGTGGGGCCGAACGATCTGATGGCCAGCATGCGAGATCCCCAAGGTGTTCCCCCACCGGCAGATCGGTTTGAAAGCACCCTGCAGGCGATTCTGGCGGGGTGCAAACGCCTGAAGATCGCTGCAGGCATCCACACATTCAGCATTGAAGATGCCCAGCGTCGCATCAACGAGGGCTGGCAGTTTGTGGCGGTCAACAGCGAATTAAAGATGATGATGGAATCGGCAGGGAAAATTGTCGATGGCCTCGGCCTGCAATCAGGTGGGGATCTGGCAAAATATTAACAATAACTCATTAGTTTTCGCTAATCTTCATCCAGATCATCGTCATCATCGGTCTGGTCGGTCAGCCGATCGGGTTCCACGTTGGCAGAACTCCCACGTTTCGCTTCCACGTCGCGGATGATCTCTTCTACCGCTGCTTCTGTATAAATGGTCCGCATCATACCATCAAAATAGCGGTTCATCGCGGTGAGGTTCGACCGCAGCAGATTATCAATCATCTTGTGGGTTAATTCCCCACCTTCGATGTCGATGCTGGATTTGAATCGCACCTCGCCATCACTGAAATCGAGTTCAAAGTTCCCCATCCGCAGCCCATAATTGGCACGGGTAATAAATTCTGCCATCCGGTCTAACTGATCGGTGGGCGTGACAACGGGGGAAAGGGTATAGAAAATCAGCCACTGTTTGGCTTCATCCGCTTCGGCAAAACAGGTTACCCGCGCTTTGCCACTTTTGAAGTGGAATCGCAGCAACTCTTTCCCTTCCACGATCTCATATACCCATTTCTCTTGTTCCATGTAGTCCAATAAATCTGAAAAAATACTCATCACATGTCTCCACAATGGGTATCTTCCTTATTTTATCCCACTACCCAAGTGAAATGGTCGGAAACCTGCGACAAATTCTCTGATTCAGGCAGAAAATGATCTGGAAAGGTGCTGGATTCCCCCAGTGGAGCAAATTGCTTTACTGGGGCATTCAGTAATCATCACCACGAAAATGCATTCGCACGAGGAATATCGAAGGAAAGAGTGGAGCGTACTAGCCAAACTGGCGACGTCAGTTTCCACAACCTAACGCGGCATTCCTGTTGTGGGGAAGCTGCCCGGTGGGGATATTTCCGGCATCACCAGGGGTGGCACCGTTTTTACGGCTGTAGGTTTTTCCTGATTGGGGAACTTCAGTGCCGGCAACATTCCGTCGCTGCTTTTTTCGCCAATTTTTGGCACGGGTACGTCTTTTTTGGGATCTGATACCGTGGTGCCGCCAGCCAGACCGATATTCTGGCCAGGCATTGTCACTGGTTTCGGTGCAGACATATTCGGGAAGGGTAGATCGGGAAGCGTTTCCCGTTTCCCGTGCAGCACAGGCAGCTTGTAGATGAGGTGCGTCTCTTTCTGATCGGTTGTTACGGTCACAGACTGACCGGAAACGGAACCATTGCCACCCACATTCTGTTGGCCTGTCTGCGTGACCACCTGGCCTACAGGTTTTTCAAAAGCAGCCATTTTCACGCTGCCTGGCAGTTTTTCCTGGGCCAGCTTGTCTGCTTCGCTGGTGTAATAGTTTGGCCAGGTATCGGTATTTTCCGGCACAGCAATAGTGATGGAACTTTCGTCCTGCTGCACTACCCGGGCGGAAGTACAGCCAGATAAACCAGAAACAATTGTGGCTGCCAGCAGGCACGCAAACATTTTGATATTATTACGATTGTGCGAGCTTCCCCTGCCCGCGAACTTGGCCTTCATTCCCACACTCCCCCTTTAGCTGGAAACCGCCTGATATTTCATCGCGGTTAATAGGTCGAGATGGTTATCTCGTCAACGCCAGTTTTCCTGGCGTGCGGTTCAATTGCATGGAACCCTGGACCACAAGGGAAGGCATCATTTTCAGGAAGTTTCGCCAGAATCATCACGCTAAATATAATCGCAAGGGTTTAAATAGTAGGCACTTAAGTGAATCCGAACTATTTCGTGAAATTGGCCAAAATAACATTCATGCAAATGTGCGACACTTCTGGTGATATGATTTTTGGCGAGATCATTAGCAGCACGCACCAGTCTTTTCCATATGCCAACGTTACACTGTTATTTGCAATAGTGATCTGCAGGTTGATGCCTGCTATCGATGCCCACAGAGATCCGCAATCTGACCCACATGGCAGTCCAACATGGCAAAAAAGCAGACTACAAGGCGGGATAACGATTCACCTTGGAAAGAATTGCTGGATCACTACCTGGAACCGGTGTGTGAATTACTATTCCCCACGTTGCATCAGGCGATTCGGTGGGACAAAAAATACAAGCCACTGAATACCCACCTCCGAAAGCGCGACCAGCAAGCACTGACAAACAACCAGCATGTGGATTGTCTGTACGAGGTTTATCTGAAATCGAACACTACACCCAT
>JAWKTI010000008.1 GCA_041399155.1 Zavarzinella sp.
AAGTCCAGGGTATTGTTCGTGGTGCCGGGGGTGACTGCAAACGGATTCGTCTGCACCACGCCACCAGTTCCGAGCGTACCCACAACCACACCGTTGTCATCGTTGTCGATGCCATCGTTCGGCGTGGTGCT
The DNA here is from genome assembly GCA_041399155.1 of Zavarzinella sp. Lineage (NCBI taxonomy): Bacteria > Pseudomonadati > Planctomycetota > Planctomycetia > Gemmatales > Gemmataceae > Zavarzinella > Zavarzinella sp. The sequence continues at coordinate 132 of JAWKTI010000008.1, forward strand.
GGTTGTGGTGCTGGACTGGAAGCCCGCCAGTGGGTTGCCCACGTTGAAGTTCGTCGCACTGATCTGCACCTGGTAGTTGCCCGCACCCAGATTGCTGAAGCTGTACAGTCCGCCGCCAGCGGTTGTGGTGGTGACCAGTGGTGTGCCGGTGCCATCCAGCAGCACCACTTCCACGTTGTCGATCCCCACTTCACCCACATCCAGCAGGCCGTTGTTGTTCAGATCGTTGAAAATCGTGTTACCGATCGTCGATGGCAGGAAAACACCCATGTCCGCTGCCAGGTTCGACTGATTGTCTGGCGTGGTGGGGTCGTTATTGGGATTTTCGCCCGTCGGTTCGGTGTTATCCAGCACCACCGCCACGGTGCGGATCACCCCGCCGGCACCGAGGGTGCCCACGATCGTGCCGTTGTCGTCGCCATCCACATTACTGGTGTTCGCGTTCGCACCTGGTTCGAATGGTCCCGTCAGCGAACCATTCAGGCCGGTGCTGCTGGTGAAGCCCGCCAGCGGATTCCCCACGTTGAAGTTCGGTGCGGAAACCTCGATCACATAACTGCCCGCAGCCAGCCCACTGAACAGGTACAGACCCTGGGCATTCGTCGTCGTGGTCTGCAGAGCGGTCGTGCCGGCAGCATCGTACAGAATCACTTCGACTTCATTGATCCCCAATTCACCCACGTCCTGAATGCCGTTGTTGTTCAGATCGTTGAACACCACGTTCCCCAGCGACTGCGTGCGGTATACCCCAAAATCGACTGCCAGGTTCGACCGATCATCCGGTGTGGCAGGATCGTTGTTGGGTGTTTCACCTGTCGGCTGCACACCCTGCAGCAGGAAAGTGGGTGTTTCAATGAAGCCACCCGAACCCAGCGTGCCGGTGGTAGTACCGTTATCATCGTTGTCGACGTTGCTGGTACCAGGTACTGGCGTCCCCGCACCTTCAAAGGCGTTCGCTGCACCCGTGCTGGAGCGGTAACCCACCAACGCACCGGCAAGGTTAAAGTTTGCCGCACTCAACCGAACGCGGTATTCCGCTGGTGCCAGCCCGGTAAACAGGTACTGGCCGTTTGCATCGGTTGTTGTGGTCGCAATCCCGGTGCCCGTGCCATTGAGCAGTACCACTTCGACGCCACTGATGCCGTTTTCACCGACATCCTGCACACCGTTGTTGTTCACATCGTCGAATACCAGGTTCCCTATCGACAGAGCGCCGAACAGCCCGAAGTCCAGCGTGTTGTTCGTGGTACCAGGGGTGACTGCAAACGGATTCGTCTGCACCACGCCACCAGTCCCCAGCGTACCCACCACAATCCCGTTGTCATCGTTGTCGATGCCATCGTTCGGCGTGGTGCTGGTTGGGGTGCTCGACTGGAAGCCCGCCAGTGGGTTGCCCACGTTGAAGTTCGTGGCACTGATCTGCACCTGGTAGTTACCTGCACCAAGGTTACTGAAGCTGTACAGCCCGCCGCCAGCGGTTGTGGTCGTGACCAGTGGCGTGCCCGTGCCGTCCAGCAGCACCACTTCCACGTTGTCGATGCCCACTTCACTCACATCCAGCAGGCCGTTGTTGTTCAGATCGTTGAAAATCGTGTTACCGATCGTCGATGGCAGGAAAACACCCATGTCCGCTGCCAGATTCGACTGATTGTCTGGCGTGGTGGGGTCGTTATTGGGATTTTCACCCGTCGGTTCGGTGTTATCCAGTACCACCGCCACGGTGCGGATCACCCCGCCGGCACCGAGGGTGCCCACGATCGTACCGTTGTCGTCGCCATCCACATTACTGGTGTTCGCGTTCGCACCTGGTTCGAATGGTCCCGTCAGCGAACCATTCAGGCCGGTGCTGCTGGTGAAATTCTCTAACACATTACCAGCATTGAAGTTCGGTGCAGAAACCTCGATCACATAACTGCCCGCAGCCAGCCCACTGAACAGGTACAGCCCCTGGGCATTCGTCGTCGTGGTCTGCAGAGCGGTGGTGCCTGCAGCATCGTACAGGATCACTTCTACCTCATTGATCCCCACTTCACCCACATCCTGAAGGCCGTTGTTGTTCAGATCGTTAAAAATGGAGTTGCCGACGGAAGTTCCCAGAAACAGGCCTGCATCGATCGTACCGTTGATTTCGCCATCAGCCAGTGTGATCGTGTTCGTTCTTCCTGTGGTAGCACTGGCGTCACTATCATTGGCAGGTGTCGCACCGACTGCAATAGTGTTCTGAGGGGACCGTTGATAAGTGAGTGTACCATCCGTATTCCCAAACGCTAACTGGTAGTTTCCTGCAACGAGACCGTTAAAGCTGTATGCTCCCCCACCGGCAGTGGTGGTTTGAGCAATCACCTGATCATCAAGGGTATTGAACACACCATCGAGGCCTGCTTGAAGCAGACTGACCTGCACACCGTCCAGACCAGGTTCACCACCTTGCTGAATGCCATCACCATTCAGGTCGTTCCACACAAAGTCGCCGATGCTGGCCGTCCCACGGTAGCCGAAATCCTGCAACAGATTGGTCTGTCCGGGTGCTAATGTCAGGGCAGACTGATTCGGGGTGATGAATGGCCCGTTGAGAGGATCATCGTTGTCGAATGTCTGCACCGTAAAACCCGCGGGTGGGGTGACGGTTACTCGATACGGACTATTCGGCAGATTTGCCGGTAAACCAGTCAGTTGGTAGGTGCCACTGGCATTGGTGGTTGTGGTAAAGACGATCTGGTCACCTGTATCGCCAGCGTCGCCAGGGAATAGCCCATCCGCACCTGCAAAGGTAACTGTGACGACAGCGTTGGCAATTCCAGGTTCAAAAATACTGGGGCCGTTTTCACGAATGCCATTGCCATTGACATCATACCACACGGTGTCACCGATCGTGGCGTTGCCCTGGTAGCCAAAATCCACATTCAGCAGATTCTGGCCAATATTCAGGAACACCTGAGGCTGGGCATTGGGATCGAGCACTGCATCGTTAATGGAATCAGTCAGATTGACGTTGGCTGGTACTCCGCCCGACCCACCTGTGGCAGAAACCTGCACCGAATAATTCCCACTGGGAAGATTGCCAAACAGATAATTCGGCTGGCTTGCCAATGCCGGGTTCGTGGTAGTGACGGTGCCGATAGTGATATCGTTGCCATTGCCGATCGTGTCGCTGTTGAATCCACCCCAAACCAGGGTAACCTGAACACCGGGCAGGTTGGGATCACCAGTATCCTGCACCCCATCTCCATCCAGATCCATATAGACCCGATCACCAATGCTGCCTGTCCCACGCAGACCGAAATCGGCATCGGTGACTGTCTGCTGTTGCACAACAGTTCTGTTCTGGAACACTGGCGTCGTATTGGTGGTCAATGCAGAGGGAGCAGTGAGAGGATTTACCTGAACGCGGTACAAACCTGGCAGCAGATTATCAAACGTATAATTTCCCGTAGCATCAGTGGTGATCGAGGCTACCGGCGTGGTCAATTCCGTACCATTAAATACCCCATCTGTTCCCGAATAGAAGAGTTGCAACTGCACTCCAGGGATTCCAGGCTCGCCGGGGTCCTGGATACCGTCACCATCGATATCAAACCAGACGAAATCACCAATTGAGGCGGGCAAGGTATATCCTGCATCGATGCTGTTGTCTGTCTGACCTGCAGTCAAAGTGATCGGGGCTGTTTGTCCGGAAGTCTGTGCAGGATTGCTGTCAGTGGCTGGAGTTCCCAATGTAGAGTTTTGTGTTACTCTCAGATAAGTATTGGTACCATCATTGTTCCCAAACGTCAGCGTGTACGTGCCTGGACGGAGGTTGTTGAATGAGTACGCACCACCAACTCCTGAAGTAGTGGTGGCATTCACCGTATTCCCTGCGTTATCTGTACCAGTCAATTGAATGGAAATCCCAACGATCCCTGGTTCACCAGTGTCCTGAACACCGTTTCCATTCGTGTCATTCCAGACAAAATTACCGATCGAAGCGGGAATCAATTCGCCAAAATTGTAATTGACTGCGTTCGCATTGGAATCGAGTGGGATCACAATGGTGGCAATTTGATCCCCGGTTGGCGGCAATGCCGACCCACCGAACAGGTTGCCTGGGGTATCAATGCCATCCACAAAACCCGCTGGCTGGGTTTCCTGCGTGATCGTATAACCCTGGGCATTGCTGGGTCGAAGGTTCGAGAAGGAGTACTGGCCGGTGCTGGTGGTCAGCAGCACATTCACTGCATTGCCTAAGTGGTCGGTGCCTGTCAATCGCAGATTCACCGCACTGGTAATCAGGGTTTCGCCCGCACCGGGTTCAAAAATACCGTTATTATTCAGATCGGTGTAGATATTACCGCTGATCGAGTTGGTATTCACTGTCACGTTCGTTGTCGAACTGGTGGTACCCGGTCGACTGACGGTGGGGTCAGGATCGGGCGAACTGCGGAACGTGGTGGTGGCAGTATTGGGAATGGCGCTTCCCGGAGTAACTGCACCGGCAGCAGGTGGGCCAACAACGGTTGCCTGGTACTGAACCACAATTTCATCGAGAATTGCTGGCGAAACCGGGCTGGAAGGATGATCCAGCCATGGTGCGGTAATCGTAACCGTATTGCCCGCAGTGCTGACCACTGGGGGTGTCCAGCCAGGGCTGGTGTAATTCGGTGCCGATACCACCGTGGGGGTGCCAGTCAGTTGCAGGCCCGCTGGCAGGGTATCGGTAATCGATAGCCCATAAGCGATCCCTGTTGAAGTGGGAGCATGGCGTACCGTCACCTGGTAGGTAACTGTACCATTGGCATCCAGCGTCGAATCCCCCACCACTGTTTTGATCACTTCGAGTTGTGGCTGAACCACTTCAACGTTGGCATTGGCGGTAATATTACCATTTGGATAGGTCAGTGTGGCATTATTGGTCAATGCCAGGCCTGCGACGTTCGCAGCATTGTTGATGACCTGAGCCACCACTTCAACAACTACCTGATCTGCCGCAGTCACCACACCATCCGGGGTGTTGGTAATCGTACCAAAGTTGAATGTCGTGAGATCGTTGTTGGTGTCTGCGTTGGTATCAGATGCCACTCCGCTGGCACCCACCGCGAGTGCCGAGCCAGAAAGGTTCGCACCCAGTGAGACGACCTGGGAAGACACCACACGCATCACTCCCTGAGCACCCACAGGAAGTTGATCGGTCAGAGAAATCTGATTGGTTCCTTCTGGCAGCACTACCGTCATGCGGTAGGTCACCGTTTCACCAATCGCAGCGTCCACCACCGTGGGATTAAACTGATTCGAAGTGGTTTCCGCAATCGAAGTCCCAAATACTGCTTTCGTCAAGGTTGGTACAGCAATCGGTGTGTTGTGGGTGTCGTTATCGGTGTAATCGTTCGGCGTTCCGGGAGTATTGTCGCCGGTTCGTTCACCCGTGGTGGTTCCCGGTGTACCGGGTGTGGTGCTGCCAGTGGGGTTCGCAGGTGTCCCGTTCGGGCCAGGCAAGCTGGTGTAGGTTACGGTTGCCGTGTTTGCGATGTTCGCACCTGGTACCACCGCGGTGGTGAGAATCACATCATAAAAGATCGAAATGGCATCGTTCGGCAGAACCTGATCGATACTCACATCGACTGTCGTGGCGGTAGAACTGTTGGTGAATCCAGTGGTAATCGGAACGCCATTTCGGAATACACGGATACTGCCCAGATCGAGCGTCATATTCGCTGTGGGTGGGGTATCGGTCAGGCGGACATTGTAGGCGGTGGCAATATTCGCCGCAGGCCCGTTCGTGAAGGTATTTCGGAAACGGACCCGATCACCAGCATCGTGGGGCTGATTATCCAGCGTAATATCATCCAGCAGCACAGCCACTTTATCAACATTGGTAATGTTGGGCTCAGCCACAGTGATCACCGCAGGACCAGACGGTGTACCTGGCGTACCATTGACTACCACACTGTACGTGTTTGATAGAGAAGTACCTGCCTGATTTCCTGCAACGTTCAGAACCAGCGCATTGAATTCGATGACAACGAATTCCAGGTTGGCATCGTTCTCGGTGTTGGTCAGTGAGCCAAAATCGAAGGTAACATCCGTCCCGTTACCAAATGGCCCACCCAGAATGGCACCGGCTGGAATCACAAACTGGGGAATAATCGAATTCAGTGTGCTTTCATCCCCCACCTGGAATAAGGCGGGTGGGTTGGGATCCGCATCTGTAATTGTGGAAGATGTGACAGTACCAAGTGTATTCGATACAAACGCAATGGTGGCGGTACCATCATTCAGAAATTGCATACCAGCCGGCATCTGATCTACAAACTGCATGGTGGTGCTGGTACTTTCTGGCACACGCGACAGCAGTCGATAGCGGACAATTTCTCCCACAACCACTGAATCTGCGGCCGTGGTGGCTGTTTCGGAAGTATTCGTAAATTGTTTGACCACTTCCACTGCCTGAATGGTGTGGGTGGCAGGATTGGTTGCGGTGTAGTCGTTGATTCCACCTGCCCCAGTCCGTTCGACAGAATTCGCATTAAAGGTCGAACGAGGGCCGGGAGTGCCATCCAGACTGCTCCAGGACGTAGATGCAGTGTTCGTAATGGTTTGCGAAGGTACCACACTGGGGCTGATGGTGCCATTGACCGTCAACGTAATGGTGCGGGTATTGTTCACAAGCAGATCAAAACTGGTTCCTGTCAATGTCCGTAGCGTCCAGCCCGCAACATTATCCCCCACCAGTTCGAAATCAGCTGCCGTAACGGTGCCGGTAGAGTCTACCACCGTGAAGGTGGGATTGATAATGGTGGAACCACCTGCAAAGATCGGCAACGGATCGTTGAAAGTGACATCAAATGCATCGGCAGTGCTGTTATTCGCACCAGAAGGATTACTCAGCACAATGGTGTAACTGACGGGGTCGTTGGCATCCCCTACCGTGCCTGTACCATTCACCAGCACTGTTTTGTTGACGACCACACGTGGTTCAATAATCAATGTGTTGGGTGCAGATGCGGTGATGGCACCAGGAGCACCAGTGAACGTCAAGGATGCACTATTGTTGACGTTCGTCCCACCCTGGGCATTATTGACGTTCAACGGCACTGCGGTGTAGGTAATGGTGATTGTTTCTGCTACCGAATTATCGGTATTGGAATTGGTGATATTCCCCAGATTGAATGTCACCACCTGTCCACTGGACGTGACCACCGGAGTTAACGATCCAGAAATTGCCAAACCAGGAGATAAGGTGGTCGAAACAATATCCACAAATGCCAACTGGCTATCCAGTGTATCGGTTAATACGGCGTTCGGTGTGACCCCTTCCGGAACAGTAACTGTCACGGTATAGGTAATCAGTTCACCAATCACCGCTTCAGAAATCGTGTTGAATGTGTTGACAATTTCTGTGCCGTTTCGCACTTTCGTTAAGGCGAGATTTCGGATCTGTACGGTGGCATCGTTCGTCAGATCGGTGGCGGTAAAATCAGGCCCGGCTTCCGAGTTGGCATAATTGAACAGCGTGGCGGTGTTCGTAATCTGCTGGGCAGGTGTCACTCCCTGCGAAATCAGATCGTAGGTAATCACCAGAATATTACTGCCATCGGTCACGGGGTTACCGTTTACAACTCCAGCACCCAGCGCACCGGTGGCACCATCGGTCAGTTCAATGCCCCCAACACCGGAAAAGAAAGATCCGTTGGTGGTAAATGCCAGCAGATTGCCCGCACCATCGGTGACCCGCAGATTCACTCCTTCCGCACCCACGCCAGTGGGGACAAAACCAGTGGGGATCAGATCTCGCAGCCGAATGTCAAATGCGCCCTGTGAGCTGGTGCCGATATTTTCCACAACGACCGCAAAAGTAACCAGATCGGCGTTATCAATGTTCGATAAATTGCTGTTAATTGGGTTGGAAGCAAGATTGGTGGAATTGATGGTTCCAGCAAAGCGTGCGCCTGCGGTACCAGGTGCGTTAAAGGTAACAGGTCCCACGGTGGTGGGGGCAAACACCCCTGCAGCATTCGAGGTTGCCACAACACCTTTCTGGATACCCAGAATCGAAGGCTGTTCCAGCACCACCTGGGTGATACTGGCACTGCTGACAATCGTGGTGGTAGAGGTTTCGCCAGTGTATTCCACCTGATTGGTATGCAACAATTCATCTGCAAAAGGCAGATTGGTTACTGTTACCGTAAACACCAGATCGATTACACCCGGCTGGTTGGCTGGGTCGTTGGCATCGCCGTACTGCAACTGCACCATGTTTTCGGTCAGATTCACACTCAGCGTGGGAGTCACCCCTGGATACAAAACGCTGTAAGTATCTGTGGGCAACAATCTTACGGTGCCTGCAGGTGGGGGAACCGCACTTTGGGTGTAATCCAGCGTGGTTACTTCTGCCGCATTGAAAATGGGCAGGGGCAGATAATCGCGGATGAACGTATTTAACTGGTCAGAAGTGATATATTCATACCGAATTCGGTATGTCACTGTATCACCGGGTTCAATCCGGTTTGACGTGAATCCGGTATTTCCATTGATCGCATAGATCGATTTCTGGATATCCGGTTCGGGAATAGAAACACCTGCACTACTGTTATCCGCTTCCCGCTGTCCGTTCTGTGGGAAGCCTGCGGTATTTGTCAGTACCGCACCATCAATATTGACCACATTATTCAGTGAATCACCCTGGGTGACGTTTGTGGGACCGGGATCATCCGTATATTGGTCCTGAATCACTGCTCGAAATGTCAGCGTTCCCGTCGTGGGGCCATCACCAGGTGCAGCGACAATCGCACCAGTGGTAGGATTGACCAACCCACCCAGCAGGTTGCCGTTCAAAATCCCTCGGCTGATCATTTCATCGGAAACACGAAAACTGATCGTCGTGGTGCCGTCATTAGCTGCTGGATCGACTACGAAAATCGGAGGGGTTGCGGCCGCGCCGGTAAAATTCTGCGAAACGGTGTAATTTGCAGCATTCAGTGCCACCGGTGGGAGGGTGAATGTATTCCCGTTGATTGTCAGCGTGGGCACGAACGTCTCATCAAAGCGCAGACCATCCTGGATCGTATCCGTGATCACCAGATCGTTAAATGCAAAGAAATCGGATACCTGGAAATTGACAGCATATTCCAGCACATCGCCAGGTGACGTACCTGTCGCACCTGCGTTGACAACGGTTGCTACCGATTTCTGGGTGGCAATCGATTTTAAGGTCAATTCATGCTCTGGTCCGGGTGGGTCGATAGTCACCAACGTGGTGCCATCGCGAACATCCAGCGGATCCCAGGTGCCACTGGCAGAGGCATTGTTGGCTGCCAGCACATCATCCCCGGTGGTGGGGTTCAATACAGAATTACTACCCGCATCCAACTGTGGGGCAAAAAATGAGAATAACAGTTCCGCATCATTGTCTGCTGCGGTTCCGACAACCGTATTCAATTCCCGAATCAGCGAACCGCCTGGGGTGGCACCCGGTGTGGCAACGGGCGTAATGGTAGTGGTACCATTGCCCGTAACACTATCTACCTGCACATATTGCAGATTATCGGGTAATAAATCGGCAATCTGCAGATTGGAAATTGTCTGACCGTTCGCCACATCCACCGTAATGCGGTACTGCCGCACAAAATTCGGACCGGTCGCTGTTTCATTTTCCGGTCCAATATACGTTTTTGTTAAGGTCATCACCACGGGAGTTGTGCTGGCCGTACTCACCCCACTCAGCAACGGATTATCGGTGGTGGGGTTGTTCAGGGGGTCGCTGCCAAAGCGAAAGCCCCCCTGGGCTGCCACCTGCAGTGGGACGTTGGCATCCGCCAGGTTACTGACAGTACCAGTAACTTCAATTTGCAGATCTGGTTGATCTGGCACAATACTGCCAAACGGCAGTTGGATGACTAATAATTGATCCCCCGGTCCAAATCCAGGTGGTGGGGTTATTACACGTGGATTTCCGGCAGCATCCAGTGCAAATGGGTGGTTCTGCGGTCCTGCGGTTAATGTAATGGTACTTGTCGTCAGCGGTGCACCACTATACGTGGCAGCAACATTTGTAAGACCATCGTTGCCATCCGCACCCGTAGCTGGGATAAACAGGTCGATGTACGGCCCATAACCTGTATCGAGCAGGTCGGCGTTATCAAAATCGACTGTGAAAGAAATATCCGATCCAATCAATGCCGTTGAAGGCATATCCAGGATCGTAACCACTGGGTTTGCAACAGGATTGACCCGTTCTTCGAGAGAATTCAATTGCAAACGAGTATCACGCTTCCGTGGTGTCATTCTTCTAACCTGTTTGAGACAATAGCGAATTTGGATAAGCTGGCGAACAAGCCGCACTAGGAGAATTTACACCGATTCTTGTGAGTGACAAAATGAAATCTGTGTTCTCATCAGAATTTCCCGCTTAGAAACTGCCCTGAACGGTGCATGCCGAAAAGTTTACTAAATATAACAACAGTGATATATAGCTGGCTAAAAATATAACTTGATGTTGAAGGCGATTAAGTTTCGTGTAAAATAATCACATGTAATTAATTGATCGGACAGGTAATGGAGTATTCGTGGCTTGGGCATTCTGCCCCTGTTGGTTCCCACGGTTGAAAAGTTGAATTGTGAGAACTTACCGGGTGGGGAGCGTTCAATTACATCATCGCCACCAGCAATGCCTGTCCTTTACCTGCGGCACGCACGATTAACTCTCTCGTCGCTCGAAAATAATCGGTGTATTCTTCCAGCAAATCCTCGAGCGGCTCATCCCAGATCTGTGGGTAAATCTCATTTTCTTCTAATAAATTGAGATCAAACCTCTGTGCGAAATGATCATCACTAAAGTCACCCAGTTGGCCATTGATTTCTACAACATCTTCAGGCTTGATGATGCGTGCGGCCCCGTAACCAATATCTTCACCAACTTCCTGCCCACCACCCAGAATGAAGTTTAATGGGGGATCACCTTCCCACGCAGTGCCGGTAAGAGTGAAATGGATCCCATGCCAGCTTTTTTCAAGCGAGACCTGATCGATATTGCCATCATCCAGCAAATTTTCGATCATTTCCGGGTTGGCAATCGCCTGCCGGGCAGCATCGGCAGAGATTGCATACAGCACGCACGTCATACTCATCGCGAGGATTCCTGCAACTTTGGGTGGAGCACTTTGAATGCACCCTAGAACACAGCCAAAGCAGAAATTAAGAAGAAATTATTTTTTTCATCATTCGGGTGGCTGAGTGTAGATAACTATTCGTTTTCATCACCAGTAAAGACCAGTTGATTGTCCCGCTGCAGTTGCCCTTCCGAACCATTTCGACTTTGTGGGTGATAGCAATTTTGCAAAAATTCACAAAAAAGTTGTTGCTGACGCAACTCACTTCCAGATAAACAGTTGTGGCAATTTTGTTGCAAAAAAACTCGGCCCAGCAACAGAAAAATTGCCAATATTCGACTGTTCGAGGATATATTAATATAGCATGGAAATAATTCCATGCTTTGAAATGATTGTTGGGTTGCCTGCTTGTTGAAAATTTCCCCCAGGTTTCTTGGGTTTGAAATCTGGCTGATTGGGCATCCAATTTGAAGAAGCTTGTCATTTCAGGAGAACAATGGAGAAAATCTTTCATGAAATATCACTTGTACCGCCAAGGTACCAATTCTGGCGAAATCTGCTATCGTAGCCAAAAAAGATGATCACCAGGGAACAGATCGATGCTGCGTGGCAGACCGTCCGCACCACATTGCTGGAGCAACGGGTGCCCAGTGGGCATTGGGAAGGGGAACTTTCCAGTTCTGCGTTGTCAACTGCCACAGCAGTGGTGGCACTCTCCTTTTCTGGTCCAAAATACCAGCACCTCATTCAATCTGGCCTGGATTGGCTGATTCAGAACCAGAATTCTGACGGTGGGTGGGGCGATACCACAAAAAGTTTCAGCAATATTTCCACCACGATGCTGTGCTACGCTGCCTTCAAACGCAATCCACACCCCGCCAGTGGTGCGGCAATGGCACAGTGCGAGCAATGGCTTTCAAGTTATGGCAGCACACCAGAGGAATTGGCGGAAGCAATTCGAGCTCGTTACGGCAAAGACCGCACCTTCAGCGTGCCGATTCTGATGATGGCTGCGTTGGCGAACCTCATTTCCTGGCGGGAAGTGCCCCGTCTGCCGTTCGAATTGGCTGCACTGCCCAGTTCGTGGTATCGGTTTGCCCGCCTGCCAGTGGTCAGTTACGCACTGCCCGCCCTGATTGCGATTGGCCAGACTGTCCAGGCTCACCGTGGGAGTTGGAATCCCATCTCCAGCACCATCCGCTGGTGGTGCCGAAACCGTACCCTGCGAAAGTTACGCACCATCCAGCCGACCAGTGGGGGTTATCTGGAAGCCACGCCACTGACCAGTTTCGTGGTGATGTCGCTGGCCAGCTTACCGTATCGCACAACGGATTCTGAAGCGGTGATGGCTGCGGGCCTTCAGTTTCTGGAAGATTCGGTGCGACCCGATGGCAGTTGGCCGATTGATACGAATCTGGCCATCTGGGTAACTACATTGTCGGTAAATGCCCTGGCTGCGGGGAACGATCTGCCCACGGAAACGGAACGCGCACCACTGTTTGACTGGATTGCCGACCAGCAGACACGAACAAGGCACCCATACACCGATGCAGACCCAGGTGGCTGGGGCTGGACCGATTTTTCCGGCAGCGTACCCGATGCCGATGACACCCCAGGTGCCTGGCTGGCACTGATGAATCTGGATGCCAATCGTGGGGTAGAGGCAATTGCCCGACCGGAGTGGTTGCTGAATCTGCAGAATACCGATGGGGGCTGGCCCACCTTCTGCCGTGGCTGGGGCACATTACCGTTCGACCGCAGTGGGGCAGATTTAACAGCCCACGCAATTCGGGCTTTGAACCGATATTGTCAGCTTCAGCCCAATTCCCCCCACGCCAGCCGCATGAAGCGTGCAGTAGAACGTGGGTTTCGCTATCTTGCCCGCCAGCAGGCAGCAGATGGTTCGTGGCTGCCACTTTGGTTTGGGAATCAGCACGCACCGGACGACATCAATCCGGTGTATGGCACCTCCCGCGTGTTGGCCTGCTATCTGGAAGCAGATGGCACCACCGACCCTGCATATCAACGTGGAGTAGCGTTTTTAATGAAGTTCCAAAACAGTGATGGTGGCTGGGGCGGTGCGGCAAACACACCAAGCACTGTTGAAGAAACGGCGTTGGCCCTGGATGTGCTGGTGCGGGCAGTACCCACAGAACATCCCACCATTCAGAATGGTTATCAGTATCTGCTGCAACAGATTGCTGAGGAAAGCTGGACCACCCCATCGCCAATCGGTTTCTATTTTGCGAAACTATGGTACTTTGAAAAAATGTACCCACTGGTCTATGTATCTACTGCCATTGGCCGCCTTCGAATACTCATGCAATCTTCAAGCACCGTACCTGGGTAACAAATGCTGAAAACAACTCTCGCTCTCTTTGCTGTTCTCTGGATCAATGTGGTCTGCTTCGCCCAGCCATCGCGATATGAACTGGGTCGGCGAATGCACGACTTTGAAGTAGCGTGGGATCAGCCGGGCATCGATGCTGCCGGGAAAAAGCGGGCTGCGGTGCTTGTGAACGATGCCGTACAAAGTTTCTTTCGCCTGAACCTGACCAAAGCCGGCCAATTGATGGATCAGGCACGCCATTCACTCCGATCTGCAGAGCCAGCAAGCCCCACCACGCAGTGGGCAGAATCGTTGACTTTTGAACTTCCCAGCCGCGTCTTCGATACCGAAACCAAATCAATCGAAGCGACCTTGGTGCCGTTCTACAAAACTGAACTCGACATCCCCGCCAAGGCCAAAGCGGTCTTTCTGTTCGAGCAAACTCCTCTGGTGACTGCAGCAATCAGCAAATTGCCACAGCCAATTTCAATCCCCATATCACTGAAGGATGATGCAGATAAACAACTCCACCTTCATGTGGTGGTGGACGGCAAAGTGCTGTTTCGCCGCGCCATCAGCATCAGTTTTCTGGTAAACAAGGCAAAACGATTACAGGCAGCAGATGACGCACTGCTGGCGATGCCAGAATTGCCTGCGTTAGAAGCAAATACCGCTGCCCACCTGGTGCGGTTAATCAAGGCAGGTGATCGCACGCCTGAAACCGATATGCCCTACGCGCGTTTTCTCAGTGAAATCGAAACAATTCTGAAAACAAAATCGCCCTACTACACCCCCGAACGTGGGGGAGAATTCTGGCTGAAACTGCCAATTGAGAAACGCACTGTTACGGTGCGAGTGGCTGTCCCGCAGAAGGCAAAACCGCCCATGCCGGTGGTGCTGGCTCTGCATGGTGCCGGTGGCAGCGAAAATCTGTTTTTTGATGGCTATGGCAACGGCATCACCATTCGTGAAGCCACCAGACGGGGCTGGTTCATCGTTGCCACGAATGCCGGTGGTCTGTTTGGTACGGGCGGTGCCCCACCGATCGATCAGATTGTCGAGGTATTGGCGAAGCGTTATCCCCTGGATACCAGCAAAATTTTCGTAGTGGGCCATTCGATGGGTGCGGCCCACACCATTTCGCTGGCACAGCAAACCAAACTGAAATTAACCGCCATCGCCGCACTGGGAGGTGGGGGGAATGTGCGTCAGCCGGAGAAATTCGCGAAACTGCCCACGTTCATTGGCTGTGGGAAGGATGATTTTCTGCTGAACGGTGCCCGCAGCCTGAAAACCAGCCTCGAAAAATCTCCCACCGTGGAATACCGGGAATACGATGATATCGAACATCTGCTGATTGTGCGGGAAGCCACCCCAGACGTGTACCGCTTTTTTGAAAAGCAGTTGCAGAAGTAAAGTTCCTCGCTGCAGGCGCAAACTCCATTTCATGTAGCAAAGCCGCACGATTCAGACCAATTCAGGCAAAAAACCTTGCGCTCAGCATTTTGGCGTAGATTCCGTGATGAAAACGGAATTGACAATTGCGTTTGCTTCGTCTGCTGCGTTTATTGCGTTTAGATGCTATCATGAAGAGATGGCAACGCGTGTCAGCTACCTGACAGAGATGGGAATCAACGGATGACAATTACACTTGAAGAACGATTGGAAACTGTTGCACCCACGCCGGAGGAAACAGCTCTGGCGCAGGAAAGCAGTCGCCAACTGGTGCGATTGCTGGGGAAAAGTAAGGCACGAACCGAGTTCAAACTGCGTATAGGTTCCGATTCTGATCAAGAAGAGACGGTGTCGATACCTGTTTCGGCATTTCGCCTTTTGAACGATATTCTGACGCAGATGGCACAGGGGAATGCCGTCACCATTATTCCGATACATGCGGAACTGACTACCCAACAGGCGGCAGATATTCTCAACGTATCGCGACCATTTCTGATCGAGCAACTGGACAAGAACGTGATTCCTTTTCGCAAAGTGGGAACGCACCGACGCATTCTGTTCCAGGATTTGATGGTATATAAGCGGGAAACAGATCGCCAGCGACTGGAAGCGTTGGAAAAACTCACTCAACAAGCGGAAGAACTAGGGATGGGGTACGAGGCTTGAGCCACTTTACGGTTGTTTACGATGCCTGTGTGCTCTATCCAGCACCGTTGCGTGATTTTCTGATGCACTTAGCCCTAACCGACCTGTTCCGGGCAAAATGGAGTGCGATGATACACGACGAGTGGATACGTAGCGTATTGCGAGACCGCCCCGATCTGAAGCCCGAACAGTTACAGCGAACCCGCGACCTGATGGATGCCCACGTTCGTGATTGTCTGGTCACTGGTTTTGAAGATTTGATTCCTTCTTTGCAACTTCCTGATGAGAACGATCGGCATGTGATGGCAGCAGCCATTCGCGCAGGTGCAGATGTTATCGTGACATTCAACGCACGGGACTTTCCAGTTGCCAGCCTTCAACCCTACGGCATTGAAACACTTCACCCGGACGCGTTTTTGAATTATCAACTGGATCTGGCACCAAATATCGTCTGCACCGCCGCAAAAAAACACCGTGCCAGTTTGAAAAAGTGCCCCAAAACGGTAAGTGAATATTTAACAACGCTGGAAGCACAGGGATTAGCACAAACAGTTGCTGAACTACGAAAATACTCTGAATTAATTTAATTCAAATGACTGACCAAGTACAAAATGTACCTGGTCGAGTTTGAGATTTTCGACGGTGGCACACTGATTAACGTTTGGGATTGGATGTGTGAAACCAACCTGGCACAACAACCAAAGTTAGATTGAGTGATTGAAGTTGAAAAAGGCGAAGAAATGCCTCCTCACCAGCAAGAACAAGTTCGTTGGGTATTGCCTTCATAAATGAGCAATTATTCATAATCTGGCAGACTGCCAAAAAGACAGTCTCGCCACGGTGGGGGTGGCGAATCCTGTCATTTTGGGCTCGATTTTATTTCGCTCGATATTCCTAAACCCCTGTCAAACAACACTTTACGAATAATAATTTCTCTTTGGCACAAAAATTGCACACATCTCCAGCAGATTATTTGAATCTTTTCGGTGGAGTATATTGCATGGCCATCCAGCCACTTGATGACAGAATCCTGGTTCAGCGAGAAACCAGCGAAACAAAAACTGCCGGCGGTATTCTGCTGCCGGATAACGCACGTGAAAAACCACAGAAAGGCAAAGTGCTGGCTGTGGGTCCGGGCAAAATGAAAAAAGATGGCACTCGCGCTGCCATGCAGGTCAAAGTAGGCGATACCGTCCTCTTTACTTCATGGGCAGGTGACGAAGTGAAGCAACAAGTTGCCACTTCCGATGAGCACCTGATTATGCGGGAAGACGACGTGCTGGCAGTGATCGAATAATTTCCACCCGATAATAATTTATTCACAAGTATTTACTAGATAAGAGGTTACAACGAATATGAGCGCGAAGCAGATTGCATTTGATCAGGAAGCCCGTGAAGCTATGAAACGGGGCGTTTCCAAACTGGCCAAAGCCGTGAAAGTGACCCTCGGACCGAAAGGCCGCAACGTCATTATCCAGAAATCGTTTGGTTCCCCCACCGTTACCAAAGACGGTGTCACCGTGGCACGGGAAATCGAACTGGAAGACAAATACGAAAACATGGGTGCCCGTATGGTGCGTGAAGTTGCCAGCAAAACTTCCGATACCGCTGGCGATGGCACCACCACCGCAACGGTGCTGGCAGAAGCCATTTACAACGAAGGCCTGAAAGCAGTGGTCTCCGGCGTCAACCCCATGCTGATGAAGCGTGGGATTGAAAAAGCCGTTGAAGACATCGTTGCCGCTGTTAAAGCAATGGCCATTCCTGTCAAGAACGAACTCGACCTCGAAAACGTAGCCACCATCGCAGCCAACAACGACAATGTGATCGGCAAAATCATTGCCGGTGCCATGGCCAAAGTGGGCAAAGATGGCGTGCTGACCGTGGAAGAAGGTAAAACCCTCGAAACCAACCACGAGTTTGTGGAAGGGATGCAGTTCGATCGTGGCTACATCTCCCCTTACTTCGTGACCGATGCCGAATCGATGGAATGCGAATTGGATGAACCATACATCCTCGTGTTCGAAAAGAAGATCGGTTCGATTCGCGATCTCGCACCCGTACTGGAAGAAGTGCTGCGCCAAGGCAAAGCTATCCTGATTATCTGCGAAGATGTGGAAGGTGATGCTCTTGCCGCACTGGTGGTTAACAAGATCCGCCAGCCTGGCGTCTTCAAGTGTGCCGCAGTCAAGGCACCTGGTTACGGCGATCGCCGTAAAGCAATGCTGGAAGACATTGCCATTCTGACCGGTGGCCGGGCGATCTTCGAAGATCTGGGCGTGAAACTGGAAAACGTCAAAATTGGCGACCTGGGCCGTGCCAAGAAAGTGAAGATCGACAAAGACAACACTACCATCATTGAAGGTGAAGGCAAGAAAGAAGCCATTCAGGCTCGTATTGCCATGATCCAGCGTGAACTCGACAAGAGCACCAGCGATTACGACCGCGAAAAGCTGTCGGAACGGATTGCCAAACTGTCCGGTGGTGTGGCCAAGATCAACGTTGGCGGTGCGACCGAAAGCGAAGTGAAAGAAAAGAAAATGCGTGTGGAAGACGCAATGCACGCCACCCGCGCTGCGAATCAGGAAGGGATCCTGCCAGGTGGGGGCATTGCACTGCTGCGTGCCACTGCCAGCCTGAAACCATCCGGCCTGAGCCACGACGAAGAAGTGGGTTACAACATTGTGCTGCGGGCCTGCAAAGCACCAATCACTCAGATTGCGTTCAATGCAGGTGTTGATGGCAACATCGTTGCAGCCAAAGTGCTGGAAAACAGCTCCCCCACCTTCGGCTACGATGCACGTAACGATAAATACGTCGATATGATTCAAGCCGGTATCATCGACCCAGCCAAAGTGGTTCGCAGCACCATTCAGAACGCAGCCAGCGTTTCTACCTTGCTGCTGACCTCGGATGCTCTGGTGGCAGACGCACCCAAGGACGATGAGAAGAAGAAAGGCGGCGGCGAAGGCTACGACGACATGTACTAAGAAATGATCCAGATTCGTGGGATGAAAGCATTTCTTTAGATCCCACATTTTTGGGTTATTGCGTCTCCCTTATTCAACATTTTCGATTGGTTTTTCAATCAATTTCAGGCACAAATTCATCAAGCATTGCAATGGTCTGTGCCATGTGATTTGATTTTCATGGACTGATCATTCCCGCTGTGGTATGTTTCAATACAAGATCATCACCCCCACCTGACCTGTTAACATTGTGCATCGTTTGGTGGCCAATTGAAGTTACAAACATTGTGCAGGCAACCTCATGAAATATTTTGGAATTGTGTTCGCTTTTCACACGTTGCTGATGCTGGGGACTGCCCAGGGTCAGGTTCGGCCAAATATCGTATTGATCGTGGGCGACGATATGGGCTATGCAGATGTTGGTTTTCAAGGCTGCAAAGATATTCCTACTCCACATATCGATGCACTCGCAAAAACGGGTGTTGCCTTCACTAGTGGCTATGTTACTGGGCCATATTGCTCCCCCACTCGGGCTGGATTGCTGAGTGGGCGATATCAGACTCGTTTCGGTCACGAGTTTAACCCCGCAGGAAAAGGCCCAAAGCAAGGGTTGCCTGTCGCAGAAAAAACAGTTGCCGATCGACTGAAATCAGCAGGCTACCGCACCGGGATGGTAGGCAAATGGCACTTAGGGAATTCTCCAGAGCATCACCCACAGAAACGTGGTTTTGATGACTTTTATGGTTTTCTTGGTGGGGCCCACGATTACTTTCGCCCCATGGGGATCTTGCGTGGAACGGAACCTGCTGGTGACAATACCTACCTGACAGATGCAATTGCTCGCGAATCGGTAGCATTTATCAAAGCAAATCAAACAAAGCCGTTTTTCTTATACGTCACCTTTAATGCAGTTCACACTCCAATGCAGGCAGACGATCCAAGACTGAATAAGTTTGCCTCCATTGCTGATAAAAACCGCCGCACATACGCAGCCATGATGAGCGCCATGGACGATGCAGTAGGTTCAATCTCAAAGACATTAACTGATCTGAAATTATCGGAAAATACTCTGGTGATGTTTATCAGTGATAACGGTGGCCCGACAATGAAAGGCGTTACTGTCAATGCCTCCAACAATGCCCCTCTCCGAGGGTCGAAACGCACCACGCTGGAAGGTGGGATCCGAGTGCCATTTATTCTTAACTGGCCAGGCAAACTATCACCGGCTAAAGACGATCGCCCGGTAATCCAGCTTGACCTGCATGCCACATCTCTCGCGATTGCAGGCATCACACCAAAAGAAGACTGGAAACTGGAAGGTGTAAACTTACTGCCTTATCTGCTGGAGAAAGACAAAGCGACAGAAATACCCCACGAGGCCTTGTACTGGCGATTTGGAAAACAGATGGCAATCCGTCGTGGTGATTGGAAACTGGTGCGTTATGATCTTGCTGCAGAGGGAAAGAGTGGCCTCTCTGCTGCAAAGCTATACCACTTGAAGCAGGACATTGGTGAAACAATCGATCTTGCTTCGAAAGAATCAGATAAAGTAAAGGAGCTGCAATCGGCCTGGGATACGTGGAACAAATCGAATATCGCCCCACTGTGGGGATCCCCTGGGCCTGTTCAATAAACTGCCTCTGGAGTGACGGATACTATCTATGCGACACATAATTCTCTTAGCATTTTTCTTCCAAAGCATCCTGGCTATTCCAGCAGCAGATCTACCAGAGAAGCCAAACATCGTGGTGTTTTTATCCGATGATCATGGCCAGTTGGATAGCACCCCATACGGTGCCAAAGATGTTCGCACTCCAGAAATGCAGGCACTTGCAGATGCGGGATGTGTGATGACAAACGCCTTTGTTGCATCGCCCAGTTGTGCTCCCAGCCGAGCGGCACTGCTGACTGGATTAATGCCCGCTAGAAATGGAGCCGAAGCCAATCATTCGTTTAAGAAAGATGATGTTGGTTCGTTGCCAGAAGTTTTAAGAAAAGCAGGATATGAAACCGCAGCGTTCGGTAAAGTAGCCCACAATGTAATGGATGCCAGGAGGCACGGCTTCGACCAGATCAATAAACTGCACGATGTCAGTGCGGTGGCAGACTTTCTCGCAACACGCACTTCGAAAAAGCCCCTGGCACTGTTTGTGGGCACGCCACAACCGCATGTTCCGTGGGCGAAAAAAAGTGCATATGATCCCAGAAAAATTACCCTGCCACCCACTTCCATAGATACTGCTCTCACACGCGAATTTCGAACACGGTACTACGCTGACATTTCTATTGCTGACCGGGAACTGGGTGAAACAAGACAACTGG
This sequence comes from Zavarzinella sp., assembly GCA_041399155.1. Classification (NCBI taxonomy): domain Bacteria; kingdom Pseudomonadati; phylum Planctomycetota; class Planctomycetia; order Gemmatales; family Gemmataceae; genus Zavarzinella; species Zavarzinella sp. The sequence goes on from JAWKTI010000008.1 coordinate 20,933, forward strand.
TGAAAAAATATCTTGGTGATGCCTGCCTGTTCCTTTACACATCTGACCACGGTGCACAATGGCCATTTGGCAAATGGAACCTGTACGATGCTGGAATACGTGTACCACTCATTCTGGAATGGCCTGGAGTTATCAAAGCTGGTACCCGTTCCGATGCCATCGTTCAATGGACAGATCTTTTGCCAACTTTAATTGAAGTGGCAGGCGGGAAAGTTCCCGATAAGCTCGATGGTCAATCTTTCCTGCAAGTTATCCTTGGGAAAAAATCAACGCACCGAGATCGCATTTTTGCAACGCACTCCGGAGATGGCGATATGAATGTGACTCCGATGCGATGCTTACGAAAGGATGGTTATAAGTATATTCTGAACCTCTATCCACAGCACGAATACAGCACGCATATCGACCGTGGGCCGGTCCCGGACCGCGATGGTGTTCCCTATTGGGAATCATGGGTGACCAAAGCAGAACATGATCCTGCGGCGGCAACTATTGTGCAGCGCTATCGGCGGCGTCCTGCAGAAGAGTTGTACGACTTAAAACAAGACCCACACGAGATGAATAATCTGGCTGGTGTCGCAGAATATACCAAGCACCTGCAAACGATGCGGCAGGAATTGAATGAATGGATGATTTCTCAGAATGACAGCAAAAAATTCTTTGGAAAACCAAGGTTATTCAAGTAACCTGCGATTGACCTGGAAGTTCAGACTTGCACATCGATTATGCACTAAACTAATCATTAAGTAGATTTTCACTGCGAAGCGGTACAACCATGGCACCTCTCAAGAATTACCAGAGTTTCAAGAACCTCCCACCGTTAGCGGGGCTGGCATCATTTGCAGAAGCCAGCAAACCAGGCATGTCGGTGGAGCAGTGCACGGACAGATTAAAGCGTTTTCACTTTATTTTCCGTCGCCTGCACGAAATCCTGATCAGCAAAATCCCATCGCAGCCGATTTACGAACTGAAATCGGGCTTTGCCCACCATGCCTATCTGTGTGCAGAACATGTGCAGGCACTCCGCACCCGAATTGGTGAAATGCGTGAACCACCCCTGGGGCTGGACAAAATCCCCCACGATGGGCTGGAAATGCTGATGAAGGAGATTCAGTGTGCTCCCAACACTGCGGAACTGCTGATCGGCATCTATGAAGTGGTGATTCCGAACCTGCTCGGTGCGATCACTCGTTATATGGACGAAACCAATCGCTTGACCGATGCACCCAGTGTGCGGGTGCTGCGATTTGCCCATCTGGAACTGCTGGATCTGATCGAATACGGCGAACATGCCATTGCTGCGGTCGTGGAAGAAGAAGACCGCACCGCTTCCAAACATTGGGAGGCCGTTTTACAGGATTGCCTGGATGCGGCGGGGTCAATTGATGGCAGTGGCAGCACAGGGCCAGTGCCGCACGCCATTTATTCCCAGGCTGGCTTTCGCTATGATCCCGTCCCACAGCGGGATGAGCGATTTGAAGATCTCTGGAATCAGGGTGTTAATGCGGAAGCCTTTATTTACGATCCCACCCTGCCTGCGAAGCCTAAAACGCTGATGATGCTGTTCAAACGGCTGCGGGAGATCGATGTGCCGGAAATGATGTCCAGCATCATCTACGAAACCAAAGGAAAACCGTGGGAATACTACCGTGATATGACCCGCCAACTGTGGGATGAGGCCCGCCACGCCATGATGGGTGAAGTGGGCTTTGTCGCACAGGGGGTAGACTGGAAACTGGCACGCATCACCTTCAACTGGTCGATGCGGCTGAACACGGAATGCACCGCACAGGAACGCCACGCAGTGTTGTATTTCATCGAACAGGGATTGATGACCAGAACCGGAAAACGGTATGAATGGGAAGTGGCCCAGGAGTCTGGTGTGCCACTGATGGCGACAATCCAGGATTTCGACTGGGCCGATGAGGTGTTGCATGCCGCAATTGGCCGCACCTGGTATGTACCGGAATTTGAGAATCTCCACCAGGCACTGGCGTATGGCGATGAATGCTGGTCTCGGATTTTAAGCAACTGGGAAGAAGTGCGGGATTCCGGCCTCACCGAGCACCACAACTGGTGGCCATCGCTTTATCGCAATGCTTGCCAGGCGTGGGGAATTCAACCAGACCCACAGGTAGAGCAGTTTGATATCGATTACAATGGTGCCCGCGCCGACCTGAAGTCGATTCAGGCCGGCTCCAATGGGTAATAATTAATTCCCTGGGTTCTGTTTCAAGTCACCATAGGCTTAGAAAGTTGACACTTTCGTAGAAGAAAGCAAGGCTTCCCGCTTTCGAGAAAATGACGGCTGCAGGAATTGGCAGCAGGTTATCAGCAACCGGAATAACTGCCGTTATTTGCGTCGCAATGCAAGTAATCAATGAGAATAATTCCCATTAGAATCACTATCTCCGAGGACAATCAAGTGGAAAAGATCCTACTGAGAGTTATCTGTTATGTGCTTGAACAGCGGGGCCTGGAAGAGCTGACTTTACTGTGGATGGAATCCTATCCCTGCGGGGGATTCTGGGTTCACCCTGATATCGATGACCAACCTCGTGCCTTGGGTTTTCACCCGCCCATAAGTATCGGTGGCGTGCCAGGAAGCAGAGGACAAGGGGAACTGAGTCTCCGCACGGTGGACCCGGAGTCAACAGACCATTGGTGTGAAGGTCTTGGGCATCATTTTTTTGCTCGCTTCATCACCCTAAAGACTGAATCGTGGCAAGTTGTCTGTTTCAGTTTTTGGGGTTTTGGATTTGGAATTTTTGTAGGATCTGTACGCCCTACTTTGCTTTTTGCCCACTTCTTTTTCCACAGATTGCCCAATAATTCAGTTAGTCTTTCTAATATCCCCACTTCTTGTTTGATCCCTTGAAGCAGCATCTGCACATCGCGCGTTCGAAGCAATCGCGTTGCGGCCATCACCTCATCTCGGATATCTCGCCAGAGCATTTCGCCAGATACTTCATCTATTTTCTTTCCGTTTCCGACCGAAATATGCCATTTGATTGCTTCTGTAATGTTAAATAAAATGAGGCAAAGCGATGCTTGTATTAAACCAGCCTCTGGACTGGTACCTATCAAGTGACGCAACTGAAACACTTTTGTAATCGTCGCGTATACACGCTCAATATCCCAACGATAGCGATATATCTCTGCGATGTCGTCTGCAGGGTATCGTTTCGAATCGGTCAGGTCTGTTAGTAGTTGTATCTGCACTTTATCGCGGATAATGCTCAGTCGGCGTACTGCGATCAATTTCGTATTCTTTTGACTTGTGATCCAGCCATGTTCTTCGATAAGTTTTCGGCCATATCGGTCTTTGCCAATTCTCGCTGGTTTTTCCGGATCTTGAATAAATTGGGTAATGCTTGCAACTCGTAAAACAAAATGGCACCCGTCATCCTTGATCATTGCAATATGCTTGTAGAAACCATAGCATCGATCCGCCACAATTAATTTCTCGCCGCAATGGTCTTTCAGCTGTTGCAAAAGTGGAGCTAACAAGCGTGTTTCACTTGCTTCTCCATCCAATTCCGAAGCCATTTCCATTACCAGACCAGTACTCAGATTCACTGCAACAAGTGCTTTCCCTCCAAGCAATTTTGATGCATTTTGCTTGCTTATTCTTAAAGGAAGAAGGCGCCGCATCGTATGCTTAATTACTTTGCCATCAACGGCGACAACAGTAAGTTTGCAAAGAGATTTTGGTAATTTAGAAGTCATTTTTCTTGGCAAAAGCTTTGAAATAGCCCGATAGGAATGCGAAAGGAGCCCCGCCCCAACCTCTGGCGGCATATGCGCTAATTTGTCATAAAACGCTTTGAGCGATGTAGGCAATTCACCGTTTTCAGATGCATCGATCAGACGAGCCCTGGCAGAGTGATCGGGAGAAATCAGTGAATCTCGCAACAATTGGAAAAATGAAGAGAATGTCAAAATACGAGTGTAGGTGCGTCCACGATTTGATTGATAGATCGCTTCAAGCGTATTATTTTGGAAAATGTCATCAAGCATGAGGAAAGCGGCTTCGGCTAAAGGTAGGCGTGATAAAGCCTCTGAAGCGAATGAATTTGAAGTCATCTGTCAATCCTTGACAAAACATAAAACCTTACTCTTAAAGAACTTAGCCAAATCCTCCCAGCAGTTCAAGACCTTCACACCAATGGCCCTTACGGACCCTTACGGACTGGGCTACACCTAGACGGCACTTCGTGCCTACAGAAATAATCGGGCATCGAAATCTTGGTAGCCCTGACCAACCAGAGATGCCAAGTACAGACGACAACACCCGTCAACTCAGCCCAGTTCAAGTACTACTTCCCACTCTTTCGATAACGGCATATTCGGATCTGGTATGGCCTACAAGTGATTTTCAAAGTTATCTGGCTGGCTAATCAGGAACGCCAAATAACAGACAAACACCCCAAACTGCTGGAAGTCACCACACCTGCCACCATTGCATGGATGCACTCAATTCGTTTCATTAGCTTGTCATCCCACCAGCTGGCCAATAGTTTGGCCGAATCTGGATAGAACGGAGATGTCTTTTGGCACGATCTTGAAGGCTGAGACAACTATCACTTCGCCCACCGCTTCCCCAGAAGAACTGCATTCCGTGAACCGAACCACTCCCTTCACACAGGAACCTGAAGTCGTCTCGAAATCGGCCGGATAAAAGACCTCAAGCTCGATTCGGCGTGCATGAAATAATTCAACGATCTCTTGTTCACCTCTTTGCCGCAGTCGATCTACAGCTTCCTGAGAAAGGGCAAACGGCAGGACAGACAGCGAGGCGAGTTGCATCCGGGCATTGAACCGCAAGGTCGTTACGGGGATCTCGGTATTGATTATGAAGCCACCTTGCAGAGTCTGGTCGTGTAGAACCGGGTCTGTTGACTCCATTGGTGTGAAGGTCTTGAACTGCTGGGAGGATTTGGCTAAGTTCTTTAAGAGTAAGGTTTTATGTTTTGTCAAGGATTGACAGATGACTTCAAATTCATTCGCTTCAGAGGCTTTATCACGCCTACCTTTAGCCGAAGCCGCTTTCCTCATGCTTGATGACATTTTCCAAAATAATACGCTTGAAGCGATCTATCAATCAAATCGTGGACGCACCTACACTCGTATTTTGACATTCTCTTCATTTTTCCAATTGTTGCGAGATTCACTGATTTCTCCCGATCACTCTGCCAGGGCTCGTCTGATCGATGCATCTGAAAACGGTGAATTGCCTACATCGCTCAAAGCGTTTTATGACAAATTAGCGCATATGCCGCCAGAGGTTGGGGCGGGGCTCCTTTCGCATTCCTATCGGGCTATTTCAAAGCTTTTGCCAAGAAAAATGACTTCTAAATTACCAAAATCTCTTTGCAAACTTACTGTTGTCGCCGTTGATGGCAAAGTAATTAAGCATACGATGCGGCGCCTTCTTCCTTTAAGAATAAGCAAGCAAAATGCATCAAAATTGCTTGGAGGGAAAGCACTTGTTGCAGTGAATCTGAGTACTGGTCTGGTAATGGAAATGGCTTCGGAATTGGATGGAGAAGCAAGTGAAACACGCTTGTTAGCTCCACTTTTGCAACAGCTGAAAGACCATTGCGGCGAGAAATTAATTGTGGCGGATCGATGCTATGGTTTCTACAAGCATATTGCAATGATCAAGGATGACGGGTGCCATTTTGTTTTACGAGTTGCAAGCATTACCCAATTTATTCAAGATCCGGAAAAACCAGCGAGAATTGGCAAAGACCGATATGGCCGAAAACTTATCGAAGAACATGGCTGGATCACAAGTCAAAAGAATACGAAATTGATCGCAGTACGCCGACTGAGCATTATCCGCGATAAAGTGCAGATACAACTACTAACAGACCTGACCGATTCGAAACGATACCCTGCAGACGACATCGCAGAGATATATCGCTATCGTTGGGATATTGAGCGTGTATACGCGACGATTACAAAAGTGTTTCAGTTGCGTCACTTGATAGGTACCAGTCCAGAGGCTGGTTTAATACAAGCATCGCTTTGCCTCATTTTATTTAACATTACAGAAGCAATCAAATGGCATATTTCGGTCGGAAACGGAAAGAAAATAGATGAAGTATCTGGCGAAATGCTCTGGCGAGATATCCGAGATGAGGTGATGGCCGCAACGCGATTGCTTCGAACGCGCGATGTGCAGATGCTGCTTCAAGGGATCAAACAAGAAGTGGGGATATTAGAAAGACTAACTGAATTATTGGGCAATCTGTGGAAAAAGAAGTGGGCAAAAAGCAAAGTAGGGCGTACAGATCCTACAAAAATTCCAAATCCAAAACCCCAAAAACTGAAACAGACAACTTGCCACGATTCAGTCTTTAGGGTGATGAAGCGAGCAAAAAAATGATGTCCAAGACCTTCACATCAATGGCCCTTACGGACTGGGCTGGACCTAGACGGCACTTCGTGCCTGAAGCAAGACCTCGAATGATCGCGAACGCTGTGCCACATTTGTTCTATTCAGCAATGGTGTAGATTTAAAATGAACAATATTTGTAGAGCATTCGCACGTTCAAGTTCACTCGAATGTTAACCCATCCCGGTTAGGTTATTAGGAGAATTGAACCCAGGAAGTACATCGAGCCAACTGACCTGGATTCGAAAGTTCGTGGGAAGGACGAAGCTGACACCCATTTCCTTCAAAAAGCAATCCAAAGTGCCAACCCACAAGTGGGGCCGGATTTTCAGTTGCTTTCTACCCAGCTTCGACGTTCGCGGCTGGAGGGGATGTTCAGCACCTTGCGGTATTTGGTGATGGTGCGGCGTTTGACAGGATAGCCTGCCTTTTCCAGCCGGTGGTACAGCTCTTCATCGGAGAGCGGGTTAGACTTGTCTTCGTTCTGGATCATTTCGGTGAGTGCGGCTTTCACTTTCTCCCAGGGAATACTTTCGCCAGTATCCTTGTTTTTCGCGGCACCCACAAAAAAGCGTTTCAGTGGGAACATTCCCTTGGGGGTCATTACCCATTTATCATCCACTGCCCGGCTGACGGTGGTAACGTGCACACCCACCTGTTCGGCGATTTCCTGCATCCGTAGCGGCTCGATGTAATCCGGGCCGGAATCCAGAAATGCCCGCTGGTGCCGCACAATTGCTTCAGTGACTTTCTGTAAGGTTTCCCGCCGTTTCAAAATGGCATTTCGCAGCCATTGTGCTGAATTCAGTTTTTCCCGCAGGTAGGTGCGGGTTTTTTCGTCGTTATTGGGGTTCCGGGCCATGTCCAGATAGCGTTTCGGAATCCGCAGCCGTGGCACCCAGTCGTTGACAATTTTTACTTCATATTCCCCATCCGCATTCTGTTCAATGATCAGGTCTGGCAGCACATAGGGGGTGGTTTCGTGCTGAAAACGGTTGCCCGGCTTGGGATCCAGTGTCTGGATAAATTCAATCGCCGCCTGAATCATTTCCAGCGATGCACCAGTGTGCTTCTGCACCAGCGGCAGGCGATTGTGGGCAATATCTTCCAGATGTTTTTGGATAATCGTCTGAATCAATCCGTACTGTGGGTGTTCCTGTGGCACCTGCAGCAACAGGCACTCCCGCAGATCGCGTGCCCCCACCCCAGGTGGGTCCAGCATCTGAATTAATTCAAGGCAGCCTTCAGCATCCGACAGTGTGGCGAGGTATTTTTCTTCTTCAGCCGATTCCAATTCTGGATTAGTCTGACGCTGATTAAACTGTTCTACAATTTCGGCCAGGGAAACCGGTTGAAACTGGTCCTGTTCGTCACGTTTCCCCACGTAACCAGTGGGGTCGATGTAGGAAATGATGTGCAGAACCAGCAATAATTCCTGCGGGTTCAGATTCAGCTCGGGAAGCTGTTCAAACAGGTGGTCGTGAAGGGAAATCGGTCGATCCTGGATGTTCATCATCGCATCCAGTTTCTGATCTGACCGTTCCTCGCCCGTGGCCCGCGTGGGGCCAGCATCTTCCTGATTAAAATACCCACCCCAGTCGATATCCAGAGCATCCAGCCGCTCAAATTCCTGCGAGGCACCAGGGTCGCTTAAATCGTGTTTTAAGGGGGTATCGGGGGCAACCATCGCATCCATCGCCGGTGCATCCCCAAAATCCTCTACTTCGGCACGGCGAAGTTCGATGACTGGATTTTCTTCGAGTTCCTTCTCGATGCGTGCGTCCAACTCCACCTGCGGCATCTGCAGTATTTTCATCGCCTGGATCTGCAGGCGGGAAAGTACTTGCCGCTGGGTTTGGATCATCTGCCCCGAGAGATCAATCCCCATTTTCATCGAACGTGAAACCTCTCCGGAAAGTAGCTGTTAATCCATCGACCTTCGCCCTTCCAGGGCATCGGCCAGCATTTGAGTGTTCGCCAGTTCGATCGATGCCCCACTGGGCAGTCCTCGCGCCAGTCGGGTAACGTTTTTGTTGGTGCGTTGCAGCAGGTTCGCTGCAAACAGGGCGGTACCATCCCCTTCCATTGTCGGGCTGGTGGCAAGGATAATTTCCAGCACTTCTGGTGCCATCGCCCGCTCCAGCAGTGCGTCAAAAGTCAGTTTGTCCGGCCCCATGTTGCTCAGTGGGGCCAATCGCCCACCCAGCACGTGGTAGACACCACGGAAGGTGCCTGCCCGTTCAAACATTGCCAGATCGCGTGGGGTTTCCACCACGCAGATAATGCTGGTATCCCGCCGATTGCTGGCACAGATTTCGCACTTTTCATGATCTGTCAGGTTGAAGCAGATCGGGCAGGGGTGAACATCCCGTGCCACCTGATGGAGTGCGTCTGCCAGTGCCACCGCGTTGCGGGCATTTTCCGCCAGTAAAAAGTGGGCAATCCGTTCCGCAGACTTTGGTCCGATCCCGGGTAATTTCACCAATTCGCTGATCAGCCGCCCTAACGGACCAAGTGATTCATTCACGTGATGTTATTTCCTAGCTGGGGAATAAACCCTGCATTCCAGGTGGGAGTGCCACACCCATTTCGTTCGCCATGGCCACCTGCGATTTTGCCACCTCTTCGCGGGCTTTGCCCATGGCCACGTTGGTGGCAGCCAGCACCAGGTCGGCAAGCATTTCGCGGTCGTTCATCTGCATCGCGGCTTCGGTAATATCGCAGTGCACCACTTCGAAGCGACCATTCACCTTTACTTTGACCAAATCCCCACCTGCAGAACCTTCCACGATGATTTTCGCCAGGTTTTCCTGCATTTTGCCCATGGCTTCCTGAATCTTCTGCGGGTTGCGCATCAGACTCATCATCTGGCCGAGTTCCTTGAACATTGTTACCTCATTCGATGAAGGGATCACCTTCACTCATCGTTTCTTCATTTTCCAGGTCACTCGCACCTTCACCGGTGAGAGATACACCATCGCCATCATCCACAACAGTGGCGACAGCAGAACCAAATTCGTCGTCCACTTTCAGCAACCGCGCTTCCAGAACCTCGAGAAGCCCTTTCACTAATGGAATTTGCTTCACTTTTTCCTGATGGCTTCTGGCTTCCTCACCCGCACTTGGGGTGCGGGCAGTTTCGGGGCCTGCCGACTGGTCGCGTTCGAGGCGAAAGTTCCATGAACTTCCCGTCAACGTGCGGAGATGTTCCTCGACTTTCGCCACCCGTTTGGGGTCGGAACAGTAGTCATATGAGTGATTATAGTGTGCAGAGAAGGTCAATACCAGTGTGTTTGGCCCACGAATTGCTATGCTGGCCGCTTTTCCCAGCTCTCCCCCATGCATAATCCCTGCCTGAGATTTGACGGAACTCCATACCCTGTTGAGAGTTGCGTCATTCAGCTCGACCTTCTCCGAGGGGTTTAGACCGTTCGAACTAATTTTCTCCGTGGGCGTCGGAATTCCCTGATTTTTCGCGGTTAAGGAGTTTTTTTTTAGATTTTCTACCGCACCTGCGCGGGTGGGTAAATTACTCAAATTACCAGCCGAACTGGCACCACCCTGTTTGAGCCATTGAATGATCTGGCTGACAGAAAGCATTTCTTCCAGACGACACAACCGCACCACCGTCATTTCCAGAACCACCTGGTGCTGGCCTGTCAGTTTCATCCGATTTTTGGCCGAAGTTAAAATTTCAAGCCCCGCCAAAACCGTGTCCAGCGTAGTCATTTGGGCATGGGCTACCACCTGTTCGCTGGCTTCCACCGTCAGTTGGAAATCCCGAAACTGCCCATTGGTGGCCTGAATCAGCATCAGATAACGCCAATATTCGATCAACTGGTCCAGCAATTCCCCCATCTGCAGGCCATCTTCTGCCGCCTGAGCGATCAGTTGCAGGCCAGTAGCCGGGTTGTGGTTCAGGATGCCATCGGCAATCGCTACCACCCGGTCGTCGGTGGCTGTGCCCAGCAGACTGTGAATCAATTCTACTGTTAACTGGCCGTCTCCCGCAGCCAGAAGCTGTTCCAGCAGCGATTGGGCGTCCCGCATCGAACCGTGGGCACGTTGTGCCACCAGTTTCAGTGCGTCGATTTCCGCATTCATCCCCTCTGCCGCCACAATTTCCTGCAGGCGATTCAGAATCCGGGCGGGGGTAATCGTTCCGAAATCGAAACGCTGGCAACGCGACAGGATGGTGATGGGGATTTTCTGCACTTCCGTGGTGGCAAAAATGAACTTCACATGAGGCGGGGGTTCTTCCAGTGTTTTCAACAGTGCGTTGAATGCTGGCCCGGTCAGCATGTGAACTTCATCGATGATGTAGATTTTGTACCGCGACTGGGCGGGGCGAACGGCCACATTCTGGCGAATTGCCCGAATCTCGTCGATACCACGGTTACTGGCACCATCGATTTCCTGCACATCGATATCTTCGCCAGCAGTAATGGCCACGCACATCGGGCAGCGGTCGCACGGGCTGATCGTGGGACCTTCCGCACAGTTCAGGCACTTGGCCAGAATCCGTGCCGTCGAGGTTTTGCCCACCCCACGTGCACCGGTAAACAGGTAGGCATGAGCCACGCGATCGTTCTGGATGGCATTCGCCAACGAACGCGCAACGGCATCCTGGCCCACAAGTTGTGTAAATTGCTGTGGGCGGTACCGGCGTGCCACCACCGTGTATTCTGCGTTTTCCACCCCACCAGACGTGGGGGGTTCCGGAACGATATCGTCTGTCGTTGCTGGTCCGTGTTTCGCCATAACAGTTATCTTATTGCCCCACAACGGGTGCGGTGAGTATTCTCACCACAAACGCACCGGTGGATTTCAGCCAGGATCGCTGCAAGAAATCGCGTTAAGAGCACAATCCTGGCCTGACTCAAGTTTATGTATTGTCCGGTACTTGCATGAAGGAATTTCAGGTAAGATGAACTGAAAATCGACTTCCCAAGGCCCACCCATGACCCGTGAATTTGATTCTCCATGGAAAGAGACGTTGGAAAACTATCTGTTTGTCCACTTTGAAGTCCAGGCACAAAGGGATCCCCAGTTACCTGAGAGAATGTTTGATTACTACTGTCGGATTCGACAAAAATACGGCAAAAATGTCTGTAGTTTTGCCATTCTGGCCGACGATGACCCACGCTGGCGCTCAGCACCTTTTGATCTTTCGATTTGCGGCACCCGTTCGTACTTTGAATTCAATTTGGTGAAACTGCTCGACTACGCTGAAAGACTGGACGAATTAACCAACCACCGCAGCCCCGTGGGGCTGGTCGTGGCAGCCAGCATTCGGAGTTTGTTGACCCACGGCAAGGCAGATCTTCGCTTTGCGGATAAAGCCCGCCTGATTCGGCAACTTTTTGATCGAAAATTAACTTCTGATGAAGTCTGGAATATCATGCGCCTGCTCGACTGGCTGCTAGAATTACCAGAAGAGCTTGCAGAAGACTTTAACAAAGTTCGAAATGAAATGATGAGGGAGAATCAAATGCCATTCGTAACGTCATTTGAACAGATTGCCGAGAAAAAAGGCTTCAAACTCGGCGAAGAGCGGGGCCGAGAAGAAGGTACGATGTATGGACAAAGAATTGGCCAAATACAGCTCTTAGCAGAAATGCTCGGCTTACCACGAATTTCTACCGATGAGTTACAGCTGAAAACACTCGAAGAACTGGATCGCATGATCAGCGAATTGAAGGCGAAATTGATCCGCTGAACAGACCTGCTTGCTGAAACAAAAAACTCCGATTTACAAAATGAAACGGGGTTTAGATACCATACCAAAAATAATATTTCCCGTAGTCTCCGTTTTCAGAATCACTATTCGAAAAATCAGTGCCTCTCTTCACCCAGCTATTCCAAGGATACTATGATGAGATCGAATCGAGATGATGATGAGTATGATTACTCGGAAGAAAGCCGAAGCCGTCGAGAGAGAAGGCGTTCGCGTGAAAGGGAAGAAGACTACGACGACGACCGCAATGATCGACGTGGCAGGCATCCAGAACCACGCAAAGGCAATGGTTTAGCCGTTGCCAGCTTCATTCTGGGGCTAATTTCGATCATCTTTGGCCCGCTGACCGGGATCGTTGCGGCGATCCTGGGAATCATGGGTTACATCAAAGCCAGCAATAGTAAAGGGCTGATTGGCGGCCAGGTATTAGCCATTACGGGTACCGTGCTAGGAGTTCTGTTTTCTGCTTTGCTCATCCTGGCGGTACCGTTTGCTATCCAGAAAGTGCGTTTTGCAGCACTTAACACACGCTCTGCAAATCAATGCAAGCAAATAGGTATCGGTATTCACAACTATGAAGCCATTACTGGTCATTTAACAGGTCCTTATGTCACCAACCAAAACACGGAAAATACGGGTTTAAGTTGGCGTGTTTCTCTACTCCCTTACATTGAACAGGGAAGAATTCATCAATGTATCGATCTCTCAGAAGCATGGGATTCACCTGCAAACAGGCAATTCACATCAATGTATATCCCCACATACGCTTCTCTTCACGATAAGACCATCAATAACTTAACCCCACATCGCTGTTTTGTGGGAGAAAATACTCTCTTTGATCCCAGTTCGAAAATTGGTTTTTCAAATGTGACAGACGGTTTAAGCAATACGCTAATTTGCGTTGAAGCAACCCAAACGTTTCCGTGGGCAGCACCGATGGATATCCCCTACAAACCTGGGATGATACTTCCTGACTTCGGCCATCAATCGAATGACAAATTTGTTGTCGCGTTCGCCGATGGCAGTGCGAGAATCATGAAGAAAACCGTTTCACCACAGATTCTACACGCATTGATCACCAGAAATGGTGGGGAACCTGTAAGGGAATAATAGCAGCGGGTTGAATAAATAATGAGTGGTACAGGATCAGTTCATTCGTTACCCCCACAATGTTATCAAACGTGCTCTAATTGAACTTCAGGCCCATTTGCTTCATTTCCAACATCGCTTCGGCGTTGCCACGGGCATCATCCACCGGGTGGTGCGTATGTGGCGTCTTCCGCAAGTGCTTGAAGTTGACAAACAAGCTATGCTGCATCCCTTTGTATAACGAGCCCAGGTTGGTAGAACTGTGCCCGAAGGGATTCCCACCCGTAAAGTGGTGGAAGTACCAGTTGATAAATTGCCAGTCGAAGCCGTTGTTATCCGAAACAAACATCATCTTTCCGGTGCAATTGGCGTGTAGCCAATCCTGAAATTGCTCCATGACCATCGCAGGTTCCGAAAACTCCCAGCATTCATCCCGAGTAAACCCACTGACCGCCAACGCTTCGGGTATGTAAGTATCGGAAATCGGACGCAGCCTGCCATAAAACGTCCGCTGTAAGCCTGGTTCGACAACTACTGCACCGAAGCAGATCATCGAATAATCGCCAGGTATTGGCCCATCCGATTCAACATCCACCATGACAAATGCCATCGTAATATCCTTAATGCAAACTCAGAAAGTGCACAAAGTGGCCACTGATTATTAATGAAAACACTGGCTGAAAGCTACATTAACCAGCGGCAGGATGCCGCTGCCACGTGGTTTTGGATATGATTTTGCGCAAAGCAAAACACGGTTTGAAAAACCGTGATGCGTAACAAATGTTGTTCAGTGGCTTGTGTTCCAGCAAAAACTTGGCTGGATCAGAATATGGAACCGAAAGAAACCAGCGAATTATACGCCTTTGATGGTCGCTTTGCCACCAGCGTCTTCCATTGCTTTGGCCACTTTCTCGGCGGTGGGTTTATCCACGCCTTCTTTCACTGCCTTAGGAGCACCTTCCACGAATGCTTTGGCTTCGGCCAAGCCCAAACCAGTTTGTTCGCGAACGGCCTTGATCAACGAGATCTTCTTGTCAGCAGGGAAACCTGCTTCCAGAATCACGTTGAATTCGGTGGGTTCTGTTGCTGCTGCAGGTGCTGCTGCTGCAGGACCTGCTGCCATCACCACGCCACCTGCGGCGGGTTCAATCTTGTACTGTTCTTTCAGGTAGTCTTTCAGTGCAACAGCCTGGATAATGGTCAGGTTCGCCAGCTTGTCGCCCAATTCTTTGATTTCAGTCTCACTCATGATCTCTCACTCTCTAAAAATAAAACGGTGCCGCTGAAGCTGACGGCGATCGTAATAGCTGTTTTGTTATATAGTCAATTGCAAATATTTGTTTCTGTTTCGAAACCTTAGGCAGCCGCTTCCTTTTCGGAAATCTTTTCGATCTGGCTGGCCAATTGGCTACCCACCGAGGTCAAACCACCAATAATGTCGCTTGCGGGTGCCAGCAACGCGGAAAGGATATCGCCAATCGCTTCCTTCCGGGTGGGCATCACCATGGCTGCTGCCATCGAAACAGACTGGCCATCGGCTACAGCAGTCTTGATGGCAACTTTGTTCTTATCGCCCTTGGTATCTTTCTTTTCAACAACTTTGACGAGCTCGTCTACCGCGTTGGAAAGTTCTTTGATGGAATCGCCACCCCATGCCAGCAGGGTGGTACCAGACCACACCGTAGCATCAAGTTCAATCCCCTGCTTGGCAAGAATGTTGCGTGCGAGGGTGTTTTTCACCATCATCAGGCGAATATTCTTTTCACGCAGGGTTTTCCGCATTTCGTAAGCGGTTTGGGCATCCACTTTGCTGGGCCCCAACACGATCAGTTCGCGGACACCTTCCAGGGTTTTTTCAAGGGCGGTGTATTCGTATTGTTTGACGACCTTACTCATGACCAGTTACGCCACATTTAATTGTTTTAATTGATGTAAACTCTTGCAAATCAGGCGTTTACGAACACACCTGGGGACATCGTGGTCGAAATACTGATCGACTGGACATAAATCCCTTTCACTGCGGAAGGCTTGACTGCACGAATCTGGTCAACAAAGGTCTGGATATTTTCCACAATTTTGTCGACGGGGAAGCTGATTTTGCCCACCCCTGCATGCACGCACCCACCGGAGTCGGCACGATATTCCACCTTACCAGCTTTAAACTCATTAATTGCCTGGGCAACATCGCCATTGGCAGCAATCACTGTACCCGCCTTCGGAGTGGGCATCAAACCACGTGGGCCGAGCACCTTACCGAGACGAGCCACCTGACCCATCATTCCCTGTGTTGCCAGCACCACATCGAAGTCCATCCAGTTTTCACTCTGGATCTTCTGAATCAGTTCGGTGCCACCGACGAAATCGGCACCTGCTGCCTGTGCCTTGGCAACATCATCCCCCTGGCAGAACACCAGAATCCGGACCGTTTTGCCCAAGCCGTTCGGCAGGGAAACAGTGCCACGGACCGCCTGGTCCGCCTGGCGGGTATCCACACCCAGCTTCATGTGCACTTCGACCGTTTCGTCGAACTTGGCACGCTTAACCGATTTGAGAGTTTCAACCGCCTTTTTGAGCGCCTGAACCCCTTCTTTTTCGATTTTGTTGACGGTGGACTTAATTTTGTTCCGCAACTGCTTGCCACGGCGGGGGGCCACACCTGGGCGACGCTTGCGACGCACAGATTGCTGATCGGAAGATACAGCAGGAGCAGACGGTACTGGATTCGTTTCTTCGGTTGACATTTTACACTACCAACTATTCGAGTGCTGCACGCATCATGCAGCGTTTCGGTTGTTCCAAACTAATTATTCAGCTACGACCGTCAGCCCCATACTACGGGCGGTACCTTCAATAATCCGTGCCGCATGCTCCAGATCGCGTGCGTTCAGGTCGTCTTTTTTACGTTCGGCGATTTCCAGCACTTGCTTGCGGGTCACCTTGAAGCCTTTGTACTTCCCTTGACGCTTCTGATCGGCGGGGATCAGATCGCCCGCTTTCTTCTTTTCGATCGGCAACCCGGCTGCCTGTTTTAACAAGACTGCTGCAGGTGGCGATTTGATCACGAATTCGAAGCTACGGTCGGAATAGACCGTAATCACCACGGGACACATCATCCCTTTCATGGGTGCAGTCTTATCGTTGAACTGCTTGACAAACATACCAATGTTCACCCCATGGGCACCCAACGCGGGGCCTACGGGCGGTGCAGGGGTTGCCTGCCCACCGGGACACTGGAGTTTCACATAAGCATTCACTTGCTTGGCCATAACCAACACCCAATATAATGATGTTACGCCCACATCAAGCAGCGTATCATCGCACTTCAGCAAATAAGGAAACGTACTTTATAGTTATTCACTGGTCTGAATCAAGTTGGCAAAAAGAAATTTCTTTCAAAGTGGGAAATTTATCCCTTTCCGGCGTTGATTCGAGATTCCAACGCGCCAATTGTGAGAGAAAACTCATTTTGCGTCCGTCTCACACCCATCGATGTGTGCACCACAGAATGGGTCTCATTTTATTTTCATTTTTCCCACTCGTCCCGATCAAATCGTTCTTACGATTGTCTCTATGTGGAACATCGAGAGCTGAAAAATGAGTGAACTTTCACAAGAACGCCGGGCCATGCTGGCAGAGAAATCCGAACGCCTATATGGCAAATTCTGTGGCACTGGTGGCAGGGGAATCTGTGCTGAAAGTTTTTGCGTCTACCATATCGGGCGTGGGGAAACTGCCGTTGCCCACGATTTTGTCGAGTTTCTGGATGATATCATCCGGCAATTACACCAGAACGATCCGGAAAATCGCCTGCAGGCAACCATCGGTCTGGTTGCTCGGATTCGCACCCACCTGAATGTGGGGCTGGATGAATCGGGCTCTCCCACCTCAGAGATGCAGCAAACCGGGCTCGCCCTGCGGCAATTTGTCTATGAAAGTGCCAGCAAAACCGAAGAATGCACAATTTCGCCTACTGATTAACAACGGGAACGAAAACGGCGAATGTGGAATTCAGATGCGAATTGACTGACCAACCAGCTTACGAATGCATCATCGACATGAATTCCTGGTTGGTTTTGGTGCGTTTCAGGCGGGAGCTTAAGGTTTCCATCGCTTCCACGGGATTCATATCGCTGAGCACTTTGTGCAGCACGTAGATGAATTTCAATTCCTCTTCCGTACGAAGCAGTTCTTCTTTTCTTGTGCCAGAGGCCGAAATATTGATCGCAGGCCAGATCCGTTTGTCAACCAAGCGACGGTCCAGGTGTAACTCCATGTTGCCGGTGCCTTTGAATTCTTCAAAGATCACATCGTCCATCTTGCTGCCAGTATCCACCAGTGCGGTGGCAATGATGGTCAGGGAGCCCCCCTCTTCCAGGTTGCGGGCGGCACCGAAGAAGCGTTTGGGCTTGTGCAGTGCGTTGGCATCCACCCCACCGGACAGGAGTTTGCCACTGGAAGGCATTTCCGCATTGTAGGCACGAGCCAGGCGGGTAATACTGTCGAGGAAAATCACCACATCAGTGCCATATTCCACCAACCGCCGGGCTTTTTCGATCACAATTTCACTCACCTGCACGTGCCTGCTGGTGGGTTCATCGAACGTGCTCGAAATCACCTCGGAGCGTGGGCCTTTGACGCTGCGGATCATGTCGGTCACTTCTTCCGGCCGTTCATCAATCAGCAGCACAAAAACGTAGCACTCAGGGTGGTTTTTCAGGATCGATTTTGCCAGTTGCTGCAGGAGCATCGTTTTCCCGGTCCGCGGTGGGGCCACAATCAGCCCACGCTGGCCCTTGCCGATCGGGGTAATCAGGTCGATTACCCGCGTTTCAAGTTCATTCGCAGGGGTTTCCAGTTCAAAGCGTTCTGCAGGGTGCAGTGGGGTCAGATCCTCAAAATTCACCTTATGGCTTAAGATGTTCGGGTCCTGCCCATTGATCGCTTCTACCCGCAGTAAGGCGAAATAGCGCTCATTTTCTTTTGGTGGGCGAATCTGGCCAGAAACGACCGCACCCTTCCGCAGGCCGAACCGCCGAATCTGGCTGGGCGAAATGTAAATATCGTCCGGACAAGGGCGGTAGTTATAGTCGGGGCTGCGCAAGAAACCGAAGCCATCCGGCAGGATTTCCAGCGTTCCTTCCCCCACCATCAGGCCGTTCTGGCGGGCTCGCTCCTTGATGATTTTGAAGATCAGGTCCTGTTTTTTGTTCCCCACCCATTCTTCTTTGGGAATTTGGGAATCTTCTGCGATTTGTTGCAGTTGCCCCATCGACATGTGCTGCAATTCGGTGATGTACAGCCCACCACGCTTGATCTCTTCATAACGATCATTCACATCGTTATTTTCAACACTGGGTGGTGGTGGGGGTGCGGGCACTTCCACAGGTGGGGTAGCTGCAACTGGGGCTGCTTCAACTGGTGTTACAGCAATTTCTTCTGCAACAACAACTGGTTGTTCCGTAACGGGCTGTTCGACTGCAACAGGCGTTTCGACCGCTGCTTTGGCTGTTTTTGGCGTGCGTGTACGTGCAACTTTTACCGGCTTCATACCGTCTGTTTTGCCATCAGACATGAAAAACTCCTGAAGAGTTGGGTGTCGCTGAGAGTTTTTGCCGGAATCGGCTGTTCACTCCCAACTGTGTGTGAGAATCTTAATGTACCAACAACCGCCAATTTTCCAAGATTTCGTCGACCTGTTGGCGGGTGCGTTCAATCCAGCCACCGTTGTCAACGATGGCATCCGCTTTGCAACGTTTGATGTCGACTGGCATCTGCACTGCTTCACGACTTTCAAAATCCTGTTCTGTCCAGCCACGCTGGGCCTGGATGCGGGCAAAACGCAGGTCTTTCGGTGCGTCCACAAAGATTAATTTGTCACACACATCATTCCAACCCGCTTCCAGCATAATTGCGGCATCCAGCACCACAAACCGAACATTGTGATCTGCCTGGGCCTTTTCAATTTCTTCCCGAATCCGGCGTTCAATGTATGGGTGCACCAGATGTTCCAGGCGGGTGCGTTCTACAGGGCTGGTGAACACGATTGCGGCCAGTTTTTTGCGATCGATGGCACCGTTCGGCTGGGTAATTTCTCGATTTTCCCAGATTTCTAACATTTTTTTCATAATTTCGGGCTGTTCCAGGGCTTCGTGGCCCAACGGATCGCCCGCAATGATTCTGCCCCCGTGCTCCACCAGCATTGCACCGACCTGGGATTTACCGGCACCGATCCCGCCGACGAGGCCGATGATTGGCTTATGTCCGTGGGAAACAGCCCCACCCACAAAGATGGTGGACTGCTCTACAAAACATACCTGATTGCCGAACGGATCTTTCGCATAAAATGCGGTCTCGCCCCACGGCATCTGGGTGGCAGGCTGGGTAATTTCCATGCCAAGCTGGGCTGCTTTGGTTTCAAACGCTGCCAGCCCTTCTACGCTGAAATAATACTGCCACCCATGGTGGGTAGGCATGGCAGGCATTGGCTCATCACCGTCGGCAACAGCATCGTAACAGGCCACCACCAGATTACCGAGCGTGAAATAATGCCGGCCGGGTGAAACGCGTACACCAGCTTGCCCGAACAGGTGGGAATAGAGCCGCTCAGCTGCAGAAATATCACTGACAGGAAGTATGACGCGAAATAATCGTGGGGTATTCACCAGAAAAATCCTACATTCTGAATGGGCTGCATTCGACCGTCAGAGAGAAACCGATCCTGTTGGATTGCCCCCGACACACGATGCAGAACCATTTGGGGTCATTTGACATGGCATAGCGATTTCACCCGTCCGTGGTTTTTCCGCCAACCTTCCTGAAGTTATTGTAACGAGAGAGGTCGATCTGTTCAATTCCCACCCGGTTTCGGGGAATGGGCTGCCAAACGGCCAAAGAACATTTCTGGACGAGGGTTACTCAAATGTCTGGAGCAACATGGTGTCACGAACGCGAACTGCGTTGGTAATTTCCTTCGAAACTTTGCGACTTTGCGTGTGATCTCTTTTAGACATTCCCGTCATTCCCACGCAGGCAGAAAGCAAAGCACGGTAAACTCAATGCACAATCAGTAAACCGTCATTCCCGCGCAGGCGGGAATCCACGTATTTCGGAAGGTACAAATTACTGAACGCAGCATCGGAGCACCAGCAATACTGAATTTATTCTCATCTTTCACTTTCTTGCACCACAATTCAGCTTTTTTGTGGGAATTTTTTTGAAAGACCTTTATCCTGGTTTCGGTACTGATTCCCAGAACCCCTAGTCACTCGATTTTACCAGGAGAATCGGGAATTCCATCGACTCGCATTCATGATGAGTGTGTTCGCATAGACGGGAAGAGAGATCGCCCAGAACATCATTGATTCGCACTTAGAAGGAATTCAGTATGCAGAGAATTTTTATTGCCACAGTGGCAATTTGTGGGGCTTTTGGCATTGCTCGTGGGCAGGAAACCAAGCTCCCACCACTGGCACCGGAACTGGTGCTGGTGGATTCGATTGACCCAGAGAAAGAACAGATCATTCTAGCTCGACAATCATCGCAAACCGTTATTGAACCAAGACTTAGAACCATTAACGTGCTGCAGGGCAACCAGATTGTGCAGCAGACCATCACCGAACAGGTGCAGGTGGTCCGCACGGTAAAAACCACCAAGAACTGGTGGGGCAAAAACGATACCACGGTCAACCAGCAGGGCAAAGCAATTGCCACCAAAAATGTGTACTCCACCCTCAAGGTGGGGGAGCCTGTTTTCTATTTTGAAGGGAAACAGGTCGATCCCATTTACCTGAAGGTGCTGCCGGCAAACGCCTTCATTTTGCTGCACGATCCATCGCTGCCTGACCCCACGGTGGCAAAAGCAGTGCCTGCCACCCCTGCCGAACCGGCAAAGCCAGCCGCACCGAAGGTGGCACCCGGCCTGCAGTTAGCAGAGGCAGAACAGGCAATCGTTGCAGAAACCAATGCGGCACGTGCGAAAGCAGGGCTGCCTGCGTTGCAGGTGTCGCCCGCACTGATGAGTGCGGCACGTGGGCATTCCAATAACATGGCGGCAGCGGGTGTAATGTCCCACAATCTGAATGGACGGGGCGTGGGAGATCGCGTGCGTGCGGCTGGCTATGCCTTCACTGGCTGTGCCGAAAATATTGCCATGGGCCAGTTCAGTGCGTCCGATGCGATCCGTTCCTGGCTGAATTCCGCCGGCCACCGTGCCAATATGCTCAGTGGCACCTACACCCAACTGGGTGTGGCCGTTTCCTACGACCGTTCCGGCAGACCCTATTGGACGCAAGTATTTGGCAGACCATAAGTTACGGCGAAATTTGAGTTAGAGCCGAGGCAGCGCAGTAACTTGAAAAATCCCTTTGTTTTCCCGGAGACAATTGATTTGGGTTTAGCTTAAACCTAAATCAGTTTGAAACTCAGTCGAAAAACGAACAGTTACCACGTTTGCCTTGATCAGAGAGTCACGAAAAGCCAATCTTCCAGTTGAACGGGATTTAAGTTTTCTGGCATGGGCTCCCGTCTACGCGGGAATGACGGGTTCGTATCGCTTGCGCTTTTTCGCGGCTACAAGTGTAATGATTACGCTGCTTTCATTACCAACGCACCGTTCTGGCCACCGAAACCAAAGCTGGTGGACAAGGCGATGCGTGCGGAGTAATCTCGGGCCTGCAGTGGGACACAATCGAGGTCGCAGTTCGGGTCGGGGTGGGTCAGATTAATCGTTGGTGGTACGACATCTTCACTGAGCGACATGGCCAATGCAGCTGCTTCAATGGCACCGGATGCAGCAATGGAATGCCCAATCATCGATTTGATCGACGAAATCGGAATCGTACGAGCACGATGATCAAAAACCTTTTTGACTGCCGTGGTTTCCATCTGATCGTTTAACCGAGTGCTGGTGCCGTGGGCGTTGATATAGCCAATTTCTGATGGATCAATGCGAGCTTCGTTGAGTGCGTTCTTGATGGCCCGTGCGGCACCGTTTCCTTCCGGATCAGGCTTAATAATCGAATAGGCATCAAAACTACTGCCAAAACCAAGCACTTCGGCATAAATCTTCGCACCACGCCGACATGCCCGTTCGCGATCTTCGAGAATCAGCATGCCAGCACCTTCACCAAGCACAAATCCATCCCGCAACCGGTCAAACGGCCGCGAAACTTCATCTGGTGGCAGATCGGTGCGTCGGCTCAGCGTGCCAAGCGATGTATAAGCCATCAATAAAAGGGGATCCAGCCGACTATCCGAACCACCTGCGATAATCAGATCGGCTTCCCCACGTGCAACGAGGCGGAATCCTTCGCCAATTGCCTGGGTGCCAGCCACACACGCCGTGGTGACCGTATTGTTAGGTCCCTGGGCGTTAAACATCATGCTGATGTGGGCGGAAATCATGTTGGGCAGGTATTTCAACAGCCACAACGGAAACATCGGGGCGCCATTCGCACAGTTCAGGCGACTGTAATCGAACGTGCCATCTTCATTCATTACGGTTTGCAGCATCGGCATGATTTCCGACATATCAATCGGAACCAGACCTGTGCCAACAACAACCCCTACCTTGCCAGGATCTTCATTTTCGATGGAAATGCCACTATCGCGTAGGGCCAGTCCTGCGGCACCCACGCCAAATCTGGCAGCACGTCCCATCACTTTCAGCGATTTTCGCATCGACTCTGGAATAAAGGGCGATGGGTCGAAATCCTTGACCTCGCCTGCAATTTTCACTGGGAACGACGTTGCATCGAACGCCGTAATGGGCCCCACGCCGCTCTTACCAGCGACACATGCATTCCAGAACTGGTCCTTGCCGACGCCGTTGGGTGCAACGACACCCACACCGGTAACGACAACTCGGCGCATGGACAATGTCCCTCCTCACCCGCTGCAGATAAATTGTGGATCCCAACAATAACCAACGTAAGTTTGCTTTCTGTAAGGCTTTACGTGAATCTATGTATAGAAATCCAACTTCCTTCCCCTGTATCCTAACCAATTTCTGTGGGCCTGCCAGCATTCCATTGGGGAAGTTCGTGCATAACGTGCATCATCACAATGCACAGTTGACACAAGTTAGATAATCCATCCAGACGATTGCACTAAACGCTAACTGCTAATTTTGCGTAAAGTAGCGTATTTAGGTAAGATACACGATTTATACAGATTTGCGTAACGGTGACAGTGGAATTTTCGATTTGTTGTCAAAATTCGCTTCAGAAACAAGGGGCAACTGGCCGTAAGTGCATTTTCAAGATGTTATATAGCCGACATGTAACATAATCCATCGATTATATAACTGACCCCTGAGAAACTTTTTCCATTTCATTGCCAACGAAAATCACCCACAACCGTTGTACCTGTAGTTGTTGGGAATCGGCGACTCTTTCAGGTGGGCGTTCAACACTGGAAGTTCCCACGATTCTGGTATAATCAGGGGATGTTTTGCTACTGCACAACCGCCTCACTAACATCTCCTGAATGATGACAGAATCGGAACTGCTGATCGCGGCCCAACAAGGTGATCGAGAAGCGTTTGCCTCGATTATCAATGGCTATTGGGATCGGCTGTACCGTTGGCTGTTGCGTTTGACTCGCGATACCCAGACTGCGGAAGATTTAACTCAGGACGCGTTGTTAAAGGCTTTTGCCAACTTGAAACGCTTTGAACCTGGCACGAACTTCCGTGCGTGGCTCTTTCGAATTGCTCACAATAACTTTGTGAACTTTCGGCGAGCCAACCAGTTGCCAAAAGTGGCGTTAGAACCCACGATTCCACCTGGGCAGCTAAGTCCCGAGCAGGCTGCGATCGGTGCGGAAACCATCCAACTGGTGATGCACGCAGTGGCAAAGTTGCCTTCGGATTTTCGTGCGGCACTGCTGTTGCGGATTGAAGAGCAGTTATCGTTTCGTGAAATTGCCAGTATTCTGGAAACCACGGAAGAAACAGCACGCTGGCGTGTCTTTAAGGCACGGCAAAAATTAATGAGTACGCTGCACCCGGATCTGCTGCCCAGCACCCAGGAAAAAGCAGATTGATGATATGTGAGCCGATGTTAGCTGCGGTTGGTATTGTGATCCGACAGCATTGACTTCGGTTGGTTTTATTTGTTTGAAGTGAGTTTTTTCGATGACACCCTGTAAGCAGACCCAAAGCAAGCTGCTGACAATTCGAGATACGGCAAAGATCAGCCCCGATCTTGCCGCCCACGTGCAGCAGTGCAGCACCTGTGCTGCCTGGCTGCAGGCGTTGTCGTCGATGCAACAGGCGATCATCGTAGCACCGAAGCCGGATAGCTCCGAACGGAAAAACGCCTTTATCAATCAGTTCCTTGCCGCACCAGTGGTGCAGGCAGCAACAGAGCGACCCGCACCGAAAAAGGCGGTACCTGCAAAGAAATCTGCCACCAATGTACCGATAGAATCGCCACGTGAATCGATTCAGTTGACAGAGCCAAAGCCCAAACCAGCCACGGAACAACCTGTTTTCACTCCCACCGTGCGTCAACCGTTCAGTGAACGTGTTGCCAGGTTGTGGCCAGCCGGCATTGCAGCGGGTCTGATCCTTACTTTCACATTTGTCTGGTACGGATTCTTTCACACGAACGATACACCCGTTGCAGAAACCCCTCGCGACCCCTTTTTGAATGATGTGGTTGCCACCACCATGGAAATTGATCGTTCCAACACAACGGGCGAGCGGGTAAAGTTGTACCATCAGTTGGCCGACCGCATCCACGAACAGGCTCGTTCGCTGGCACGCGTGGCACCCGATGAGCTGGAATCGCTGGCTCGGATGTATGCCACGGTGGTATCCGATGGCCTCGTGGCACAGGCGAACTCGCTTGCACCGCAGGAAAAACAGCAGTTGACAGATTATGTCCGTCGACTGGCAGAAAGCGAACAGGCTGCAGAACGACTGGCTGCGGAAGCCCCACCTCAAAGTATTCCCCACCTGAAGGCGATTGCCCAAACCGCCCGACAGGGTCGGATTCATCTGGCTAAAATGCGGGGGCAGATCTGATGAGATTTCTACTGCCCTGCACCACTGCCTTATTGTGCTGTATGTTGCTGGTTGCCCAGGATCGGCAAGACCTGCCACCAGGGGTGCGATCGCAACAATATGCCAGCAACAAGGTGCTGATCGAATCGATGGTGAACCATGCGGTTCTGAACAGCAAGTCGCCTGGTGACTTACTGGTTCGCACAGATTCGTATTCCAGCCTGTTTCTTAGTTTTGCGAAAGAACTGGATGTGACCGCCGATCCAAGCCGTCAGGCGGAATTGCGGCACCACCTGCAGCAAATTGTGCAACGTGGGGTAAAGCCCACCGTGGCAACGATTTCAAAACGTCTGCAGCAGGGAACACAACTGCCGGAATATCCCACGACTCGGACACAAATGCTCACTGCCATTCAGGCACTTTCACAAAGCACCACGGGTGATCCTGCGTTGATGAATGATCTGACTGACCTGCAGCATTCCCTCCCCGCTGCACCCACCAACAAGCAAGATTAATAGTGTCACATTTACGCTTATTGCTATAGTTGTGCAAAGCAGCAAAATGCAAACTGATTAAACTACGGCAATGATAGTTGACAATCTAATGCTATAGCTTGTAGCTGAAATTGGTTAAAGCGTAAGCCCATCTCTTCCTAGTAAATAATTGTTACCCCAATGCAGTACGGAATATCGATTTTTTAGCCAGTCATCAATATCTTTACGAAAGATAAGAGCATCATCGTCAGAATATTCTTCAGGTTGGCCAAGAAAATCTTCCAGGTCAATTGGGAACAACTTCAGCCCAACATTCCAATCCGCCAGAAAAAAAAGGGCGATATTGATTGGTGCTTCGACAACAGCTAATGATTCGGAAATACGCTTAATATCTATGGTTACAATTTGTTCTATATAAGGGCCAAGTCCATGGCTGAGATCTACGCTGGCGTTGTACTTCGTAAATTCGAGTAAGTTTCCTGTGTTATCAAATGAAATAAATGCAATGAAGTTTTCAACTTGTCCAAACAAGTATTGTTTTCCATCAATCCTTTTTCCAGTATAGTAAGCTGGTGGGCTGGATTGTATCTTGTAAATCATTTGATTATTCCTGTATGAATAATTGATTAGATTTACGCCATGCCCCAGGCATGCAGGACTTCGTGGGCGGCGGTAAAGTTTTCCACCAGATAGTCCGGTTGGCAGGCCTTCAATTGTTCGGGGGTGTGCCAGCCAGTGGATACTGCAACTGCTTTGGCACCGATGGCGCGGGCACATTGCACATCGGCTGGGGTGTCACCAATTACCCACACCTGATCACCCGCAATCGGAAACTGCAAATGGTGGTGCAGATCTACCATGGCTCGGCGGGCAACATCATCGCGATTGGCCAGATTATCGGCGAAGCCACCAAACTGAAAATGATCCCACAGTCCAAAGTAACGCAGTTTCATTTCGGCCCCCTGGCGGATATTGCCCGTCAGCAGACCAAACAGGGTATTCTCTGTGGGGCGAGCAAAAATTTCCGTTATCCCAGGTAAAACCTCCCCACGGTGCGTCTTCAGGGCACGTGGCAAGTGACTTAAATACTCCTGGTGCATCCGTTCCAAGTTTTCTGCAGTCACTGGCAGTTCATGAATCTCCAGCAGTTCGGCAATAATCCCAGGGTCGGTTCGCCCCGCAAAAGAGATGGAATCGCGGATTTCCGGCACCTGAAACGCTGTCTTCAGTGCAGCTTCCATTGCCCATTTCCCCGCACCGCCGGAACGAATCAGGGTGCCATCAATATCAAATAAAAGCACTTTCATGAAAATCTTCTCATTGTCGCCCCACAAAATGGGGTTGGGCACCACTTGCGAAACAAGCAGTTATTATGCAGAACATCAGAATATTGTAGGGTTGAACAGAGCGATAGGAAAATGTGAGCAGACGTTATGAGAGCGAATGATAGAAATGCCTGAAAACCCTGTTCAGGATTCGTCACTTAAACGCCGTGGCTTTGAACGGCCTGGAACAGATCTGCCATACGCAGATTGATTGCCACGCAGATGCGGTACAAAGTTTCAATCGAAGCGGAGTTTTTGCCCAGCTCGATCTGAGACAGATAACCAAGAGAAACACCCGTCTTTTTGGACATGGTTTCCAGGGTCATTTTCATCGCTTTGCGGCGGTCCCGGATGACGGTTCCCAGGTTTTCCCGCAGTGCGTCTTCGGTCATCCGCAGCAGGCCTTTCGATTCAAGGCACCGTACCACCAGATTACGCATCGTCTGTGGGTCAAACGGCTTGGTCAGATAGTCGTAAGTTCTTGCCCGCAAGCAGCTTAACGCACTTTCCACCGTGGGATAGCCGGTCACCACGATGACGCTGGCATCGGGTTGGTAATCGCGAATCCAGTTGAATATCTGATCGGCATTCAAGCCGGGAATAATGTAATCCATAATGATCAACTGATATTGTTGACCACGCAGGTAACTTTCGATTTCCGTGGGGTTCGAAAGCGATTCAATCAGAAATCCGTCCTGATTCAGCAGGTTCTGCAAAAAAGTGCATACACTGGGATCATCATCCAGAATAAGGATGCGAATCTCGCCTGCTGTTTGAAAATCAGCTAATCCTGCCTGTGCGGCAGGTGTCTGGCTTGGTCGTGGGGGTGCCATCACTCGCGCGTTCATGTTGTCTGTTCTCCTTTCCGTTGCTTCACATAGTTGTTGGCGACATTCTGCCGATACATTGGCAATAACACGCGTATTGTTGTTCCATTGGGAGTGGTATGTATCCTAATCCCACCACGGTGCATACGCATCACCAGAGCAATAATTAACAAACCGAGGCCGTGGTGGCCGAGTTTGCTGCTGTTAATCAGTTCTTTGAGCAGATTGGGATAGATTTCCTGCATAATCCCAAGCCCGTTATCGGCGACGGTTACCTGCAGATACGTGCCAGGTTTCACATCGCCATTCCAGTAATCCACTTCGGTGGGCGATAATTCGGTCAGTTCCACGCCCAGTTTCACTTCCGAAACCCCATTCGCTTCCAGTGCATTCAGCAATAAATCCCCCACCACCAGCCGAATGTGGGACTGATCCATCATCACCACCGGCATCGAATTCGGCAGGTCGGTGTGAATCTGTACATTCGGGTGGCTTTGCTGGTAATCTTCCACCAGCTTCAGCATGATTGCCTGTGGGGTGCACGGCGATGGCGTGGTGCGTGCCGCCTGACTGAACTGGTGCAGGCGTTTGGTAAAATTAATCCCACGCTGGGTGGCTGCAAAGGCATCGTTGGCATCACCATAGGCGGGGTGTTTTTCGTCCAGATTCTCAAACAACAGATACAAATGACCGTAAATCGCCTGAAACGTATTATCAATATCGTGGGCAATGCGACCAGTAATTCTGGCCATGCTTTTCAGGCGGTCCAGTGCCACAGAATGGATTGCTGGTGTTTCCAGCAATCGTTGCACACACACCACGTGCGGAATGGCACCTGCGACCAGCTTCAGCCAGTCTTTCTGCTGTTCGGTGACCTTTCCTGTTGCCCAGAATACGCCCGGCTGGTTCCGGAAGGTAAACGGATATTCGAAGGTGGCACCTTCTTTGGGCAGTTCCGGGTAGGAACAGGCGGGATCCTGTTCCGGCCAGTATACCCCCACCTGGGGCAGTTGGAAGCTTGCTGCGATCTCCTGGAAACACTCGCCGATCGTAGGCCAGTTGTCCCCTTCGTGCAATAGGCGGTGCAGCAATTGCATCCATGTGTTCGGAGAAGGATCGCTCACAAAAACTTACTCTGGGGAATTAATTCATTCTGTACCGCAGAAATTAACGCCCGAACTGAAAAATTATCAAAGTCAATACTTCTCTAGTTTATGTGTGGGCAAAGTCAAACGCTCTGTTCTGAAAAAATCATTTCTGATGATAAGTTTGAGAAAATGCACTGTAGCGAATGTGCGGAATCTGCGATGTCTGGGAAAACTGGGTAAGACTTTCCGGTCGCGAAACCCTGGCAGGTGTCGAATTCAGGTATGCTCTCAACTCTATTGATACTTGATTTGGGCTGAATTGTATACTTAAATTACTATATAAATGTGTTATTTTGTTCACAAAATCAATTGAATAACAATTTTGTTATATAACTTTCTGTTGCACTGAATTTCTTTTGGCATTTTTTGAGAATTATTTGCACCGCACGCCAGAAAGTGAAGTTATTCTCATTGTTGTCCACTGTGGCACAGGATCGGGAACTGATTTCAGCTTCTTTTTTCCCCACGTGGGGTGGTTTCTCAGTTCTGCACTCGCCAGTACATGGTTCGTTTCGGACAATAACATCATCTTTTATGCAATTGAACAGAGGCTTGTACCATGTCGAACAGTTTCGGGACACAGTCTACCCTTATGGTGGACGGCAAATCGTACACCATTTATCGGTTGGCAGAAATTGAGAATCGCTTCCCACAGGCGAAGAAATTGCCATACTCATTAAAAATTCTGCTCGAAAATCTGTTACGCACGGAAAATGGCCTGTCGGTGATGGCGGGAGACATTGAGGCACTGTGCAATTGGGACCCCAAAGCGGAACCGGATAAGGAAATCGCCTTCAGCCCTGCCCGCGTGCTGCTGCAGGATTTCACCGGTGTGCCTGCCATTGTCGATCTGGCGGCGATGCGGGACGCGATGAAAAATCTGGGCGGCGATCCCGCCAAAATTAACCCACTGATTCCGTGCGAGCTGGTAATTGACCACTCAGTTCAGGTGGACGATTTTGGCACAAATACATCGTTTGAGAATAACACCCGCCTCGAATATGAACGAAATCAGGAGCGGTATACCTTCCTGCGGTGGGGGCAGAATGCCTTCAATAACTTCAAGGTGGTGCCACCGGAAACGGGGATTGTGCACCAGGTGAACCTGGAATATCTCGCCCGCGTTGCATTCGTTGATGGCGGAACCACCCCCAAAGTGTACCCCGATACGCTGGTGGGCACCGATTCCCACACTACGATGATCAATGGCGTGGGTGTCCTGGGCTGGGGTGTTGGTGGGATTGAAGCCGAGGCAGCGATGCTGGGGCAGCCAGTCACCATGCTGATCCCACAAGTGGTTGGCTTTAAGCTGATTGGCAAACTCAAAGAGGGTGCCACCGCCACTGACCTGGTGCTCACCGTGACGCAAATGCTTCGTGCGAAAGGAGTTGTGGGCAAATTCGTCGAATTCTTCGGTGCCGGCCTCAGCCAGTTACCACTCGCCGATCGGGCAACCATCGCTAACATGGCACCGGAATATGGTGCCACGTGCGGCATTTTCCCTGTCGATGAAGAAACGCTGCGTTACCTCCATACCACTGGACGGCCTGAAGGTTTGCTGAAACTGGTGGAAGCCTACTACCGCGAACAGGGCCTGTTCCACACTCCAGACAGCCCGGAAGCAACGTATTCGGACGTACTGGAACTGGATCTGGCCACCGTAGTACCCAGTCTGGCGGGCCCCGCTCGTCCACAGGACCGCGTCGCACTGACAGCGGTGCCGGAATCATTTTCCAAAGCACTGCCCAAGTTGAAAGAAGCCGCCATGGCTGCCAAGCCCACGCTGGCAATGGCCGATAACGGCCCCACCACCCAAGTTCATATTGCCCCAGGGAATCTGAAAGATGGCTCCGTGGTAATTGCAGCAATCACCAGTTGCACCAACACTTCTAACCCGTATGTGATGGTCGCCGCCGGCCTGGTGGCGAAAAAAGCCGCTGCACTTGGCCTGCACACCAAAGCGTGGGTAAAAACATCACTGGCACCCGGTTCGAAGGTGGTTACCGACTACCTGACCGTTTCCGGCTTACTGCCCCACCTGGAAGCGTTGCGATTCAACGTGGTGGGCTATGGCTGCACCACCTGCATTGGCAACAGCGGCCCACTGCCACCGGAAGTGTCGCAGTATATTCAGGCAGATCGCCTGGTGGTCACCTCTGTGCTGTCGGGCAACCGGAACTTTGAAGGCCGCGTCCATGCAGAAGTGCGGGCGAATTACCTGGCCTCCCCACCGCTCGTGGTGGCATACGCTTTAGCTGGCCGGATTGACATTAATTGGGAAAAGGAACCAGTGGGCACTGGTTCTGATGGGAAGCCTGTTTATCTGAAGGATATCTGGCCTACCCACAAAGAAGTGGCGGATGTGGTGCACTCCAGCATTAACCGCCAGCAGTTTGAAACGATTTATGGTCAGGTATTTGAAGGGGACAGCAATTGGCAGGCACTCACCGTGCCAGAAGGTGACCTGTATTCGTGGGATCCCACTTCAACTTACATTGCCAACCCACCTTACTTTGAAGGGATGACCAAAACACCCCCACCTGTGAACGATATTGTGGGGGCACGGGTGCTGGCATTGCTGGGCGATTCGATTACCACTGACCACATTTCACCCGCAGGGAATATCAAAAAGGACAGCCCCGCTGGGGAGTTTCTGCTGGGCAATGGCGTCAGCCAGAAAGATTTCAACCAGTATGGTGCCCGCCGTGGGAACCACCACGTGATGATGCGTGGCACCTTTGCCAATGTGCGGCTGAAAAACCAACTGGTACCTGGTACAGAAGGGGGTGTGACCCGCTATCTGCCCGACAATCAGGAAACCAGCATCTACGATGCCTCCATGAAATACCAGCAGTCGGGCATCCCACTGGTAGTGCTGGCAGGGAAAGAGTACGGCTCCGGTTCTTCACGGGACTGGGCTGCCAAGGGTGCCCGCCTGTTGGGTATCCGTGCGGTGATTGCCCAAAGCTATGAACGTATCCACCGTTCAAACCTGGTGGGGATGGGTGTTCTCCCACTGCAGTTCCAGGCGGGCGACAGTGCAGAAAGCCTGGGACTGACTGGTGAAGAAACCTTCCAGATTACCGGCGTGGCAGAAAAACTGGACGCTGTTGGCCAGGGGAAGGTACTGATTACCGTGAAAGCAAACGACAAATCGTTTGACGTGTTATTACGCGTTGATACCCCACAGGAAGTGCTGTATTACAAGCACGGCGGCATTCTGCAGTACGTCCTGCGTCAACTGGCCTAGCGTTTCATCGAAGAGGATGAAACACTCTTCAAAATTGACCGAAGTTACGATAAACGAAATCCCGAATTGAAATCTGAGTATGGGTAAATTAAGTAAGTTTCCAAATCAGTGAAAGCCTGTTTTGTTAGATTCGCATTGATGAACAACTATTTGTGGTTCATTCTGAAATTGATGTTTACTTTCTGGACAAGATAACCAGCCAGTTTTCTTTGGCAGGTTCGGCGGCAGCACCCTGGGGTTTGTTCATATTTCGGGTTTCCGCAACCGCCCACTGTGGGTGGGATGCTCGTAATTTCTGCATAAAATCATCCAGTTGTGTCTGATCCAGGCTCATTTGCGACCAATAAATGAATATTTTATCATTATTCTGTGCTAGTTCTGCCCACGGTGTCTGTTCAAACCGTGTGCTGTGCCTGATTTCGTGGGCAATGTACCATTCATCGTAAGGCATGATCCCCGAAGGTGGGTAAACCACTATCAGTGGGCTGTCACCTACCAATTGGGCAGTTTCTTTCCAAGTTGACTGATACCAGCCGGAATCGAACTCGCGTTGAGTTTTTACCAGAGCCAACGTGGTGCCTCCCACGCCAATCAGGACCAGTACGATGATATTCAAGTATGCAAACCGCAATCGGTGCGGTGCAGTCACCCACGTGGAGATGATTTTCAGCCAGCCAAAACCGAGCAACAGGCAAAAAACAGGGGCCAAGTGCATGCTGAGGCGAGCCGCACCATACGGGTATTTTTGCAGAAAGGCCGCCAGAATGTGCAGCACAAATGGCACAGTCAGCAGTAACAGGTAGCCAAACTGGCGTTGTTGCCGCAGACCCCACCAGCCAATCCCACAGACAATGACCGTGAAAATACTGCCCCCATTTTGACTTCCTAACGGATATGCAGCGAGTTCGCCAGTAGTCATTCGTACCAGCCAGAACAGGATCTGTAGCGCGTTGCCTGTGGGGAATTGGTCTCGCCAGTATTTCTGCATGCTCATTTTCGTGTTTACATCAGCCACCGAAGAGGACAGGTGGGCCTGGCTGACAAAGTGATAGTGCAGCAGAAAACTCCCCAGCAGCACCAGATTC
The DNA here is from genome assembly GCA_041399155.1 of Zavarzinella sp. Taxonomy (NCBI): domain Bacteria; kingdom Pseudomonadati; phylum Planctomycetota; class Planctomycetia; order Gemmatales; family Gemmataceae; genus Zavarzinella; species Zavarzinella sp. The sequence goes on from JAWKTI010000008.1 coordinate 54,298, forward strand.
CAGATGAGCCAGTAGACCCACAACGCACGTGGGGCTCGCTGCACATAAAGGTGGTACATAATTGCCAGCGATGCACCACCTGCCATAAAGACCCACGGATACGAGGAGGCCACCGCAATCGGTGTCAGCAGAATCAAGAGCAACAGTGGAACCGTTTTGCGGGTGCGGGAGAAAACTTCCAGTGCAAGAAACACCACTGCGGTAGCAAAAAGGAGATCCCAAGTATATGGTTTGATGGTGCCACCTTTGGTGGCAGGCCAACTAGAGACAGCCATCACCCCCACCGCAATCATGCCTGACAGTGGGGGCAGATGCCTGCGACACAGCCACCAGAACAGCAACAGACCAGCCAGACTACCCAAGGTTGCGGGCAGACGCATGGCATATTCCGAACTACCTAACAGTTGGTATGCGGCAATTTCTGCCCAATGAAACAGCAGCGGGGCAATCTGGGAATGGTCGATCGGCCCAAACATATCCCCGTACGATTTTTCAATGTAGTTGACGCACAACATCACCTCATCGCCCCAGATTGGTGCGGCAACAAGATACTTTACCAGGCGGTAGACCACGCCCAGCCAGACAAAGATGATTGTCCAACGATCAAACAATCGCTTGTGAACGCTTTGCCATTCAGCGAACGAAAGTGTAGGACTATTCGACAATTCAGAATCTCAAATGATTGAGATTCTTCATACAGATGAAACCGAATCTGGTAACCCTTGGCGAAAACTTGGAAACTTCGGTACCCATGTTGTTTCCGATTGCAGGCGGGCACTGGAGATTCGTCGATGTCCACCATGGCGTGCCGTTTCAGGCCCATCCTCAAATTTCGCAGGTGGGGCACCCAGTACCTCTGCAGCGGCAATGTAAAAATCTCTGCGACTGACGGGATGATTATCTGCTACGAGATAATGGCGACCCGCAGGTGCCTGCTGCAATATTGCCAGCAGTGCCGCCGCACCATCGTCGCGGTGAATTAGATTAAGCCACTTGTCTGCATTACCCACCAGTGGATGACCTGCCAGCAGTTCTGCTCTCCTCAAAATTCTGCCCGGACCATAAATTCCTGCAAAACGCACCACGTTGGCGTGGGGCAATCTGGAAATGAGAAGTCTCTCACATTCCAGCATCAGCCGGCCATTTTCTTCCAGTGGTTCGGTTTCTGAATCCTCATTGACCCACGAACCATCGGTCTGACCGTAGACACTGGTGCTGCCCACGTACAGAAAACGTGCAGGTGGGGGAAGCTGGTCCAGCACATTATTCAAACCATCGTAATACAGTTCTCGCATCGAGATTCCACTGGCACGGTCACGGGCAACTGCGTAAATCACTGCATCGTAAGCATTTAGCGATATTTTTCCAGTGATATCGCCCACATTCGGTTGAATGCCGGCAGCAGCAAGTTCTGCCCCACGGGTGCGAGTGACCGCGTGAACTTCCTGACCTTGTGCGATCAGTTGTTTCGCAACCTGAAAGCCGAGATAGCCGCACCCAATGATCAATACTGCCATGTTGAAACTCAATTAAATTTGCTAATCGGAGCGATTTGTTCTGTTAATTTTAGCGGCCAGTCGAACAAACGCATAATGTCCCAGATTTCTTGAACAGGTAATTTTCGTTCAAAAAGTTGCCGAATCAGGCCTGCTTTCTCGGCAAAGCGGAGGTGCGGTCTGCAAATATTTGAAATTAAACCGGCGCCTTGGCGGTCGACATACAAGATGCAACATGATTTATATAACTTATCCGCTATGTAATAAGTTGAATCAGTGCCACCAACAGAACATCGCCAGCCAATACCAGTAAGCTGGATGCCACTACTGCCTGGGTTGCCGCTTTGCCGACACCTTCCGTCCCACCCTGGGCAAGCATGCCCGCCCGACAACTGGCGACAGCAATCAGAAAACCAAACACAATTGTTTTCATCGCAGCCAGCACCACCTCATTGAGGCGAAGTTCCTGAAAACAGGCAGTCTGATACCGAAGCCAGGTGGTGGATGAAACCACATTTTCTGCAAAATAGCCACTGATCAGTGCCAGTGCGGCAATGAAAATATGTAACAACGGCAACGCTACCATGCACGCCAACACCCGTGGGCCAACCAGAACCTGCATGGGGGATAGGCCTAACAGTTGCAACGCGTCCAGTTGTTCGCCCAGCTTCATTGCACCCAGCTCGGCCCCCAGGCTCGCCCCAGTGCGTGCGGCAATAATCAGCCCCGCACCAATGGGTGCCAGTTCCAGTAATACCGCAGCCGCCAGCACTGTCGGAAGATAGTCCTGCGTACCGGAGCGCTGCAGCACCCCGTAGGTATGCATCCAGACCACCGCACCCAGAGCAATTCCTGCGATGGTGCCCAATAACAGGGACCCAATCAGGATCTGGTACAGTTGCCGAATCGTTTCACGTGGGGCAGCCAGTTGCGACAATGCCGCCCAGGCAGACTGACCGGCAAAGTGCGTCCCATCACCAATTGCAATCAGCCATTTCATGTGCGAGTTCCTGTGCCAGCGACAGCCCAGGTCCAGTGCCGATCAGTGGTCTGGGAAACACCACTGGCGGGAAAGCCTGCCTGCACAACCATCTCCTGGATTTCGGCCAGCGTCAGAGCGGCATGCAACGATTCTGCAAACATCTGTTGCTGGTGGGGGGTGGCACTTCCCGCATAGAGTGAGACCAATGCGTCCCGTTCTTCCAGCGTGGTTGGCCGAAGAAGATCCCGCACCAGTATGGTGCCACCTGGCTGGATCAGTCGTGCGATTTCACGCACGACGGTGTCTGGATTCGGAATATGGTGGATGATACTGTTCGACATAATTGCCGCGAACGATTGGTCAGGGTACGAAAGCTGCTTCGCATCCTGAAATACCAGTTCAATCCGTTGCGTGAATCCCGCGTTGTTCACGTTCTGCTGTCCTAATAACAGCATTTGCTGGCTGGCATCCACTGCAATCACCTTACCCAGAGGTGACTGTCGACAGAATTCGATTGGTATCTGAGCAGTGCCTGTGCCCAGATCTAGAATCGGACTACCACCATCCCACAGAGCAAGGAAATCGGCCACAAAGCGTTCGTTGACTTCACGATGGTCCATGGCATCGTAGCCATGTGCCTCTTCGTGGGTATCCATCACTTCTGGTTCAAGAATTCGCTGTAGCACGTTTCAGATCTCCTGCAAAGGCACTTGGCAGGTAACGTGGAAACAATTTTCCTGCCACAAGACAATTTAGGTATTGGGATGAAGAATGGAAAATAGCTCGCAAAATAATTGCATTATTCAACAAAAGAGGTCAGAATAGTGGGTATCAGCATACTCCTTCTCATCTCTTTGGCACCACGGAGAACAACCCGATGGTACATCAACTGGATTTAGCCACCCCTTTACTGGACCCGGAAACAGTTACCAGAACGATCCCACCATACCACCTGATTCTGCTGAACGATGACCATCACACAATGGAATTTGTGGTGATGGTGCTGCAGAAAATCATGGGCTTCACGTTAATCAAAAGTTTTGAGCATACCCTGCAGGCCCACCAGGAAGGTCAGTCAATTATCTGGACAGGCAGCAAAGAAGTAGCAGAACTGAAAGCAGAGCAGATTGCCACGGTGCGGGAACAAAAAGGCTCCCGCGATATCGGTCCGGTGGATGTGGTGATCGAACCAGCAAGCTGATCGATTACCGCACGCGTTGCAGTTTTTCTCGGAACAATTGCACCTTGGCGGTGTCGTTATCCTGTTCAAAAATACTGATCAGGCGGGAAAGAGCTTTACTGTGCTCGGAGCTATCCTGATTGTAAACCACATCGACCCACAGATAAGACCACATCGCATCGCGGTTGCGGCCCATCGCCTTGTAGCTATCGCCAATGACGTTGTAGCCCAGTCCACGCAGCCCTTTATCCTGTGTTTTCGCAATGGCGGCATTGATTCTGGCAATCGCGGCAGTGGTCGCTTTTTCGTCTTTGTTTTTCGCTGCTTTCGTAGCAACAATACCTAATTGATACATATCCAGTCGATCTTTCATGCTCGCTGGTGTGGTGCGGTCGGCAATCATCTCTTTAACGCGGGTATCTGCCTCATCCAGTTCCCCTTCCTGAAAATTGACGTTAATCAGCCCCACTTTAGCAGTTAACTTCAAGTCTGCGGGCACATCAGGCGACTTGACGACCTGCTCCAGATACTTTTTCGCGTCTACATAACGGCTCTGGTCGGCATAAAGCAACGCCACTTTTTCAGAAGCGAGTGCGAACATCCACGACTGATCATTGCTGGTAACAAAATCGGCCAGGTTGCGGGTGGCTTCCTGAATCTCATTTTCCGATTCTGCCACTTGTGCTTTCAAGGTGACATCCCAGTATTGCAAATATGCTTTGACATCTGGGGGACATTTCGCGTAATCGGGTGATTTCAGCACTTCTGCCATTTCGGTGTTTGCTGTTTCCAGGTCGCGATCGTTATAGGCATCGTATACTTTCTGCAACTTAAACTGCAGTGCAGAAGGCATGGTCGAATAGTTCACGCGAACAATATCACTGGGGTGCACGACTTCCACTTTGCCTGCTACGCTGATTTTGATGCCAGCAGGTGATGCACCTTCAATCTTGCCGGAAATCGATGAATTCTTGTCCGTCTTCCGATCAATCCGAAAAACAGAATCCTGGGCATCACAGAACACGACACTGCCAAACAAGGCCAATGTGGTGAACAAACTCTTATACATATGCATCTGGTTGTCGCTCCTTATTCGTTTGCTTTCGTTTCTGCTGCTTTCAATAATTCTTCGTAACGTTTTTTCATTGGTTCATTCTTGTTGACCAGGTCTATTACCCTTGCTTTGATGTCATCGCCAATATCCGGATTGGCCGTGACCGCTTCATGTAGCTTATTGGTAATATCTGCCAGTTTGGCATCCCGTTGCTCGGCAGTCATTTTGAGCTGCATTAAATTCAATTCTGTATAAGCACGCACGCTGGCCCGATACGTTTCAAAGAACAGATCGAAGTAAAGCTGGCGCTGGCGGGAAACTTTGTTTCGCTCAGCAATTTTTGCCGGATCATTGGCATCAGCCGCTTCAGCAGGTGGCAATGGGGGAAGTTGTGGGACAAACTGCCTGGTTAACAGTTGCCAGTTCTTGATTGCCACACCGAACTGACCCATGTCTTCCTGCAGCATGTTATATTCTTTGCGGATTTCGATGGAAGAAAAGCCCCAGGGACGCTTGGCGCCGGGAGTAGCTTTTGCCATGGGATCGCCCATGATTTCCATAAAGATTGCTTTCGCTTTCGCAAAGTTTTCCGTACCTTTCGCCTGGCGATAAGCCCGTGCCAGCAGGTACTTCGTTTGCTGAATGAACTGATTGTGGGCAGCCTGTAACTTCGGCAATTCTTCCGGATCAGCCTTTTCCGGTGCTACAAACGGGCGTGCAACCAGCGATTCATACAGAGCAATGGTTTTGTCGTGACGATCTACGGCAGCATACCACTGACCTGCGGAGAGAATCAGGGTATTGGACAGCTTGAGGGGGTCGGCAGTAATTTTATCCACAAACTCAGCGAAACTATTCGACAGTTCTGTGGCTTCATCCGTCTTACCCTGTTCTTTTGATTCCTTGATCTGCAGTGCGACGTTATTTCCTAATTGACGCAGCACGCGAATGTTGGAATCGAGGTCGCCCCCCAATGCCTGCAACAGATCAAGCAGTTCGCCTGCTTTATCAATCTGGCGTGCCTGCACCGCAGCAAACATCCCCGTGGTGATCAGGTTCTTTTGTGCCAGGCGCATCCGGTCAAACCCGGGAGGTGCTGTGGCAGTACCCAACTCTTTGGGCGGCTCTGTGTTGGCGGCAATGTCTTTCAATTCCGCATCCAGCAGTGGGGTCAATTTGGCAAAATCTTTCGTTTTCGCCATTTCGTAGATCCGGCTTTGCTGCACCCCATAACGAATGCTGCGTGCGGAGCAAACCAGATCGACTTTCTTCTGGATGGGCAACTGTGCCACGGGAAGTGGCTCCAACACTTTCAACAGATTTCCGATCGTCAGGTCGGCATTGTTATAATCTTTTGCAAGAATGTAAATCTGTGCCAGCAAGAGTTTGGTGTTGGCGTAAGTATCAATCTCCAACAGAGTGGGCGTTTCTTTCAGAGGAGCGAGATTTTCCAGCAATGCCCGTGTTTGTTGCCACTGAGCACTATAGTTGGTGATATTTTTCTGCACTTCCGCAGTAAACGTCTCCGAGTCCGTCGTGGTGGGACGCAGCACCAGATACATCATCTCGGCCATTTCCCGACGAACTTTGTAAATCTCTTCGTAGCTGGAGGTAATCTCGCTGAGCACCTGCCAGGCCTTCAAATACTGTTTCATCCGCCGTAAATGAAACGCATGCAAGTGGCGGACCGAATTAATCGAAGGAACGTTCTTCCAGGTGGTTTCGGCAAAGTTAGCCAGCGTAAAAATCCGACTGACGTCGGCATTTTCTCCCACGGTATCCAGCCCACCTGTTGAAGTGCTGAACTTCACGAGTGCGGCCTGATAACAGAAGATTGCCAATTGTGCCGCTTTCGCACCCTTGCTGGAACCGCTATGATTGCGGGCAATCGCTTCCGCCATCACCGCTGCTTCCAGGGTTCGGTCCAGTCGATACAGGTTGAAGGCCAACTGCAACTGGGCATTGAACACTTCATTGGGTGGGTCTTTCGGTGAAACAAACTTCAGCCCGCGTTGCAGATAAGCAACCGATTTGGCCGATCGTTCATTGAGTTCCTTTTCAATATCTTCTGCTGTGGCATCTTTGTTTTCCGTCTTGAAACGGTTGAATTTTCCAAGCTGCAATAGTGCCGCTGTCAGTCCCGCATCAAGCGAATTGATGCTGGCAACGGCGGGATCTTTTCCTTTCCCTTCAGCTTCAAAAATCAACAGCAAGTTCTGCTGCCGCTTCTGATTGGCACGCTCGGTATATTCGTTTTCGGTTTCTGCAATCAGCTTGTAAACCTGGTTCGCCAGTTGTAAACGGCGTTTGGCTTCTGCAGGAAACGAGGTGAACTTTTTGGCTTTCTCATCATACTTCACCAGCATCTTACCACGATTTTCGCGCACCTGACCAAGTATGTACATGGTGCTGAGCCCTTCCAGGGTGTTGCGGTAATTGCTGTAATCTTTGAGCCAGTTGACACACGCCACTTCGACATTGGCGGGCACCTGATCTGCACGAAGTTCGCGGAAATTGGGATTCCAGCGTGGTTCGTTATTGGTATGCTCGATGTTGAAATAGCGAGCAATCCGAATGGCGTCCGATGCGCGGGGATTGCGGGCATGTTCCACCACAAACTTCCGCATATCGGTAACTGCTTCGTTCGTACCCACACCCAGCTTGTAGGTGCATTGTTGCCGCCATACGTAAGCCAGAAGGCCATATTTATCTGTTTCGTTGGCAGCGATGATCGCATCAAACGATTTCTGAGCTGCGGTAAGTGAGTCATTTTTCAGTTTGAGTGCTTCATCGCTGTAGGTGGAGTGAATATCGTACTGCGTGGTGGCACGATTCAGTTGTGCTTCTTTTCGCAGTTCATTCAAACTGATTTTGTCTTCGGAAGGCAAGTTTGGGCGATTCTGCAGTGCGGTGAGTGCTTTGATCGCATCATCAAAGCGAGCCACCACCCGTGTATACAATTGTCGCACTTTGGCGAGTTCTTTATACTTCGCTTCATCATCCTGAATCTTGCGTGCGGTGCCAGCGGCAAAGCGGGCTTCTACATACTTCAAATCTGCCAGGTGAACCTGGATTTTACCTGCAAGAACATCCTGACTGTTTGCTTTCAACAATGCATCAAAACTGTCCGATGCACGCTGCAGCAGATCGTTCCGAACATCTTCTTCCGCTTCCTGGTTCGCCAACACAATCATCGTTTGTGCGGTTTCGTACGCCAACAGGCGGGCACCAGCCGGGGTGGTAAACTGGGGCATCTTCTTCAGTTCTTCCAGGCGGGCCATCGCCAGATCGCCCAGGCCAGCATCCCGCAACCCTTTCACCAGGTCGAATTCTGTGGGAGCACCCACCACTTCCACTTCTGGCTCATCCGGAACTTTAGGCTTTGGTGGCACCTTCGGTGTCACTTTGGGTGGTTGTTTCGGTTGAGTTTTCGGCTTTGGCTGTGGTTGCTTGGCCTTGGGATCGACTTTTGGATCAACCTTGGCTTTCGGGTCCACCTTCGCCTTTGGGTCCTTGGGATCCACTTTCTGGTTTGGATTCACCTTGGGATTTTGGCCCAAACTGATTCCCACCAGCAGAATCAAGGTGCTAAGCGATAATAATCCGAACCAGCGACGCATGGTGATTCTCCGGAATTGAAACAATCAAGAATGGCGATGCAGTTCTTTGGAAATTCTAGGAAAAACGCCTTCATTTTCCCGAATTTTCGCCGATACCTTCATCATACTGGCTTTTAGACGTGGGACTCTCGGATTAGTTCCCTGAAAATTTGAAAAACTTGCCAATCATCAGATATTCATATTGATTACTCGCTATTTATATGCAAGGTGTGCTATATATGCATTTGGCTATTTTCTGCCATTAATCTCAGCAGCTTTCGCTTTTTTTGGTTTGAAACTACTTTCTTTGCTGCGAAATTGTCGATAACACATCAACAGTGGTGGTGAATGATAATTTTACCATCAGACAATTATACCATGATACATTGATTAGAATAATTCCCCACCCGTCAATAGTTCGGATACCACCTGGATGAATACCTCTGTTCCACTGTTGGATTTAACCGCACAATACCAGAAAATCCGCGATGAAGTGCTGGCGGCAATGATGCCGATTATTGAATCGCAGTATTTTATCAACGGTCCCGCCGTGGGGGCATTTGAATCAGACTTAAGTGCCTACTGCCAATGCAGTTACTCAATCGGCGTCACTTCCGGTTCTGATGCACTGTTGATGGCACTGATGGCATTGAATATCGGCCCAGGTGATGAGGTAATCACCACGCCTTATTCCTTTTTTGCCACTGCTGGCTCCATCGCCCGCCTGGGGGCAACGCCAGTGTTTGTGGATATCCATCTGGATACCTACAACATTGCACCAGAGTTGATCGAAGCAAGTATTACGAAAAATACCAAGGCGATTATTCCGGTGCACCTGTTTGGCCAGTGTGCGGACATGCCCGCCATCATGGAAATTGCAAATAGGCACCAGATTCCAGTGATTGAAGATGCTGCCCAGGCAATTGGCTCCGATATTGGTGGCACACGTGCTGGCAACTTTGGCTTAATGAGTTGTTTCTCATTTTTCCCGTCCAAGAACCTGGGGGCGTTCGGCGATGCCGGAGCCGTCACCACAAACGAAGCTACAGTGGCGGATAAATTGCGTCTGTTGCGGATGCACGGTTCCCACCCGAAGTATTACCACAAAATCGTCGGTGGCAATTTCCGCATTGATACCTTGCAGGCTGCGGTGCTGCAGGTGAAGTTGAAATATTTAGACGATTGGACAGTTGGGCGTCAGAAAAATGCCCATTTCTATACAGAAGCGATCAAAAATGACCCAGTGTTATCACGCTGGGTAACACCACCAACGGCACAAGAAAACTACCGTCATATCTTTAATCAGTACGTGATTCGCACCGACCTGCGAGACGATCTAAGGGCATTTTTGCAGGAGGCAAAGATTGGCACGGAAATCTACTACCCCGTCCCACTGCACCTGCAGGAATGTTTTGCCTATGTTGGCCACCATGTGGGCGATTTTCCCGCAAGCGAACAGGCAGCAACAACGTCGCTGGCACTGCCAATTTATCCCGAATTGACGCAAACCCAGTTGGATTATGTAGTTACGACGCTGAGGACATTTTTCAGCAGCAAATAGCAATTACTTACCGTCCGGGTAAACAATCGCCCGGATATCAGGCGGAAGCTGATCGGGATAGGGCAGCGATGCGGTAAAATGGGCCAGATCAATTGCCATCTGGTCTGATTTCCCCACCAGTGCCGGCATGTTGGATGGCCCGATACCACCGGTAACACGATGGTAATGATCCTGTACCGATTTGCCACCTTTCCGGCGGGCTTCAATCAGGTTACCGGGACGCACCAACGTGCCCCAGACATCAAATTGCCATTTCCCATCCTGCCCAAACTGTGCATGACATGAAATACAACCCGCACCGTTTGGTTTGGTGAACAATTCATAGCCACGTCGGACACTTTCCTGGTGCTGCGGGGTGCTGACTTCGTAAGCGGTGATTTGCACGGGAACCGATTCTTCCGCCCCCACCCATTCCGACAGTTGACGGTTGAGAATCTCTTTCGGACGACTTTCCCAATCGAATTCGTGAGGATTTTCTAATATTTCACGGATAATTTGGAACTCTACCCGCCCACGAATGCTGAGATAGACCACATAGTGGGCAATTTGCGACAATTCCGCTTCCGGAAGCAATCCGAAGCTGGGCATGGAAGTGCCTGGCAGGCCGTAGGTAAGCGTACGCACCAGATCAGCGTGGCGGGCCTTGCGGGCACTGACACCGGGCGTGGTGACAAATTTGAACACACCCTGACGATAATCTCTGGGGTGCGGGTGAATCCAAGGACCTGTTGGCCCACGTCCATCTCCGTTCATCCCATGGCAATCCTGGCACCGCCGTCGGTAAAGGCTGGCACCAAGTAGCAATTCCTGTGGGCTCAGTTGGAGCTTCGTAGCTGCCTGTTCCGCCTGAGCATCGCCCACAATCGCTGGTGCGGCCGGTATGCCAAAGGTTTTTTCCAGAAAATCGGTCAATAATTCCTGATCAGGTGCGGGAACTTGCTTCGGATCGAGCACCACTCCACCAAATTGCACCACGTTAGCGATTCCTTCTTCCAGTTTCCCGGAAGGTGGCAATTCGGTGGGTGCCTTTTCCGGCACGCGAATCACCAGAAGGTCTTTTCGCTGGTCGTACCGCATGTGGCTGGGGTAGGATTCCACTTTTGGCCCACGAATGCAGCCGTTGCAGCCAGTCAGGCATAGCGAAAAAAAAAGGACCAGCGGGGCTGGTCCTTGGCAAATAAACCTGCTGCCCCAAGGCATTACAGAGCACCCCATTTTCGGGTAAGGAAGTCTGAAAGTGGGAGTGCAAACAGAATCAGCATGAAGAAAAACGCCGAACCAATGGTCAGCCAGGTCAGCGAATCGGACCGCTTCAAGTGCATGAAGTAGTACAGCACCAGCACTGCCTGAACGGTGGAAATAGCCATATGGATGTAGATCGATTGATCGCCCAGTCCGGCCATTGATACGCCAATTGTGGCAATGCAGCCAGCAATCAGGCAGACGTAAATCACAAGTAAGTTCGGCACATTGTCCACATGTGCTGCGGGATTATCTTCCGCATGATGATCAGAATGATGATCAGCCATGAGATCCATTTCCTAAGCAAAAGTTAAAAATGCAAGCCTTTGAGACTATGCGGACCAGCGAGATACAACAACGGCATCAGGAACAGCCAGATCGCATCCACCAAGTGCCAGTAAAGGCTGACCACTTCCACGTGAGCATAGTAGGAAGGTGTCATGGTGCCATTGTAGACCCGCCCCACCAGATACAGAACACACCCAATGCCAATGATTAAGTGAATCCCGTGAATGGCGGTGAGACCATAATAGAAACAGAAAAACAGTTTGATTTTTTCTGGATTCGCACCTTCTGGCAGGTGGGCCTGCGAAAACTTATCGGACCAGGGGATCAGATGTTCTTCCCAGTCGATGTAGTATTCGTAAGCCTTGAAGCACATGAACGCTGTACCCAGGATTGCCGTAATCAGCAGATTGCGGATCAGCTTACTACGTTCACCAAGTTGAGCATTGCGAATTGCCAGTGTCATTGTCAGACTGCTGGTAATCAGCAGAACGGTGTTGATGCCGGCAATCAGCACGTTCAGCAGGCTACTGGCGTGGGCAAAATCGGCAGAGTATTGCAACCGATAAACGGTATATGCAAGAAACGCCCCACCGAAGAACAGAATTTCTGTGGTAAGGAACATCCACATACCAAGGCGTTCGACGCCTCGTTGCTGTTCGATATCCTCAAAGTGGTGTTTCAATGCACCATGACTAGCGGACATCAGCCTTATCTCCGGTTTGGGTGAAGTTCAATGAGTACTCGTATGGTGCACAAACCACCTTCGGCGTTTTGTCAAAGTTATAGGTAACAGGTGGTGAAGGAATGCTCCATTCCAACCCGGTGGCACCCCACGGATTGGGGCCAGCCTTTTTACCAAAGAACAACGACAGCGGCAGGTAGATCGCTGGCATCAGGAAGCCAATCCCCTGAATTCCGTATCCCACAGTGGAGATGATGTTAAAGATCTGGAACTCCGGATTGTAATTGGGATAGCGGCGTGGCATCCCATGATAGCCCAGATAGAACTGGGGAATAAAGGTAACGATGTAGCCAGTGCAGATGACGAATGCGGCCATTCGGCTGAAGAAATCATTGTACATCACACCAAACATCTTCGGCCACCAGAAGTGCAGTGCTGCCAGATAAGCCAGCACCATCCCGCCCACCATCACGAAGTGGAAGTGAGCAACCACAAAGTAGGTGTCGTGCAGGTGGATATCAGTTCCCAATGTGGCGAGCGGCAGACCAGTCAGACCACCAATGGTGAACAGGAAGATAAAGCCCAATGCGAAGATCATCGGTGCTGGAAAAGTCAGTTGCCCACGGTAAAGGGTGGCCACCCAGTTAAATACTTTGATCGCTGAAGGGACTGCCACCAACATGCTAAGCAAGCTGAACAGCAGTGCGGCATAAAGGCTGATCCCTGCCACAAACATGTGGTGAGCCCAGACAATAAAACCGACGACTGCGATCCCCACGCTGGACCAGGCAACTGCAGTGTAGCCAAAGATGTTCTTGCGGGAGAAGCATGTCAGAATTTCGCTGACCACACCCATCCCAGGTAGAATCATAATGTATACGGCTGGGTGGGAATAGAACCAGAACAAGTGCTGGAACAAGAGCGGATCACCTCCCAGAGCCGGGGTAAAGATCCCCACACCCAGGCCAGCTTCCAGCATCAGCAGCACCAGCACAATGGCCAGAACGGGTGTACCCAGTAGCTGAATCAAACTGGTTGCATACATTGCCCAGATGAACAGAGGCAATCGCCCCCACGACATCCCTGGACAGCGCATGCGGTGTACCGTGACAATGATATTCAACCCGGTCAGGATTGATGAGAATCCTGTAATAAATACACCGAATACCCCAGGTAACATCCCTGGTTGGGAAAATCGACTGGAATATGGCGGGTAAAGCGTCCAGCCGGTATCAATCCCACCTGTCAGCAGTGCGTAGACTGCAAACACAGCACCAATCACCCAGATGTAGAAGGATGCCAGGTTCAGCTTGGGGAATGCCATATCCTTCGCACCCACCATAATGGGTACGAAAAAGTTGCCCATCACCCCGGGCACTGCAGGAATCAGGAAGAAAAACAACATGATCACACCATGAGCGGTGAATGCTTTGTTGTAATCTTCATTGGATAGAATCGCGCCGGACGGTGACAGCAGATTTAAACGCACCAGACCAGCGGCAGCACCACCAGCGACAAAAAAGACGCTGATGCCGATTAAATATAACAAGCCAATCCGCTTATGGTCGACCGTAAACAACCACGACCAGAAACTGATACCGTTATTGAGATAGTTTTTACCGGACTTGGGTTGTTCGTCAGGAACCTCATGCCCGGTGCTGGTTTCGAGTGTTGCACTCATTACTTGGAACCTCCCGTGGTCGATGGCGGATCGTTGGGCGCACCGACTGGAGCCGCCTGATTATGCGTGTTGTAACGCATGTCACCGGGTCGCAGTGACTTGATGTACTGGATCACTTGAATTAATTCTTCTTCGGTCACATCGGTGGGGCTATAGGCCGGCATAACTGCCTGCCACCCTTCCCGAACTTTCTTCTTGGGATTGCGAATTGATTCACGAATGTAGTTATCATCCACCGTGTGGGTGTACCCCCCGGCAAATGAACGCTTGCTTCCGTGAATCCCTTCCAGGTTTGGAGCCTTGGGATTTTCGAGATTGTGGCAAGTGGAGCACTGCAGCTTGTGGAACAGAATCCAACCCTGGTGTGCCAGACTGCCGTCAACCGGATTATCTCCGGGCCGGTTCCAGGTGCCGTTCAGCCATTCCTTGTATTCCGATTCTTCGACGACAAGCACTTTACCCACCATCAAGGAGTGGTTAGTACCGCAATACTGATCGCAGAAGATATCAAATAGTCCCGTCTTGGTGGGTTTGTACCAGGTGTGGGTATAACGCCCAGGCAGCACATCAATCTTCTGCCGGAATGCAGGTACCGCAAAGTCATGAATCACGTCTTCGGAAATCAGCGTGATTTTCACCGGCTGGTTTACAGGAAGGACCATCACACCGTCGAAACGGCCCTGACCACCGACGGCTGCTGAATAATCGAAAGAACTCTGACCGATAATCACCCGCTGACCAGTGGGGTACTGTACCTTCCACATCCAGCGTTTGCCAGTGACAAAAATCTCAGGCGCATCCGCAGGGACGCGTAATGCTTGAACGTATACCCAGGCTCCCCAACCGAAAAACACCAGGAACAGGAACATGGGCAATACGCTCCATAACAGTTCCAGTTTGTGCGAACCGAGAATCCGGGGTGTTGCACCTGGTTCCGGGGTCGTCTGACGGTAGGCAAAGCAGAAATAAATTACTGCAATGAACACACCCAGACCGGTGATACCTGTCGTGCCGCAAATGAACCAGAACAGGTAGTCCACATTCCAGGCCATATCGGAGGCATGCGCGGGCAAAATCGATGGTACAGATGGATCAAGAATCATTGATTCGTACTCCCTGCTGCAATGGCAGCCTGTATTTTTCTGGAGCGTGAACGTAAATAGGCAATCAAAAACGCACCTGCAATGGTCACTAGAGTTAAAACACCACCAATCCGGGTCACAAACATTACATCTGCGTAGTATTTCCCTCGAGTCGAATCATATCGATAACAACTCAGGAAAACCTGATCGATGAACGTCCCCATTTTGCCTTCGGAGGCTTCCATCAGGGCAAACTTCACGTCGCGCGGGTTAAATTGATGCCCAGCAAAATATTGCGAAATCTTTCCTTCCGGAGTCAGAATAATCAACCCACTGCGGTGATTGTATTCTTTCAACATTTTGTCATAGCGGTAGCTGAAACCAGCAGCCTCACACAATTGAGTGAGGTGGGGCTCCTTTCCGGTTAAAAATCGCCAGCCCTGATCAGCAACTTCACCACGACCATACTGAGTAACGTAAACTCGCTTTTTCGCCCCAGCCAGTTCCCAGTTCTCTTTCGGATCAAATGAAACCACCACAATGTTAAAATCTTTCCCGACGGTGTAAGATTTCATCTCTTGATCCCGCACCATCGCCAGAGTTCCATCAAAAACCAGACCACATAATTGTGGGCAGCGATAATAGGCAAGAATAAAGACAGTGGGCTTGCCGTTCATTGCCTGCTTTAACGTAATCGCCTGACCATTCTCATCAACCAGTGGGACATCAATCGGCATTGCATCACCGATTTTCTGCTCCACTTTGACACTAGGATCAAAGTTCGGGTCGTCATCGCTTTTAGGCATTGGACGATTCTGGGCAACCAAAGGGCTGCACAACAGAAGACTTCCTATTACCCCAACCAGCAAACGCATCGCCATTACCCTTCCTTCTTGGGTTCATTACCCTTGTTGTTGGGCTCGGGCACTGGCTGTTTCTTTGGTGCCGGAGGAACTGGTGCAGGCTTGCTCAGATCAGCAGCTTTCAACACTTCAGTAATCCGATGGCCAGCATTCGATTCTTTCGCTCGGTCAACAGGCGCATGAACATCAATCGTTGCCGCACCAGCTGCTGCTTCTATCTTGTTGGTGTTTGCCAGCAATTCCAGCACTTTGTCAATCGGCAACTTATATTTGCCACCTTCCAGCGGTTGGAAAGTCATCAGATCTGGCTGCGTCGCACTCCGATCGGACTTATAATTCTGAGGCAATAATTCCCAAGGTGTCACGTAGCGTGAGTTCTTGGATGGCTTGATCTCTGTACCACTGGTAACTGTTGCGTTTTCGGTGCTGAGCCGAAAACCTTCCAGGCGTGGCTGCTTCACCGTTGCATTCGGATCAGTGGAAGAAATCCGTTCCATCCGGTCATTCAACGGTGCGCTGTTGCGTTCCGCCGCCATCTGATTCTGTGCTGGTTCTAATGGATCAGGCCCAAACACATTGGCAAACAGTATCGATGTAATCGCAAAGCCAATAATTCCAGTAATGATCACCACAATTGGCACAGCCAGAATCGGTTTGGAATCAAACTTATCTGGTTCGTAAGGCATTTTGTGGGCAGGCCCCGTTAGAGCGAACTCTTCGCCATGATTAGTGGTCATGATGAGCCTCCAGAATATAGGTTTCGTGCGTCGGCACTAACGGATACTTTTTCAACTGACCAAGGAAATACCAGACCCACAGGCCACCGATCCCTACCCATGCACATACATCGAGAAGCAGGTACAATTTCTGATCCGTGTGCATCGACAGAGGTGCCGGCTCTACCCACCAAAGTACATCGAGGAAGCAGACTGCCATCAGCATCACTGCAATGCGAGTCATCGCTTTCTGACTCGATTTCACATGGCGGAATAACAACAAACCAAATGGCAGGAAGAAGTGGAATACCACCAGCGCAAACGCCAGATATTGCCAGCCACCCCGAGTACGTTTCAGATAATAGGGGATTTCTTCTGCCAGGTTTGCAACCCAGGTCAGCATGTACTGAGCAAAGTTCGTATATGCCCAGAACAATGCAAATGCCAGGAACAAGCTACCCAGGTGAATCTGTTCACTGGTCTTGTAATATGGCATCTGACCATTGCGATTGAGCCAGATCAGCACAATGATTGCAAAGCCAAAGCTGCAGATCATGCTGTTGCCAAAATAAATCACCGGGAACATCGACGAAGCGAATGTTTCTTCCAGCGACATTACCCAGTCGGTGACTGCCATGGTCACGGTAATTGAAAAGACAAACAAACCAATCGAGGCAACATACTTCTGCTTCGCCCGAGCACTGGCATCACCATCGCGTTCGGCTTTCAAACCATATTTGTGCAGGAAAAACGCAATCATGCCCCACAATCCCCAGAACACGAGAGCCCGTGCTGCAGTAAACTTGGGGTTCAGATATTCTTCCACCTTGGCTTCCACATCCGCTTCCAGGTTCGGATTCGCGACTTCTTCGCGATTCATCGCCTCTTTCCATGTGGTGGCTTTGCTGGCTTTCTGTTCTTCCATCAATGCTTTGTCGTGGGTTTCGCCATGATGATGGCCTGCCCACCAGAAGCTGGACTTTTCACCCATGAACATGCTGACAATTACTGGAATAAACAACACAAAGCCCAGCAACATCGTACGTACATTCGCTTCGAATATCCGTCGCATCAGGATACCCCAACGGCCACCGGTGAGGTATTGAATCAGAATCAGGAACATACTTCCGACAGCCAGAAACAACCAATAAAGGATGCCCGACTGATAAGACATGAATGCCTGTTTCGGGAAAGTAATCCCCTTTGCGGAAGCAAGTATCCCTGTCAGGATTGCAAATGCAATCAAGCCACCGAAACCGATGAGTAAGGCCAGTTTTCGTGGCCCCGCCATCAGAGTTTCCAACGCAGAGCTACCATTTTCAGGTGTTTCTGAAGCCGGGGATGGATGTTGTGCTTCACTCATTTGTTACCCCCCAACGACTCCTGCATTTTCTTCCAGACCTCTGGGTCAACGGTGGCACTGTCAAAGTTCTGACTGTACTGTAATGCTCGAACATAGGCAGCAATGCGCCAGCGATCGGTGACCGCAATATCTGATGCAAAGTTTGGCATGCCGCCATAACCTTTGGTGATCACATGGTAGAAATATCCAATCGGAATCTCCCGCAGGGAAACTGGCACTTTGTATAACTGAAAGGCACGCGAATTATCCTTGTGATAATTTGGTGGTGCCAGATAACCTCGCTCCACAATTTTGCCCATGCCATCACCGACGGTGCCATGGCATGGTGAACAGTGAATCTGGTAGCGTTGCTGGCCACGCTGCAAATCCTTTAAGGTCATCTTAAAGGGGGTTTTGCTGACAAAGTTATCCACATTATTGGCAATGCCAGGCCCGGTAACAATATTGTCCTGCGGGTTCGGTCCGATTGCAACGCGCTGTGCTTTTTGGCCTTCAACACTCAACCCGGTTGCCATCGGATCGTCACTCAAGTACTGACTTCGATGAATAGTGCCATCTTCCAGCGGACGTGCGGAACGTTGATCGCTGAAGAAATCACTTTCGGACAATGTTCTGTTTGCTGGCTGGTGGGCCATCCGTTGCTGACACGCGGTAAAGGTCAGAATCAACACGACCAATATGCCGCTTCGCACATATCGGGCTTTTGATGCGTGATTACTCATGAGGCACCTCCGCCAGGGATACAGGCGTTGTTGATTCCATCAACGTACGGGTGGCTGCAAGATTGAACTTCGGATCAGTTGCTTCCACCGCCATAAAAAACTTATCTCTGCTGGCAGCAGCGAACTGTGGCACGTTAAACAGCGGGTGATGCAGTCGGGGCAGGCCACAAATCGCAAACAAACCAAATACTCCGGTTAAAGCACAAGTCAAAATCCCAGTTTCAAAGGTAATCGGAATGAAACTGGGCCAACTGATCAGCGGTTTTCCGCCAATATTCAGTGGATATTCAAATGCAGACAGGTACGACTGCATTACAAAACCAATTACCGCACCGATCACGCCGCCACACAACATGATGGTGGCCATTTCGGAATACTTGAAACCCAGGGCATCTGCTACACCTGCTACCGGGTATGGCGAATAGCCATCCAGTTTGGTGTAGCCTGCTTCCTTCACTTTCGTGATACCAGCAATCAGATCATCAGCCGTGTTGTATTCTGCCAGCAACCCATAGATCGCTGGGCCTTGTTCGTCATGCACGTCGCTCATGGAGGGCCCTCCGCGATTGAATGTCCATCTTGACCACCACCTTTCTTCGGCAGCAATTCACGCATTTCGGTGATGCTGATCATTGGCACGTAGCGAACAAACAGCATGAAGAAGAAAAAGAAGATCCCGAATGTTCCCAGATAGAGCAACCAGTCCCACATGGTCGGAGCATAATGGCCCCACATCGATGGGAGATACTCGCGGGTAAGCGTGATCACAATCACATATCGTTCAAACCACATCCCGATCAATGCAATGATGGAAACGGCAAACAATATCCAGGCATTCATCCGCCACTTCTTCACCCACAATACCTGGGGTGCCACAAAGTTACAGAAAATCAGCACCCAGTACGACCAGCCGTACGGACCAAACAGTCGCTGCCACGTGGTGCTCTGTTCGTAAATGCTATGACTGTACCAGCCAAACCAGACTTCGCTGAAATAGCCATAAGAGACCATCAAGCCGGTCGCCAGCATCACCTTGGCACAATTATCGATGTGCCAGTCGGTAATAAAGTCTTTCAGGCCATAGAGCGATCGCAGTGGGATCGCCAGCACCAGAACCATGGCGAAACCAGAGAAAATCGCACCAATCACGAAGAACGGTGGGAAAATCGTCGCGTGCCAAAGCGGGACAATCGAGACTGCAAAGTCAAACGACACAATCGAGTGCACCGAAAATACCAGTGGGGTTGAAATCCCTGCCAGGATCAGGTAGACCTTTTCATATCGACGCCAATGATACGCCGAACCACGCCAGCCGAGTGCCAGTAAGCCGTAAATCAGCTTCTGAATCCGGGTGGGTGCGGCATCTCGCAACGTTGCAAAGTCCGGAATCAAACCCACGTACCAGAAAATCAGAGATACGGTGAAGTAGGTACTGACCGCAAATACGTCCCATTCCAGCGGACTGCGGAACTGAGGCCACATCCCAAAGTTGTAGGGTGCCGGGAACAGCCAGTACGCCAGCCAGGGCCGACCCGTGTGAAGCAAGGGAAACACCCCGGCACACATCACGGCGAAAATCGTCATCGCCTCAGCAAATCGGTTGATACTGGTACGCCAACGCTGGTGCAACAGTAGCAGAATTGCCGAAATCAACGTTCCCGCGTGGCCGATACCGATCCACCAGACGAAGTTGATAATTGCGAAGCCCCAAGCCGAGGCAATATTCAAGCCCCATACCCCGGTACCGTAAGTCAGCAGGTGGACTACTGTACCAACGAAAACGAGGGAAAAGACTACACCAAAGCCGAACGCCAGCCACCAGACTTTCGGATGCCCTTTGACACCAATAGCAATGTTTCCAATGCTATCCGCTACGGTGCCAAGGTTGTGAGTCCCACCAATCGCTGGTGGGAGTTCTTCCACGTGGGGTGGGTGTGGTTCGAGAACGCCTGTCGCCATAATTAATTACGCCCTCGGCATTTCTGGGTTAGGGTTACGAACCGCAGCCAGATACGTCGTCCGTGGCTGCGTATTTAATTCTGCCAGCAAACCGTAATTCGTGGGTCGACGTTTCCATTCTGAAACGACCGAATCACCATCATCAAGGTTACCAAATGCGATCGCACCGGATGGGCAGGCTGCCTGGCAGGCAGTCAGAATTTCGCCATCCAGAATCTCCCGTCTTTGACGTTCGGCTTCAATTTCTGCCGAGCGAATCCGCTGGACGCAGTAGGTGCACTTTTCCATGACCCCACGCTCGCGAACACTGACTTCGGGATTCCGCATCAGTTTGTAGGTATCAGTTCGCCAGTCTGCGTACGTCAAAAAGTTAAATCGACGAACCTTATATGGACAGTTGTTTGAGCAATAGCGGGTCCCGACGCACCGATTGTACACCATGTCATTCAGACCATCGGCTGAGTGTGCGGTGGCTGCCACCGGGCACACCACTTCGCAGGGGGCTTTTTCGCACTGCTGGCACGGAACAGGCTGGAAGTGCACCTGAATATTGCCTGCATCATCCGGATCGTTGCCAGAGTAGTAGCGATCGACGCGAATCCAGTGCATTTCCCGACCGCGAGTGACCTGATCTTTGCCCACTACGGGGATGTTGTTTTCGGCCTGACAGGCAATCATGCATACACCGCACCCGTGGCACGTATTGAGATCGATTGCCATCCCCCACCGACGTGCTTTCGCGTAGTCGCTGGTAGTATTGATGTGCGGGTCATCGGAATGCAATCCCAGAATGTCATCAGGCAGATTGCGGCTGTCCGGATGCAGTGTCAGTGGGATTAAACGTTTATCATGAACATGGTGTTCATGACCATGTTCATCGTGCTTGTGGCCATCATTCCCATGGTCATGCCCTTTTTTCGAGGGTGCCGGCTGCGGGACAATAATCATGTCCTTTTCCGGTTTGGCGGCATTGGGAATTGATGCAAACGTAGGATTTTTCTGAAACTCTGGCAGATAACCCATCCGTGCGGGCCGACGATCCCAACCCGAATCGTCTTTCATCGCATGGTGGGCCTGCGTACAAGCCAGTGTGTAGCGGTTCGTGCTGGCTACAGGCTTCTCGCAGTTATCCATCCACAAACTGCTCGTGGTGCGGATCGTGAAAGTATTAAAACCTTTCTCATTTCCTACCTGACCAGCATGGGTGCGGCCAAAACCCAGGTGCAGAGTAATCGAATCGTCTGCATGGCCCGGCTGAATCCAGACTGGAATACTTAAGGTCTTACCAGCTAAGGAGATATCGATGAAATTGGCACTTACCTGACCGTGCTCGCCGCCCCCCCAGCGTTCGCTGTAAACAGTAACGCCTAGGTCTTTAGCTGTTTTCGGGCTGATAATTGCTGCGTTGTCCCACGTCAGCTTGGTAATTGGCTTTGGCAATTCCTGCAGCCAGCCATTGTTGGCGTAACGACCATCGTGGATATTCGGGTCCACACGGAAGTTGACCTCAAAAGCAGCCACTTTCGTAACACTTTCTTTGAGATTCGTAATATCCGGAGCTTTTTCAACAGTGGGCCAGGCCGAATCTGGAATTACCCCATCCTGCAGCCAATGTTCCCACGCATGCTGAAACTCTTTGTGCTTTTCAGATGGCTTCCACTGTTTGTGCCAGTAAGCTTTGACCACTTCCATAGAACTGGAAGGCGTCATGGTTTCCACGGCACCCAGTGGACCGGGCACCTGAACCTTGTAGTCAAACAGCCGCACGAACAACTCCAGTGGAGTGCGTGCGCCATGCAGTGGGGCAATCAACGGTTGTTGCAAAGAAACAATACCATCGTAGCCACGCCCATCACCCCATGTTTCCAGATAATGTGCCAGCGGGAAGTGCCAGTCGCACTTGATGGCGGTCTCATCCAGGTGGGTACCCATATGAATCTTCAGGCCCACTTTCGCCAGTGCATCGGCAAAGCCCAGATCCACAGGAGCATCGTAAACAGGATTACTTCCCAGAATCAGCAGTGCATCGACTTTGCCAGACTTCATCTCATCAACCAGTTTGGTGAGATTTGCAGTCTGACTGCCGAATGTTTTGTCAGCCTTCTTCAACGTGACCGATTTGCCAAATGCCTTTAATTCCTGATTGATTGCGTGGGCAATCGCATGAACTGCGGCAGGCTGATGATCGCCTACCACTACCAGGCCTTTCCCTTCATGGGCCTTTAAATCATTGAAAAGCGGATCGAGCCAGCGTTCAGCCAATTCAGGCAGTTTTTCGCCAGAAGCGACTTTCAAACCAAACTTATTAGCCAATGCTCGAATAAACGAATCAATCTGCGTGCTTTTCAGTGCCAGCCGGTGATCTGCAACCGAACCCGTACCAGTGAGGTTCGATTCAACCGCATACAGGCGAGTTAGCTTCTCCTCGGTAGCACCTTCTTTGCTGGTAACCCGTCGATTCACATTAAATTCACGTGAGTATCGAACGGCGGCTTCCCCATGACAAAGGAAGTCTGCATCCACTGCCAGAACGCGGGTGGCCTGAGTGAAATCGTACACAGGTAGCAGTTCTTCGCCAAATGCCAGCTGACTACCCTGGGATACGAAATCTCGGTTGCTGGTTTCGTATTCGTACCATTCGGTATTCTTAAACTGTACTTTGAAATCAGCGATTACCGATCGCAAGGTGGGTGATGATGAAGCCAGCGAAAGAATACGAATGTTTTTGGTTTGCAGCCCTTCAAACTTCGTCCGCAATTCGGAAGTGGCTTCATCCCACGATTTTGCCAATCCCTGAAACTGAATGTTTCGGGATCGATCTGGATCGTACAGATCCAGCAGCGATGCCTGAATGTGGGCACTGGAAGCCCCGACGCTGCCCGGGTGGGTGGGATTGCCTTCGATTTTGATAGGTCGGCCTTCACGGCTTTTCACCAACACACCTGTTGCCACGCCACCTTGCGAAAAGGTGGTTGCATAAAACAGGGGCAGCCCCAGCGTCATTCCTTCGGGCTGACGAACATATGGGAAGATCTTTTTCGGCGATGCCGGACGAGGCGAACAGCCAATGCCAGCCAATGCCAAGGATGCCGCCGAAAGTGTCAGAAATGTCCGACGACTCAGAGGATCCGTCCAAGATTCCGCATCATCCGGAAATTCCCGCTCCAGCATCTCCTGAAATGCAGGAGTATTTGCCAATTCTTCCAAACCAAGCCACTGCTCTTTCCCAGAGGCTGGCGTATTCAACAAATTCGTTGTTTCACCCATGATTACCCCTCGAAATTAACGGTGACAGATTGAACAGTTCGTAATAACCATTGCATCGCGGACACGGTGCAGTTCCTTCAGTTGTTTGCCCAACTCCAGTTGGGTATAAGGCTTCCCTGTGGCGGGGTTTTCCTTCTTACCTGTAGTTGGGTCAATATAATCTTCCGCTTTCCACTTCATGTTGGTGATTTCGGTCAGCGGTCGCAGATGCTCTTCCGGGTTACGGTGACATTTCAGGCACCACTCCATCAAGAGCGTGTGTTTTTGGGACATCAACGGCATTTCATCCACTTCGCCGTGGCAGGAATAGCACCCCACCCCTTTGCCCAAGTGAATCGAGTGGTTGAAATACGCATAATCCGGCAAATTATGAATTTTTTCCCATGGAATCGACTGATTATTTTCAAAGCTGGCCCGCACCGGGTTCAGCATTTGGGAGCCATTCCACATCTGCTGGTGGCATTTCATGCACGTTTCCGTGGGCGGGATGCCAGCGTAGGGGGAAGTTTCGGCCGCAGTGTGACAAAAGCGACAATCGATCCCCAACTCACTGACGTGGTGCTTGTGGCTGAATGGCACCGGTTGATCCACCACTTCGCCTTTGCCCGTGATGTAGCCGGAACGGTACAAAATGGCCCCCGTTGCTCCAGAACCCATGCCCATAAGAGGGAGACCAAACACCAGCATTCGTACGATGGTGTTCATTCCTCGTGGAAAGATTTGTGGCATTGATTATTCCTGTTATCGAAGCCGAGATTCACCCGGATTAAAGACTGACACCATACTCTAGAAACAACATATTCACAAACCGTGCAGTTAACAGTGCATGGCCGATGGAAAACTGTGCAAGAAAGATCGCACCCAGTGCGTAATACAATCCCTTAGCCGGGGTGCGGTTCCCCAGAATGATGCTGAGGGTGGCCAGACCGCACGCTGCCACTGCCAGAAGCATGCCCATGGGGTAAATCCACCAGGTAAACATCGAAAAGACGGCCATGCTGAACGAACCGACAGCAAAACCACGAACCTGGTGACGCAGGCCACCATGTTCCGCACTCGTTTCTATGCAAGCAGATTCAGGACCAACCATCGGGAACTTCTCCACAGACTCGGCAAACAAAGTTATATGCAAATCATGGGCCACACGGACAGTGGGCAACGAAAACGATTGCCGCGAACCACCAGAATGCCACGAAGATTAACCGTAAGTGCTTGTTTTGAAATAATTTAAGTCAGGTGACTTTTTGAAATTTTCAGGAAATCAATCCTGTTTGTGTGCCGCACACCATCGATTCGTTTCTTACTTTCGCATTTTTCATTTCCCACCGCACGCAATTGTGGGAATCAGATGGACATTTGCACAACTAAATGATTGTCCGAAAGTTTGTCTGAAGCTTGTTATATAATCAATTAAATACATAATATATTGATCATAATTCAACATGAAATTCGGTTTGTTGTTCCGTCTGGATAGTCTTGCTCAGCGGACCAATTTTGCTTTGAGTTGGCTGATCATCAGATCAAGTTCATCAAGTGATTTCTGCTGCAACTCGTCCACAGGGGTAATTGACAAGCCGAGAATCTCCTCAAATGCATGAATCTGGCCGATTTTTCGACCTCGATCTGTGCCGATACTGATCCCTTCTTTCACGCCTTCTTGTTTCGCAAGTCTTTCAAAAGATGTAACGTATGGCATTTGGTTCTCCGTCAATAATTCAAATCGGACTTTGTTAAAATCTTCTTCAAGTTCATCTGGTAATTTTAGCAGCCAGTCCAATCGAGTAATTTCCAGGAAAACACCAAAATAAACGATTTTTATCGTGTTTTACAGCCATTTCGCAGCGGTACACCATACCTTGGCTATTCCAGATTTTATCAGATTTTCCACCAATTAGTGCTTTTTCTGTACCAAATTCTGTGCCGAAAGCCCCCATGTTCGATGTGCAAGGGTTTTTGGATACTACAAAAAGGGTAAAAATTTGTGATCTTGGAGGATATCTGTACGAGAGAAAAAACGAAACACGATTGGAAGATTGAAATCGCCAACCTTCTCGAAGGTGGTTATGGCCCAATGCAAGTAAGTCATTCTGGTGTGTGACAATCTCAATACGCATACGAAAAGGAGCGTTTTACGAAGTCTTTGAGCCAGCTCGTTAGTTAGTCGCCTGGAATTACACTACACCCCCAAGCATGGAAGTTGGCTCAATATGGCGGAAAACGAGCAGAGTAGTATGATGCAGCAATGCCTAGTAGCAGGTCGGCGCATCGGCAGCATCGAAGAGCTCGCTTCCGACACCACAGCCTGGCATGAAGATGTTAACAACACCGAGCGCGAGATTGATTGGCAAATGAAAACTGACGACGCAAGGCACAAGCTAAATTTACTCTATCCTAAAATCAAGATGTAACAAAGTACTAGCTAGAAATTACTGACCTTTACCCAAGCATTTCGGCAAACCGGGATTTTTGTTTTGGTGAAGATCTTGCGGAGAACCAAATCCATCTTCTTGGTTTCCCACCTCCGTACCTAAATTCGATTTACAACTCCTAGATTTTGCGAACCGACTTCAGCAATTTGCTTAAACCTGCGAGTGATTGAAGCCGATATACAGAACACTATGTGTCGTGTTTTAACCCTCCTACTCCTGTTTGGTGTGCTACTCTTTCAATGGGTAAACGGCATTCGTTGTTTTGGCTGGTGCTTATCAGTAGGTGAGGACATTAGGTCGCACGTGCATCTACAAGCAGTACTACCCGAGACGCCAGAAGTCAAAAAATGTGGCTGCCATAGATCAGTTCAATTGAGCATTACCGCCGCGAGCCTGCATGCACATGATCAAGTCATCTCGCCTCCAACTGCTGCGACGGACCAAGCACGGTTTCCAAATTCCTACAATAGTATTTTGTATTTGGACTTTAGCCCCACATTTGGCTGTCGAGTGAGTGTTTACGAAAGTGTTGATGTTAGCAACTGTCCTGCTCCTAAACTGGTGTGGGCGTTTAACCTTCATCGCTGGAACTACAACTCACCCAGCTACTTCATCTCGCCGTTGGTCACACAGCAATGTCCAATGGCAATTATCCAGTTTATCTCCGCGTCTGCGCTCTTTTGATTTAGTAGGCATTTTTACTCGCCCGTAACTGGCGAGCAAAATCGCCAGAAGCAGTCTAACAATCTCGTGGTTGTCATCAGTTGAGGGGTCGATTACGCATTCCGTAATTTATTTAGGAGATGATAGATGATGTACATGGTAAATAAAACTCTGCCTGGTGTAGCGTGGCTCACGCTGATCGGGATGGCTGGCTGCGCGACCGGCTTACCCGAAAGGTATGCCACTCAACCCGTCGTCATATCCTCGTCGGTCCTTGTAAAAGATGATCCCTACCCTGTCGTAACCAATCCAGCTCCGGACTTGATCCAAGTCACCTATTCGTCCGGGGATTCGCCTACCCAAAAGAAAGATCAGAAGTTCAATAATGGCGACGGGAAACGGCTTTCGCCTAGAGTGCCAACCGAACTATCGCTTACCGATCTCATCAAGTTGACTGTCGAAAGAAACCCTCGCCTCGCGCAAGTGGGGTGGGCCGTTGAGACAGCAAGGGGTCGTGCAATCCAAGCCAAGATGTACCCGAATCCGACGATCAGCATCACCGGGGACGAACTCGGTGACCGCACGGGTCCTGGCGGAATCTGGACGGCTCCGTACTTCCAGCAGGAGATCGTGACGGCGAACAAGCTCGGACTGAGCCAAGCCGCTGCCCTCAAGGAGGTTGATCAGGCTGCCTTGGCAGTCGTGTGTGAACGTTACCGACTGTTCACCAACGTTAGAAAAACTTATTTCGAGTTGGTCACCCTACAAGAACGGGTGGAAATCCTCGAAAAGTTGGTCGAGCTGGCGGAAAAGTCGGTCGAGAACGCCAATAAATTGTTAAAAGCGAAGGAGGGAAGCGAACTTGACGTAGTCCAACTTGAAGTTGATCTTGAACGGTATAAGGCGGACCTAGAAGCCACCAACAAGGCTTTACCCGCAACGTTTCGGCGGCTGGCCGCAAGCGTAGGCATGGATGACTTGCCCTATGGGAAGGTCGGCGGCGGCCTCGAAACGCCCCTACCCGAGTACGAGTTGGAGCGGATCCGCACTTACATCTTGGGCATCCACCCGGCCCTGAGGTCGGCCCAGATCGGGGTCGAGCGGGCGAAATTAGTGGTGCAGCGGGTGACCGTTGAGTCAATCCCAAATGTTACCCTCGGCACTGGATACGTCCGCCAGAACCAGAACAAGTCGAACGATTGGGTGATCAATGCCAGCATCCCTGTACCGCTGTGGAATAAGAATGAGGGGAATATTTTTGCAGCGAAGGCCCAGGTTGAGGAAGCGCTAAACGAAGTGGGTCGCGTGCAGAACGACCTAGTCGGGCGGCTCGCCACTGCGTATACGACTTTCATCGCCGCAAAAGAGCGAGTCGAGAGGTATAGGATCGCCATCATCCCGAAGGCTGAGCAAAGCTACCATTTGGCCTTGAAAGGGCAAAAAGGTGGCGAGTTCGAGTACTTGCGGGTGTTGCAATCACAACGGGCTGTGGCCGAGACCCGTTTAGAGTATTTGCGGTCGCTAGGAGAGGCGTGGCAGTCCGCGAGCGAGATCGCAGGGTTTATGCTGGAAGACCAGTGGCCGGTGCTCCCGTCCAAATAATAACTATCCATCAAGCGTAAAGACGGAATGGTGACAGCGGGATTTTTTTGCAGGCACATTCAACAAACTTCGAGTCGTTCTTGCCTTGAAACAATGTCGAATAAGCTAGTGCTTTGTCACATCTAAAAAGTCGGATTGGCAATTCCAGTCAAATCTGCGATACTGCATGGTACAAGGAGTTTGCCATGCGGAAGTTGTATATCATTCGACTGACAAAGCAAGAACGAGTCGAGCTTCAGAGTGTCGTCAAGAAGTTGAAGGGAACCGGGCAGAAAGTTCGACGTGCTCAGATTCTGCTGAAGGCAGATGCCGATGGTCCGAATTGGACTGATGAGCGTATTGCCGAGGCGTTTTCGTGTCGGACTAGAACCGTGGAACGGCTTCGCCAGCGGTTCGTCGAGCAAGGATTTGAAGAAACGCTCAACCGAGCTAAACGTCAGCAACCACCCGTGGATAAGCTATTGACGGGCGACCAAGAGGCCCGCATCATCGCGACTCGGCTTGGGCCGCCTCCGAAAGGCTACAACAACTGGACGCTTCGGTTGCTGGCACGCAAGGTCGTGGAGTTGGAAATCGTGGAGTCGGTGAGCTACGAAACGGTCCGACGCACGCTAAAAAAAATGGCATGACGAATCGGAAGATTGAATATTGGGTGATTCCTCCGGAGGCGGACGCCGAGTTTGTCGCCCATATGGAAGATGTGCTGGAAACCTACGAAAAACCGTACGATCCGAACGTGCCGGTCCTGTGCATGGACGAACAACCGGTGCAGTTGTTGAAAGAAACACGCGTTCCTATTCCCGCCACGGCCCAACATGCCAAGCGGGTTGACTACGAATACGAACGAGCGGGCACGGCGGCTATCTTCATGTTTACCGAACCGCTGGTCGGTTGGCGTGAAGTCTCCGTTCGCGAACGGAGGACGAAGATTGACTGGGCCATCGAAATGGCTCGGTTGTTGGAGGGTCGCTATGCGTCATGTGCCAAAGTGATCGTGGTGTGTGACAACCTCAACACCCACACCAAGGGCGCGTTCTATGAAGCGTTTGAACCCGCGCGTGCGCGGACCTTGGTTCGACGGATCGAATTCTGCTACACACCCAAGCATGGAAGTTGGCTGAACATCGCAGAGAATGAACTGAGTTCGTTAACCCGCCAATGTGTCGCGGACCGTCGCTTTGAAGATGTTGCCACTTTGAGTGAAGAAACCGAGGCATGGTCGAACGATGTCAACACCACACAGCGTGGCGTTGACTGGCAAATGAAGATCGACGAAGCACGAACGAAATTAAAATCGGTTTACCCGACAATTAAGTCGTGACAGAGCACTAGAATACCAGTGATGTTTTCTAAAGCGGGGTTGACTGAAGTGAAAATGTTTGATACAAGATTTATAGGGAGTAATTTTCCGGAGACAACATTTTCGATCTTAGACGACTTCTGATTCTGGTGGCCTGTCTGCAGCTGCTCCTACCTCCCAACTTTTGCATGTGCAATTTTGGTGATAATGTCCACTCGGAATTGTCGCAGTTTCAAATTAACAAGTCCACTGTACCTGATCAATCCAAATGCTGTTCCCAACACAACAACAAAGAAGATTACAATCCTGTTCCTGCACATTTTCCTACCCCATCGGAAGACGATCACTCGTCGGGTTGTCCAGCTTCCATAGGTGTTGATAGCTACAAATTGCTCGAATCTTCACAATCGTTTACGCTGAACTTTCTGTCTTACGATATCAGCTTGTTTCTGCCTATCGAACTTATCCTAACCTTCGCTATCCGCCAGATTCGATCATCAATACCTATCTATCTTTCCTGTTGTTCGCTTATCATTTAGTCCTCCCAGTTTCTATAGAAGCCTATAGTTACGGCTTTTTGCTGTTCGTTTCAGCACGCTTTGTCCGTTAATCTAACTTTATTTAATATCGGTCGTCGCTCAGCGGCGGATACCGAGTTTTTTTACAAGACTTATGGGAGCAATAATGTCCGAAAACGCAGTCATGGACTCACCGGAACGGGAACCGGTCGCCACGATTCAACATACGCTAATTATCCCGGGGCATAATTTCATTGGGGCTATCATCGGTTTCGTTGCCGGGATAATCCCTACGTTGCTTGTTCTGTCCGTCGCCGGAGCCATCGGGTGGTGGGGCCACCAGACTGGTTGGAAGTTGCCGAAATTTTCCGAACTCAACGGTAACGTCGCGGACAAGGACGATTGGTGTACCGAACACAACGTCCCCGAGTCCGCATGTGTCGAGTGTGACGACAATCTCATGCCAAAAGACAAAGTCCATGGTTGGTGTAAGATCCATGGCATTCCTGAATGCACCCTCGACCACCCGGAACTTGCACAACTCCCGAAACCACCGAGCGTCGCTTCCGCAGAACTCGCCCGGGCCAAACGGGCTTTGGAATTTTGCGCCCGAACCGCCAACAATCCTAACTGCAGAACTCACCTGCGGCGCATCCAGTATGCCACAGCCTCCGATGCGGACAAAGCTGGCATCATGGTCGAGCCGGTGTGGACGGCCCCGGCGGTTGAGTTCGTTTCAGCACCAGGCGAGATTGGATACGACCAAACAAAGCTCGCACATCTTTCCTCACGGTCGCCCGGTACTGTTTGGAAGGTGTACAGGCATTTGGGCGACGAAGTTAAGGCAGGTGACGTATTAGCGTTGGTAGATGCCGCCGATGTTGGCAAGGCGAAGACGGAGGTTCTCCAGGCATACGCCACGCTTCAGCTAAAAGTACAAACGGTCGCGAGCATTAAGGAATCTGGCGGTGCCGTTCCCGCAGCGCGCGTCCGGGAGGCTGAAGCCGCTGCGCGCGAGGCCGAGATTAGATTAATCGCGGGGTGCCAGGCCCTGACCAATTTAGGTTTGCTACTGAAGGAATCGGAAGTACGCTCGCTCACCGCCGACCAACTCAAGTCGAGGCTTCACCTACTTGGCATCCCTGCCGAGGTAGCTAAAACCATCGACTCAGATACGGCGACTTCGAACCTGCTACCGTTAGTTTCCCCAATGAACGGGTTGGTCGTTTCGCGAGAGATCGTCGCGGGGGAGGTAGTGGACTTGGCCCGCATTCTGTTCGAGGTAGTGGATACGCGGTCTCTGTGGTTGACGTTCGATCTGAAGGGTGAAGATGCCCATCGCGTCAAAATAGGACAGCAGGTCATGTTCAAGCCGGATGACGGGCGAGCTGAGCTTTCCGGATCGATCACTTGGCGGAGTTCTCAGGCTGACCCGAAAACCCGCACCGTCAAGATTCGCGCCGACATCTCCGACCCAGAAGGTCGGCAAGTGGCCAACACCTTTGGTGCTGGCCGAGTAATCCTCCGCGAAGAGGAGAAGGCAGTCTCGGTGCCGAACGAGGCGGTCCACTGGGAGGGCTGCTGCAACGTCGTGTTCGTCCGCGATAAGGACTACCTCAAATCTGAATACAAGGTGTTCCATGTTCGTAAAGTGCGGATCGGGGCCAAAGACGGCAAAAACACCGAGATCGCTGCTGGCCTCCTGCCAGGTGAGCTTGTCGTCACCAAAGGCAGTGGGCTAATCCTGACCGAACTGCTACGCAGTAGCCTCGGCGAAGGTTGCGCTTGTCACAGTAAGAAGTAACAAGGAGGTTCGACCGTGCTAAACGCTATCATCGATTTATCACTAAAGTACCGCTGGCTGGTCATCCTCGGGGCTGTTGCCTTGGCGGTGGCCGGAGCAGCAGCTCTCAGATACCTAGACATTGATGCCTTCCCTGACACAACGCCGGTGCAGGTGCAGATCAACACAGTCGCCCCGTCCCTTGGGCCAGCAGATGTCGAGCAACAGATCACTTACCCCATCGAGCAAGCACTCGGCGGGCTGCCGAAGGTCGTCACAATGCGGTCCATCTCGAAGTTTGGCCTTTCCCAGGTCGTCATCATCTTTGAAGATGGCACCGACATCTATTTCGCCCGTCAACTTGTGACCGAGCGTCTCACGAATGTGCAACTTCCACAGGGGCTAGACCGCCCTAAAATGGGGCCAGTCTCGACCGGTTTAGGTGAGGTGTTCCACTATGTTATCACTGGTAAAGGCGACGACATGACCCAACTCCGCACCATCCACGATTGGATTGTCCGGCCCCAGATGCGGACTGTGAAGGGAGTGGCCGAAGTGAACTCCTGGGGCGGCTACGAGCGGCAGTATCAGGCCCGTATCGACCCCGCGAAGTTGGCCAAGTACGGCCTTACCTTCGATCAGGTGACCACCGCCCTCCGCGACAACAATCAGAACGTCGGTGGCGGAGTAATTGACCAGCGCAGCAGTACGGTGATCGTCAGCGGTGTGGGTCGCACGGTCAATATCCAAGAGATTAAGAACATTCAGATCGCGGTTACAGACGGTGTGCCAGTACTGATCGGCGACGTTGCGGACGTGCGGATCGGCAGCGAGGTCAGGCGTGGGGCAGTGACTGCAGACGGAAAGGGCGAGGTCGTCCTTGGGCTTGGTTTCATGACGATGGGTGAGAACTCACACGAAGTGACATGGGGCATGAAGCGGAAGCTTGACGAAGTTAAGGCATCCCTGCCGCCGGGCGTCAAGGCAGAGCCAGTTTATGACCGCACCGAGTTGATTGACTACGTCATCGACACTGTGAAGGCGAACCTGTTCGAAGCCGGGCTGCTCGTTGTGTGCGTGCTGTTCCTGTTTCTGGGCAACCTGCGGGCCGCATTCATCGTCGCCTTGGCGATCCCGCTGTCGATGCTGTTCGCGTTCTCGGGCATGTTGCGATTCGGAGTGGCTGCCAGCCTATTGAGCCTTGGGGCGATAGACTTCGGCATGGTGGTAGACTCGTCGGTGGTGATGGTCGAGAACTGCGTCCGCCACTTAGCGCACAACCCTGAGGGTAACTCCAAGCGGGACGTGATCCGCGAAGCCGCTGTCGAGGTCCGCAAGCCGACATTGTTTGGGGAACTCATCATTCTGATCGTTTACCTGCCGATCCTTACGCTTGAGGGGATTGAGGGGAAGCTTTTTCGCCCAATGGCACTCACCGTCATCTTCGCTCTAGTCGGGTCAATGATACTGTCGATTACTTTCATGCCAGCGCTCGCAAGTTTGTTGTTACCGAAGAAGGTCACTGAGCGTGAGCCGTTCCTTTTACGGGTTGTAAAATTCTTTTACGTCCCGGTTCTAAAGTACACAATGCACCACAAGGTCGCGGTTCTCCTGTTCGGGGTGACCGTACTGGCCGTGGCATTCGGGCTGGTTGCACCTCGCCTTGGAACAGAGTTCGTACCGAAGCTCTCGGAAGGGTCTATGGCTCTTGGCACAGTGCGGTTGGCTGGCACCAGCCTGGAGGAGTCGATCCAGACGAACACCCAGGTAGAGAAGGCACTGCTAGCCGCTTTTCCCAATGAGATCAACCACGTTTGGAGCCGCGCTGGGACCGCCGAGGTGGCCACCGACCCTATGGGGGTCGAGTTAACGGATATCTTCATCAGCCTGAAACCCCGGTCACAATGGAAGCGGGCGAAGACGCAGGACGAGTTGACGGTCTTGATCGAAAAGGAATTGAGATCGATTCAAGGGCTTAAGTTCGCGTTCTCTCAGCCCATCGAAATGCGAATCAACGAGATGGTAGCCGGCACCCGCTCTGACCTCGCGGTGAAGCTGTTCGGGGATGACCTGGAGGTACTCAGGGTGAAAGCTGCCGAGATTGAGAAGGTGATGAAGACGATTCCCGGTGCTGCAGACCTCGCCGTTGAACAGGTGACCGGTCAGCCAGTGTTGCAGGTGAAGGTGAAACAGGACCAACTCGCCAGATATGGCATCCCAGCCCGTGTCGTCCTCGATCTGATCGAGAGCATCGGGTCGAAACCGATGGGCGAAATAGTGGACGGGCAATTCCGTTTTCCGCTGGTAGTGCGACTACCGGACAAGTGGAGGAACAGCCCGGAATCTGTTGGATCGATACAACTGCCAACAGCGACTGGCGAGCGAGTACCACTATCGCGTATTGCCGACATCGCGGTGATTGAAGGTCCGTCCACCATTACACGTGAATGGGGTCAGCGGAGAATAGTCATCACCTGCAACGTGCGGGGCCGTGATCTGGGTAGCTTCGTGGCTGAGGTGCAGCAGAAAGTGAAGGCCGAAGTGATCCTGCCCCCGGGGCGCTATCACGTCCAGTACGGCGGGCAGTTTGAACAGTTAGAGAGGGCGCAGATGCGGCTGATGATCGTCGTCCCGATCGCTCTTCTGCTGATATTCGGTTTGCTTTACGCTACCTACGGCACGATTGTAGACTCCCTCCGAGTCTTCTCTGGGGTGCCGTTCGCGTGGATCGGCGGCATCTTCGCCTTGTGGCTGCGGGACATGCCTTTCTCGATCTCGGCAGCCATCGGGTTTATCGCACTGTCCGGTGTGGCAGTCCTTGATGACATGATTCTCGTCAGTTACGTCCGCCAACTCCAGAAGCGGGGGCGGACACTGGAGCAGGCGGTCGAAGAGGCTGCAATCACCCGATTGCGGCCTGTGCTGATGACGACCCTTGTGGCGTGCCTCGGGTTCGTTCCGATGGCTTTTTCGACCGGCATGGGGGCTGAGGTGCAGCGGCCCCTCGCTACCGTGGTCATTGGCGGCGTGATCTCGGCGATGATCATGTCCCTTTTGGTATTGCGGGTATTGTTTGTCGTGTTTCGGTTCCCAAGCCGACGAACTCCGCACGCGGCCATCGAGGGCCAGCCGCAAAAAGTGGCCCCGAAGACGATTGTCGCCCAGTGATGGGCATATATTTCCCGGGAGGTTTTGAGATGAACAAGCAGTTGATGAATGTGGCCCTGCTAGCAGGGCTATTTGTGGTGGTAGGGTGCGGACAGAAGTCTGCCGAAACTGTCAGCACGGGCAAGGAGATTGCGAAGACCGGTGAGCAGAAGGAAGAGGGCGGTCACGGTTGGTGGTGCGACGAACACGGAGTGGTAGAGGAAGAGTGCAGCATCTGCCAGAAAGAGGTGTTCACTAATCTAAAGAAAGACGAAGTCTGCCCGAAGCACCCTGACCGGGCGAGTGGCCAGTGCTTCATCTGCAATCCGGACTTGTGGGAGAAGAGTAAAGCCACCTATATCGCCAAGTATGGCAAGGAGCCGCCTGAGCCGAAAGAGAACATGCCCGTGAAGAAGTAACCTGCTAAATTACTTCTTCACGGCGTCGTTAGTGGATCGCGACACGTTACACATAATAGCCTTTAGTGAACTTCAGTGTATACATTTTACGTCCATCATTGGCGACGGCGAAAACAAATCGTCGCCACCACTTGTTAGGCGACGATTATGATTTTAACACCGATTGTATGCGAACTCGCATTACGAAATAATGTGCCAATTTCCGAAAGCCTAGAAACGGGTGTTTCATTTGCAATCGATCCAGCCGAGCTATCAGTTCCAGTTTTGTTACCGACTCGCAGGCTCGATCGGCTGATCCCCAAGAAATCACATAGTCGTCGGTTGCTCAGCGTGGAATGATCTCGGTCCAACTGCTGCCGTTTCCAATCAGCCGAAGTTGGCAACTTTTTTTTTCAACCATTCCAACTCCATTTTCAATCTGCCAATCTGTTCAAATAATTCTGATTTTTCCTCCTCGCTCTTCTTCAAGTCACTTGCCTGGGTAGTTCCAGAAAAGATCGTTGCTGCCTGGTCAAGCATCTGCTTTTTCCAGCCTTGCACCAGCCGAGTGTGGACTCCGAATCGGGCCGCCACCTGGCTGAGTGTCTGATCTCCTTTCATCGCTGCCAAAGCTACCTGAGCCTTGAATGCAGCAGTATGAGTCCGCGGACTTTTACTCATCATCACCCCCTTCATTGGCACGAGTATTTTCTACCAAAAAGGCGCTTCTACTCGTGGTACATTTTTCGGGGTCCAGCATAGTTCAGTAACCGCAGCCCGTTGGAAATTACCAATAGCGATGCTCCAGTGTCGGCCGCTATTGCTGCCCAGAGCGACGAATTGCCCGCAAACGTCAAGACCACGAAGACCACCTTGACCGAAAGCGAAAACCCGATGTTTTGTCGGATGATCGACAAGGTGCGTTGGGAATGCCTGATTAGCCAGGGCAATTTGGACAAATCGTCGGACATGAGAGCTATGTCGGCCGTCTCAATCGCCACATCACTGCCAGCTGCCCCCATCGCAATCCCTAGAGTGGCACGAGCGAGTGCCGGGGCATCGTTTACACCATCGCCAACCATAGCGACTCGACCATACTTGGCGACCAGGGATTCAACTATCTTCACTTTGTCAGTGGGTAACAATTCAGCATGAACCTCGTCAATACCCGTCTCGCGGGCGATGCTGTCAGCGGCCCCTTGGTTGTCCCCCGTCAGCATGACGATGTGCTTCACACCGGCGTCGCGCAACGCTTGGATCATCTGTCTGACTCCTGGTCGTACTGCGTCAGCGAGGGTGATATAGCCGCAGACATGGCTCGCAGTCCCTACTACCACGACCGTGCGACCCGATTTCGCAAGCGTCTCCAGTTGTTGGTGAACATCTTCGGTTTCCTGGCCTCGTTCTTCCAAGTAACGATGCGATCCAAGCCAATATTCCTGCCCGTTGAAATGGCCCGTTGCTCCTTTGCCCTGAATGATTTGATAATCCGTCGCGGGGCGGACCGCGACGCCGCGCTGCTGAGCATAAACCATGATCGCCCGAGCCAGAGGGTGAGTGCTGTGGGCCTCAAGCGCAGCAGCTCGCTCCAGCAGTTCCTTCACGTCGTGGCCGCTGAGGGGCACGACATCCACTACCGACGGCTTGCCCTGCGTCAGTGTGCCGGTCTTGTCCAGGGCGATGGCTTTCAGTCGGGCGGGAGCTTCGACATACAGTCCGCCTTTAATGAGGACACCGTTTCGTGCCGAAGCCGCCAGCGCCGCCACGATACTCACCGGCGTCGAGATGACCAACGCACAGGGGCAGGCGATGACCAGCAGGACGAGCGAGCGGTAGAACCAGTCCTCCCACACCCCGCCTAAGAAAAGAGGCGGAATAAGTAGTATGCTCAGAGCCAGCGCCATGACGACGGGGGTATAAACGCGGGCGAACTTCTCTACCCATTGCTCGGACGGGGCTCGCCGAGATTGCGCTTCCCCGACCAGGCGAATGATGTGGGCGAGCGTAGTGTCCCCGGCGGCTTTGGTGCATTCGACCGTCAAGGCACCATCGCCGTTGACCGTACTAGCGAAAACTTCCTCCCCTGCCTTCTTGGAGACCGGGACGCTTTCGCCAGTGATTGGTGCCTGATTGACTTCGCTCGCTCCACAGACTACTCGCCCGTCCAAGGGAATGCGTTCGCCCGGCCTCACCAGAAAAAGTGCGCCCACGGCCACTTGCTCAGGCGATACATTCTCTTCGATTCCGTCAGCATGTTGTAGGCGCACGGTGGGGGGTGTCAGGTCCATAAGTGCGGCCACGGCCCGGCGAGCACGCCCCACACTCCAAGACTCCAGCGCCAGAGAAACTGCGAAGAGAAAAGCAACGGTAGCCGCCTCAAACAACTCACCGATGGCAACCGCTCCGAATACAGCGACCATCATCAAAAGGTTCATGTCCGGGCGCAGGCGGCGCAGTGCGAACCACGCCTTCGGCAGGAAATACCAGACGCCCGCCAAAATGCTCAGGGTATAGAGACCCTTCACCGCGAGAGGAATGCGATGGACTACACCCACCCCCTCTGAACCTAAAGCAGCAAGGAAACCGCCTTCGACCCAGGCATGAGTGAGAAACCCGAGCATGATGAACAGGCCACTGGTCGTAGTCAGGATCATCTGCCCTCGGCGCAGCCAGAATCCGCCCCGACCTGCGACTTGTTCACCCTGTCGCCAGACCTCTGCTCGCATACCGGTCCGGGCCACAACCTTTATTATAGACTCGGGAGTGATCCCATTTGACTCTGATACGACTGTCATCCTTCCATTTAGGATGTCGAAAGATATTTGTGATTCCTCGCCGATCACCGGGCCCACTTCGCGTTTCAGGATGGCCATTTCCTCGGCGCAATCCATGCCGTGAATCTTGAATTCGAGAATAAGCAAATTTTTCAAAGCTGTAGCCGACTCAAGTGATACCGTTGCCCAATTGCTTTAAAGTATATCAGATTGTCAAGATCACAAAAATGAATTCGGGTGGTTTTTTCCACGAACTAATCAATTGACTTTGTGAATTCCCCCTTCGCACTGCTTAAACTTACGATAGAAAATCAGGCGCATTCCATCATACTCAGATAAGCGGCGTTTCCCTGCTATCAGCAGGCTGTCATAGTGCGGTAAATTTATGGGGGAGAATCCCCCGCGATGGCAAGGCTCCCCTTCGGCTCGGGGACACGGTTTCCTCCCCATCTTCCGCGCTTCCATCCATGGTCGCTTGTGCAGACAGGTCCCCTCCGTTGCCCCTCCGGCCATTGACCACCGCTCCCCCCTTTCCGGTCTGCCTCGAATTCGAGCAAGCGCGGGCGCTTGCCCGACATTTTCGTTACTGGGGAGGCAGGTCATGCACACTGCAAAAAAGGATCACTACCAATTGATTACCAGCCGGATCGTCGAACAACTGGAAGCCGGTGTTCGACCCTGGCACCAACCATGGAACGCCAAGCATGCAGCGGGTTCCATCACTCGCCCTTTACGGTTTAACGGTCAGAAATACCACGGCATTAATGTGGTAGTCCTCTGGCTTTCCGGCCTGGAAGGTGGGTTTTCCTGCCCGATCTGGATGACTTTTCAGCAGGCGAAAGAACTGGGAGCCTACGTCAAGAAAGGCCAGAAAGGCACCACGGTGGTTTATGCCAACCAGATTGAAAAGAGCGAAACCGACCCCGAAACTGGTGAGGAAACCACGCAGAAAATCCCTTTCCTGAAGTCGTACACGGTCTTTAATGTGGACCAGATTGAAGGATTGCCCACCCACTACTATGCCCGCGAGAAGCAAAACACCAACGACCAGGAACGACTGAACCACGTGGAAGAGTACTTCCGGAACACCCTGGCCACTGTCAAACATGGTGGGGAGCGGGCTTTCTATCACCCTCGCGAAGATTACATTCAGTTGCCGGACTATGCCACGTTCGACAACCGGGAGCGATATTACAGCACCTTCGCCCATGAAGCCGTGCACTGGACCGGACACGAACGCCGGTTACATCGTCAGTTGGACAAGAACCGCTTTGGCGATGCTGCTTACAGTATCGAAGAACTCATTGCAGAATTGGGTGCTGCTTTTCTCTGTGCCGATCTGCAGATTACCCCCGAAGTGATGCCGGAACATGCCAGCTATCTGCACTCCTGGCTACGCGTTCTGAAAGAGGATGCCCGAGCCATTTTCACCGCAGCCGCCCAAGCCGAAAAAGCCGTTGAATTCCTGCACAACCT
Organism: Zavarzinella sp.; assembly: GCA_041399155.1. Classification (NCBI taxonomy): domain Bacteria; kingdom Pseudomonadati; phylum Planctomycetota; class Planctomycetia; order Gemmatales; family Gemmataceae; genus Zavarzinella; species Zavarzinella sp. The sequence continues at coordinate 94,125 of JAWKTI010000008.1, forward strand.
GCAGCCAATGACGGAATAATCTTCCTTTCCTGCCCGCTCCTTTCCTTTCAGTTGATCCCTTGTGCGGGTCATCAGGTTCCTGAAAATGGTTTTCCGCCCGGTAAATCGGTGCTGGCCGGACACCACGGCCTAGTGATGGGCAGGCTTAAAACCGCCGCCGTGCCGGATCAAGGGGAAAATCGGTTCCCCCTGAAGGTTCCCCCCAATTTTCCCCTTGACCGGTACGCTACGCCACGGACTGAAGCGGTTTTTTGTCGCTGCCATCAGGCCGCGGTGGTCGCGGCCCGTCACCCAACCAAGGAGAAAAAACATGTCTCAAGCAACCAACGATAAATCCCCCAGCATGATTGCCTATCAAGTGCGTGACCGGGGCACGGAGAAAGGGATCTGGACCCGCATCGGCAGTGCCTGGTCGCACAAAGATGGCAAAGGCTTCAGCATTCAGCTCGATTCGGTGCCTCTCGATGGCCGGATCACCCTGCGAAGCGCTAGCGAAGCCAAAGCATAAGCAACAGTTCCAGCAACACTTTTTAGGAGAATGATCATGAGCCACTTCGATTTTCATCACGTCCAATCCCGCCTATATGACCTCGCTGTCGAACTGGCCGCAGGCTGCGACCAGGAGTTCGATGCCACCTACGACGAACTGGAACGGCAGTTCGATGAAATCCGCTTTTCCCTGCAACATGCTGAATAAGGAGGTTCCTATGCACTTTCGCCTGTTTGTCACCGCAACTTTTCCGCTGACCGAATCATCGCAATCGGTGCGGGAGCAAGTCTACGACCAGCTCGTCAACGATGAGAGCTTCTGTGGCAGTGGGGGTCGGTTCGGCACACCACTCTGCGACTGGTTCGTCATTGGTGGCCGCTGGAGCGGCCTCTTTTCGCCGAAACCGGAGTTCGAAGCCTACCGCAATGCCATCCGGAAACAGATCCCCAGTCTGGCCCATGACCGCTGGTCAGAAAAGGAGATTTTGCAGCACCGCGATACCCTGGAACAGGTTTGGAAGGATCTGGGTGGGCAGGATTGTTCCCCTTACTTCCGCAACAGCACCTGCCTGATTGGGTACGATGATGATGCCTTCGTGCTGGATCAGGCAACCATGGACCGCTGGCTGGAACCCTATCTGGGCACCGAAATCTACCGGGATGCCAGTCACTGTGAGTTCGTCGACCTCGATGAAGACCTCCTGTTACGTCATTCCGTTGGTCAGAAATGGCTGATTATCATCGATTACCACAGCTAAGGAGAGTGCCATGAAGATTACCGTTCAAGAAATTGCCCGTCATCGCAATGGCATTAGTGGGGAACCGTTCCACGTGATCTGCTTCACCGACTCCACGGAAGGCCCGATGCTGGGCATTGTTTTCCAAAAGCCCCACCATGTGGCGGTGCTGCAAATGGAGCAGTTGGCCAAGGGCAATATCGCCTTCGGCAGCAATTCCTGGCGTGGCGACCAGTACGAGCCACTGCTGAGACAAGTGATTGAGCAGTGGGAAAGAATCGAATTTGTAACCCTTTTCGCAGGAGAATAACCATGCAATCCAACATCATTGTCAATCCGTTCTACTCTGCCCGAACTGGCGATCAGTACGAGCCACAGCTTAGGGCTGTCATCGACCATTGGGAAAGGAGGGACTAATGAACCAGGCACCCCAAATTGCCATCGTCTGGCAGATCGAGGATGTGCGGGAAGTTCGCCCCGATCTCAGCAATGACCAATGCTGGCAGGTGCTGCAAGCCTGTAAACGGTACCATGATGCCTCAGTCGGCATCAACTGGGACGTAATCCGCAGCACCGCCGACCATCTGTTTGAACCCCAATCAGGAGAATAACCATGCAATCCAATATCATTGTTAATCCGTTCTATGCTGCCCGAACTGGCGAACTCCCTACTCCCAATCTGCAGTATGCCCGCCTGCCAGCAGTTCCGCTCAATGGCAGTCCGGTTCCCCACTTAACCAGTCTCTACCATTGGCACCGTGCTGGAGAATATGGCGACCGACGTTACCCTGGCAACTGTGGTGGTAACCTGATCAAAGACCTGCTGAACTATTTTCAGCCCCGCCGAGTGCTCGACCCGATGAGCGGATCGGGCACCTGTGCCGATGTTTGCCGTGAATTGCAGATTCCCTATCTGGAATTCGATATTCACCTCGGCTTCGATGCCTGTGACCCCGAACATTTTGCCAAACTGCCCGAGGTAGATTTCATCTGGAGCCATCCCGCTTATTGGCGCATGAAACTCTACAGTCCCGACCCACGGGACCTATCGCGGGCCGCTACGCTGGAGCAATTTCTCCAGCGCTATGGGCAGTTCATCCGCAATTGTGCCAGCAAACTGACCCCAGGTGGAAAGCTGGCTATCCTGATGGGTGACTACCAGGACAAGGAAATTGGCTTCGTCCCCCTCACCTATCACACGAAACGACTGGCGTTTGCTGCCGGTTTGCAGCAGCACTGCACTGATATCATCCGATTCAGTCATGGTGCCAGCAGCAGCCGAAAACGCTACCGTTCCGCATTCATCCCCGGCCTGCACGATACCTGCATGATTTTTCAGAAAGAAAGGACTGCCCAATGACCATCATCACCCTCACGGAAGACCAATTCGACGACCAGTTTCCGTTAATGGTCAACCACTTGAACAGCATGGCAGGCTGGGCCATCGGTGAACAGTCTGGCTGCCTGTTCGAAACCTATGGGCCAGAACTGGTGTTCGTTCGGCAACAGCCTACCAACCACATCTGGACGCTGGTCGATACCGACCACGGCCTGGTGCTGCTCAGTGGCTTCCACACCATCAACCGCGTGGGCTACCTGATTAGCACAATGCCGGTGCCCGCCGGTCACCAATATGAGGTGCCACTCGACAAGTAGCACTCAACCGCAAGGAAACACCTCAGAGGTGGGCCATCGGCTCACCTCTTTTTTTGTTCCCACGTGCGGGAAATTCACCAGAAGAATGAGCGAATCTTAATCTGTACGCCCATTCAGATATGTGCAGCTTCTCAGATTTTGCATAATATTCCAACGAGCATGAGAATATTGATAGCCCGACGAGGAGATAGCACATAAATGTGTCAGACATCTTCCCTATGCAGGGCATAGGACGGTTTTCCACTGGAAAACTGGCGGTTGGTGCGGCCAACCAGCCCGACTTTCCACTGGAAAGTTGACAACAAAACCTGCCAGCCAAATGCACCGCCTGCCATCTGGCATTCTGGATTGCCAACTTGCTGGCAAGCATGTTGGCATGCTGACAAGATTGTTTTTCCAATAACAATTCTACTTGCAAACAACCCAACCAGCCAACAAACTGGCCAGCTTGCCCCGTGGCATTCTGGTCACAGTGCTGGCCATTCCGCTGGCAACGGTGTTTTTCAGCTTGCTGGAAGGACAGTTTCTCGGCAAGCTGCCAGTCATGATTATTGCAATTGCCAATTCAAAAGGTGGGGTGGGGAAGAGCACGCTTGCAGTGCATCTTGCCGCCTGGCTACACACCCAGGGACACAAGGTCATTCTGGCTGACTGCGATACCCAGCAGTCATCTTCGGTCTGGATCAAAGAGGCAGCACCCGAGGTAACCACCATTCGGTTGCAGGATCCGGAAGATATTTTGCAGGAATTACCGCAACTTCGGAATGAAGCCGATTTTGTCATCGCGGATGGGCCGGGGAGCAACACGGAAACCAGTCGGGCATTATTATTGCGAGCCGATCTGGCACTCGTACCTTGCAAAGCCTCCATGCTCGAAGTGCGGGCACTGGCCAAAGCCACGGAAGTATTACGCACCAGCCAGGATATCCGCCACGGACGACCGGAAGCGATCATTATTCTCAGCATGGTGGGGAAAAATTATCGGCTCACCAAAGATATGCAGGATGCTGCCCAGGCCTTAAATCTGCCGGTAGCGAAACAGGCGTTGATTTTACGGCAGGTCTATGCGGATGCCCCCGGTCAGGGCACGGTTGTCTGGCAGATGGGAAGCAGAGCAGTGGATGCTGCCAAAGAGGTGCAGGCGATCTTCCGAGAAATCCTGCCCCAGGCAGTCAAAACCAAAAGGAGGGCATGATGGCTGAACGTCGACCGCTGGTAGAAGGCCTGCAAACCATCGAAGAGGTGGAAAAATCGTTCGTTTATGGTGGGAAGGTGAAAAAAGAAGAAGTGGCAGCTCCAGTGGCCACGACAGCACCCATTACTGCACCAGCTCAGGCTCCGGTTTCCATGTATGGTGCGGGACGCATTCCACTAACCACGCGGGTGAAACCGGAATTAGCCAGCAGTCTCAAGCGTATCTCGCTGGAACGCCAACTGGCTGGCATCCAGCCATGCTCGATGCAGGACATCGTTGAAGAGGCCCTCGAACTATGGCTGGTGAAACAAAATCAGGTCGCATTGTGAAGAAATCTTCACTCAAAACGGAAATTTTCAAAATATTTGGAAAGATTTTCTGAATTTACTTTGACAACGGGAAAACAGATCGCGTAACCTACCCACATTCAACAACATAATGTGTGTTGTGCCTTCGTATCCGTTGCCTAACTCTCTTTCAATCCGATCGTTTGCCAAGGCAACTCGTTGGCGTTTCCTCATGGTCCCAGAGGTACAGTCGGATGCCCCGACCCAATCGCACTACGCTTCTTCGATGTGAACAGTTAGAACAAATCGTTGCTCCCGGGTCGATCCTGGAAGGCCTCCTCGTGGGGATGACCGGTGGGGATCCGATCCCACCGGACGATTTTGGCGTGACCCAGTTTCAGGCAGGTTTGCCCGAAATTGTGGTGCCGGAAGTGCCTACAAAGCCGGACCCACTGTCGGAAACTCCCGAATCGCCGATTCTGGGGGTGATTGAGGAAGAGCCAACGGTCAATCATTTCCGCCAGGCCCAAATTGATACTTCGACATGGGCGCAGCACCAATGGCGGCAACATGTCACGGAAGAACAGATCGAGGTGACGGAACTTCCACAACTGCAAACTCCTTTAGGAACGGAATCTCCAGCTTCAGGCTATGTGGAACCACCCACTCCGGAAACGACATCCCCGCTGTCGCTCTCGGCCCAACCTGTTGGTGGTACAGCGGGACTGGTGACACAAGACCAAAGTGCAGCACCGACCGCTGGTGAAAGCACTCCAGAAACATCCACTCCATTTGCAATTGATCCCGTCGCCGTGGGTGCGGGGTTCATTGCAGGATACAGTGAAACCATTGCCAGTGGCGATTCTCCTTCATTAGGACGCCGACAGTTAGTAAAAGGTGAAAAGACTTCACAACGTTGGTTGCAGGAAACACAGGCGAAGCAGATCATGCGTTTCGAAGAGAACGTGGGTCAGACCGCAGACGAGGTGGACTTTGTCGCACGAGGCCAGAATTTCGCCTTATTTCTCAAAGCGGATGAGGCTGTACTCAAACTGACGCAAGTGACGACCGAGGGCAAGCAACCGAAATTCCAGCAGCAGTTATTGCGGATGCAGTTGGCCGGTGCGAATGTGGAAGCATCCGTGTCTGCTGGGGATTTACTGAACACCCGCAGTAACTATTTTGTGGGAGATCAGCAGTTTTCTGATGTGGCGAATTACGGCAAAGTAACGTACTCCAATGTGTATGAAGGAGTGGATGTCGTATATTACAGCACCGCTCAGGGGCAATTGGAATACGATTTTGTGGTTCACGAAGGTGCCGATCTGGAACAGGTGCGGATGCGCTTTGCAGGGGCCAATACTTCCTTTATCGACCGCCAGGGGAATCTGCTGTTACGCACCGATCTGGGTACCGTAACGCAAAAAGCTCCGATTTCTTTTCAGCATGATGAACGAGGCGAAAAGCTTGCCAAATCGAGCCGCTACAAGCGTTTTGAAGATGGTAGCATCGGTTTCGAAGTAGACAATCATGACCGTGGTAAGAAGCTCTTTGTAGATCCCGTGGTGATCTATTCCACGATTATTGGTGGCACCGGCGATGATGTGGGGACAGAAATTGCCGTAGATAATGCTGGAAATGCGGTCATCACTGGCTGGACCACTTCTTTAGAGTTCGTTGGGACAGGCACGGGTACAGGAACTGGGACGGGGACAGGAACTGGGAGTGGTACGGGTAGCGGTACTGGTTCAGGTACGGGAAGTGGCACAGGTTCAGGAAGCGGTGTTATAGGAAATTATGTTTGGCATGATACGAATGCCAATGGGATACTAGAATTCGGTGAACCACCATTAGCTGGTGTTACCATCAATTTATTAGATTATAGCCACAATATAGTCGATACAACCACATCAGGAATAGGCGGTGATTATGAATTCTCGATTTCATCTAGCGGTAGCTATTTTGTAGAGTTTATCGCTCCTTCTGGAATGAACATTACTACGCAATACGCTGGAAGTGATGATCAATTGGATAGCAATCCCAATCCAATTACTGGATTGACAGATGTTCTTAACGTTACGATCGGATCTGGTTCCTTTTCAATCGATGCTGGTTTCACTGGGTCAGGTACTGGATCCGGCTTTGGTAGTTTGGAAGAAGATGAAGTAGAAGTGCCTCCTTTTGGAAGCGGCACAGGAACTGGGACCGGCACAGGAACTGGAACTGGGACTGGGACGGGTACCGGAACTGGCACAGGTACTGGGTCATACCTGTATACCATCGGCGATTGGGTTTGGAATGATGTCAATCAGGATGGTATTCAGGATGTTGGAGAATCTGGGGTCGCAAACGTTACAGTAAATTTGCTTGATTCGTTTGGTTCGCCTTTATCGACAACTTCAACGACTTCCACTGGATCTTACTCGTTTACAGTTGCACCGGGTAGTTACATCGTTGAAATTGTCAGGCCTCAAGGAACTAATTTCTCGCCCTATAATCAGGGATCAGATCCAGAGAAAAATAGCAAAGTTGACAACAATGATGGCTGGATAGCTGTTTCAGTAGGTAGTGCCGGCTACTCGAATCTGGATGCTGGTATCTACGTTCCACAAACCGGTTCTGGGGGTGGGGTTGATGCCTTTATCAGCAAATTATCTCCCACTGGAGAGATGCTCAGTTACACCATTTTTGGTGGTACTGGTGATGATTACGGCTTAGGAGTGGATATTGGGCTGGATGGCTTTATTTATGTCGCTGGCTTGACATCTTCAAACAGCTTTGCTGGACTCACGATCCCTGGTTTATCCGATATTTTTCATGTGGTATTTGACCCAACAGGAAGTGAAATCACCCATGCCGAGGTAAAGAACGGTACCTCCGCTTCCCACGTCCTGACGGAACTACCCACCGTAACCAATTCCAATCGACTTGGGGCAATTGATGGAGAGGTGTATGTGGGTGGCCCTGGGAATCACGGCGTGACGGTTAGCCAAAGCGGAACATATTATGCCTCTGGAACTCAGGTCGATGTAGCTATCGATTCCAGCGGAACGGCTTGGTATCTCGATGAATACGGTCAAATCAGCGGCGGAAATACATTCAGCACTAGCTTAGCCGTGGGTCGTTCAATCGCTATCGATTTCGAAAATACGATCTGGGTTGCAGGTGATTCCAACCTGTTGCAATACAGCACCACGGGCAGTTTATTGGCCAGTTACTCAACTACAGGTCAGGCCAACAGCGTTGCCGTGGACCTGGCTGGCAATGTATTTGTAGGCGGCACCAGTGGCGGTGATGCGTTCGTTCAGAAATTCGGCATTCTGCCTCCAGCTCCAGTTGTCACCAGCATTTCCGATGATACTGGTAGTGCCGATGGTCGAACAACTGATACCACCCTGGAAATCCATGGAACGGCACTGGCAAGCAGTCTGGTAACGGTCTATTTGGGGAACACCCTGATCGGTACTACCACTTCCGATGTCAGTGGAGATTGGACCTTTGATTACACTGGAACAACACTGGCAACCGGAGTGCATCGATTCAAAGCAACCACAACCGTATCGGGAAACACAAGTCCTGATTCACTACCCTTCCAGGCCACGATCATTGAAGCTCCCAAAGTAATACTGGAAGCTGAAGACGAATACACCACATTCCGACCGGAAGTACGGGTGAGAGCAACAGATTTCCCTGGAATTGCCGCTTCGGGAACTGTGACAATCGATATTGATCTGAACGGAGACGATGATTACGATGATGCCGGTGAAACTGGTTTCAGTTCAGGAACCCTTGTCAATGGCTTCGTAGACATCCGATTAGACGAACTTCCAGGACTCGGTACCTACAAAGCTCGGGCTCGGTATACCGATGATGCAGGGTTAGAAGGATTTGGTGAAGACACATTCGAAATTATTGCAGTGGGTGCCAGTCTGGTGGGTGGGCAGGTAGAACAAGACCCCAGTGCGGTGACCGAATTCATCAGCCTGGACCTGGATCAAAACCCCGGGAACGGCGCAAGCTCTTATCCCACGATCGGTTACAGTTCCAGCTTTGCCAAGGGACCCATTATTCAGGCAATTTTGCAAACGGATAATTCTTTGGCAGTACCTGCCAGTGTTGATGTCGAGTTTTTCTGGAATGGCTCCAGTCTTGGAACACAACCATACAACCTGTCCAATGTGGCACGTGGCGACAAGGTCACACTGGCATTCCAGGCCCCCTCTGCATTGGCAACTGGCCGCTATACCTGGGATATGGTGGCTACCTTCACTGGTTCTGGAGTAGGTACCCAAAGTGCCAGTGGGGTTGCCTTTATCGTGGATAAAAGCGATAGCCCCTTCGGTGCAGGATGGGATTTCTTTGGGTATGACATGCTTTACCCGGTGACCGCTTCCGGCACCCTGCCTGCAGGTGTCTACCGTGTTTATGGCGATGGGGGATTTGATTTCTACGAGGGATCGGGAACCTACAGCAGTCCGGATGAGGATGCAGGGACCTTAGCAGTAGGAAGTGGAGGCTGGACTTACACAACAGTTGATGGCCGTATCGGATACTTCAATGGTTCTGGTTCGATGACAGGATGGGTCAGTGCGGATGGCGAACATGAAATCACGATGACCTATAACGGGACTGGCATCGCTACTTACACTGCTATCGATGGTACAGTTTCTACTTTCGACTATACAGGAAGCAAAGTTACGAGCATTACCACCATCACTGGTACTGGTGATCGAGTTGTTTCACTCAACCATAATACCAGCGGTGGAATGATCTCAGCAGCGATTGACTCTTTACTTACCAAAGATTTTTCCTATGACACTGACAATTTACTACTCAGTTCGACTCAACAGGGAAGTGTAAGTTCTTTTGATTACGATAATTACGGTTTACTTTCCCAAATCACTGTTGGCACTGGTGCCGAAGCCATTGTAACTGACATTACGCCTTCAGCAGGGTTTGGACTGGGAGGTGCTGTAAATGTAACATCTCCAAAGAACAAGAGCACCAACAGTTTAGGTCAGGAAACGACAACTCAGACTGATCTAAAAGGGCGAGCTCTGGAACAGTCGAACACCGATGGGACACGCAATCGCTTAAAACGCGACTCTGCAGGCAACATCCTGACCAGCACAGATGAGTTGGGCAATACCACGACCTACACATACAACGCCCGCAATCAGGTAACAACGATCACCAACCCTGACTTGACGACCACTACGTTTGTCTACCAGACCAACAGTCACGGGGTTAGCAATGAATATGGCCTGTTGCTTCAACAAATTGATGCGAACGGCAACAACACCTACTACGAGTACGATACTTTTGGTCGGTTATTAAAGACAAAAGACGACAACAACGATGTGCAGATGGAATACCTGTACAACAGCGATGGTCTGGTGGAAACCGTCAAAAATGATGATGGGGATATCCTCACCACCTATGTCTACGATGCTTACAAACGTTTAATCGAAGAAATTGATGCGAATAGTAAAAGTACCGAATACACCTACACCGACCGTGGGGAAGTGGAAACCGTTACCGATAAGAACGGTAATACCACTACGTACACCTATGATGCCGTGGGTCGGGTGACACGGACCGATTTTGCTGATAGCACTTACACTACAAGCACTTACAATGAATTCGACCAACTGGTTTCCACACGGGATCAGGCGGGGATCATCACCAGCTACGAGTACGACAGCCTGGGCCGGAACTATCGCACTGTATATGGCGAAGGTACCAGTTATGCTCAGGTCAGCCTGACCAGCTACGATGAATTGGGGCGTTCCATAGGCCAGCGCGATGCAATGAACCAATGGACCTCGGTAGAGTACAACACTCGCGGCCAGGTGCAGTACGCAATCGATGTAGATGGGGTTTCCAGCGAATCGTACTTTGATGAACGTGGCCAAAGTACCGTATCGGTCAGCAAATCGGGTGGTAGCAGCAGTTCGGAATATAACGAGCGGGGTTGGATGGTCAGCTCCACCGATATCTTTGGCAATACCACCAGTTATGTCTACGATGATGTAGGCAATCGTATCGAGACCATTGATGCCCTAAGTAACACCACCACCACGGTTTACGACAATCTCAATCGGGCGGTCGAATATATCGATGCGTTGGGGAATAGCACCACCACGGTTTACAACAACCTGGGCCAGGTATCGGCCAGTATTGATGCCTTGGGTCGCGAAACCCGCTACAGTTACGACTTGCTCGGTCGGCAGTATGCGGTAACGGAAGCCTTTGGTACCAGTTTGCAACGCACCAGCAGCACCGGCTTCGATGATCAGGGCAATGTGGTCACCAGTACCGATCCCGCCAGCAATGTCACGACCACGGTATACGACACGATGAACCGGGCGGTGGCCTATATCGATGCTCTGGGCAATACCACCACCACCGTTTACGATGCGGTGGGCCGGGTAGAAAAGACCATTGACCCTCTCGGTGAGGAGACCTTGTACAGTTACGATGTGTTAGGTCGCACCATCGCAGTCACTGATCCCAATGGTAATACCACCACTTCCGTATACGATGCCCTGAACCGCGTGGTACAGAGCATTGACGGTGAGGGCAATGTTTCTGAAATGGTCTATGACAATGCTGGACGGTTGATTTACAGCATTGATGCGGAAGGGGGTATCACCGAACGGCGATACAACAGCAGTGGGCAACTGATTGAGTTGATCGATCCCGTCGGCAATTCGAGCCGTTGGGAATACGACATCGGTGGTCGGTTGGTGAAGGAAACCAACGCTCGCGGGCATAGCCGGGATTACGGTTATGATGAACGTGGCCAGATGGTCTGGATGGAAGACGAGGCAAACGAGCGGGCAACCTACGTTTACGATGCCCTCGGTCGCACGATTGCCACCATTGATCAGTTGGGCAATCGAACTACGACGGTCTACGATGCTTTGGGGCTCACCGTCGCCAATATTGATGCCAACTCGAACACCACCAGTTACATCTACGATGAATTAAACCGACTCGTCAAAGTGGTCAATGCCGATAACGACCTGACAACAATGACCTACGATCTGTTGGATCGGCAAATTGCCCAGACCGATGAATTGGGCAATACCACCAGTTATGTCTACGATGCGATTGGCCAACTCCTTGCAACAGTGAATGCCCTCAATGAGATCAGCACCACGGTTTATGATGCCCGTGGTCAGGTGATTGCCAACATTGATGCCAATAATAGCATCACCAGTTATGTGTACGATGATGGTGGTCGATTGATCTCTGTGGAAGACCCACTGGGTAACCTGACCACCTCGGTCTACGACAATGCAGATCGGCTCATCGCCACCATTGATGCTCTGGGCAATCGCACAACTTATATTTACGACGGTAATCATCGCCAAATTGGCATGATTGATGCCCTGGGTCGGCAAACGACAACTGTGTACGATGCTGCAGGCCGCAGAATCAATTCGATTGATGCCCAGAACAACATCACCACGTACAACTACGATGCAGCTGGCAATCTGGTCAGTATGGTGGATGCTTTAAGCAACACATCAACGTATGTTTATGATGAACGCAATTTAACAATTGCTTACATTGATGCACTCGGCAACACCACCACATCGGTTTACGATGAACGTGGTGCACAAATCGCTACGATTGATGCCCTTGGGAATCGGACGACTTCGGTTTACGATGCGGCGGGGAATCTGATTGAATCGATCAATGCCCTCAACAACACCACGACATTCATTTACGACAACCTGAATCGCCGGGTTGCGGTGATTGATCCCTTGGGTAACCGCACTACCTCGGTTTACGATGCGGCCAGCAATACCATTGCCCAGATTGATGCACTCGATTACAGCACTACCTACCATTACGATGCCCTCAATCGGGTCGCAGCGATGGAAGACGCCCTCGGCAATCGCAGCACCACGGTTTACGATGCAGTGGGGAATGTTCTTGCCAGTATCGACCCACTGGGTAACACCACCAGTTTCGTTTACGACGAACGCAATCAGCGGGTGGAAACCATTGATGCTCTGGGTAATCGCACTACGGCGGTTTATGATGCACTGGGTCGTACCATTGCCCAGATTGATGCCTTAAACAATACCACCACGATGGTTTACGATGAAGTGGGCAACATGGTGGCTCAGATCGATGCCTTGGGTAACCGAGTCACCCAGGTCTACGATAGCCGCAATAACCTGGTCCAAACGATCGATCAGGAAAATAATACCACAACCTACGTTTTGGATGCCCTCAGCAGAACCATTGCCACCATCCGGCCCAATGGTGCCACAACCACGACCGTTTACGATGCGGTGGGGAATGTGCTCGCTAGTATCGATCCCCTGAACAATACCACCAGCTTTGTCTACGATGCCCTGAATCGGCAGTATGTCACCATCGATTCTCTCGGTTACAGGACAACCATGGCCTTTGATGCGGTGGGCAACATAGTGTTGCTCACCGATGCTTCCAATAACACCACCACGTACGTCTACGATGATCGCTCGCAGGTGATTGAAGAAATCGATCCCGTCGGTAACAGTGCCACCTTTGCTTACGATGCTCGTGGGCTGCAAATTGGCGTGACGGACCGTTTAGGCAGGTCGCGGGAACTCAGTTACGATGCCCGCGGTCTGAAAACCAGTGAAGTTTGGAAAGACGAACTCGGTGTCGAAGAGGATCGCAGCACCTTTACTTACGATGATGCTGGCCGCATGCTCACCGCTGACGATGGGGATTCAGGCTATAGTTTCAGTTATGATGACCTAAACCGAGTAGTGAATGTCGAACAGCCATTCGGTCTGGAAGTGACCTTTACCTACGATGCGGTTGGCAATCGTAAAGGAATTATTGATTCGGAAGGAGGCCTGCAAACCAGCACCTACGATGCCCTGAATCGATTGGAATCACGGCAACAGACCGCTGGCAGTGTCGAACTGCGGTTCGATTACAACTACACCGATCGTGGTCAGATTGAACAATTGGTGCGGTATGCGGATATCGCGGGCATCAATCAGATTGGCCAGACCGATTCCATTTATGATGCCAACGGTCGGCTGATCAATGTTCAGCATGTGGATGGAACCCCCACGGTCTTCCACGAAACCACCTATACCTACGATCTTAACAACCGATTAACACTGGAAGAAGAGAACGGCACGCCCCGCACCTTTACCTACGATACCGTCGATCAGTTGCTGGCCGATGGTAGCACTACATTCACCTACGATGAAACCGGCAATCGCGATAATGGCGGCTATGCCACCGGGTTGGCCAATCAGATTACTACCGATGGTACCTGGACATACAGCTACGATGATTCCGGCAATCGCACAAAAAAATCGCTGGGAAGCAGTGCTGAAACCTGGACCTACGAATATGGCCACAATAACCATCTTGTTCGGGTAGAGCAGCGGTCTACCGATGGTACCCTGTTGGTACGTATCGATTACACGTACGATGTCTTCGGCAATCGGTTGAGCATGGCTTGGCTGATACTGTTACACTTCTTGAAGGTTATGGCGTTAAAATTAAGGATGTCAATCATAATATTGGTATACCACTTAGAGAAGTAGACATCGAACTTGAAAATGGAATCATTATTCAAGTAAAAAACCTAGGCGGTGCAAAGAAAATGACGAGGCAGCTAGAAGATACACAGAAGGCAACTGGCAGAACTGTGATTGGCTACATAGTTGAAACTCACGAAAATTCTACTGATATTATCAACAACATAGACAAGGGAAATCAAGTTGCAACAAATAGCATAGATGATTTAATTGATTTGGTTAAATAAAGGTGATACATCCATGGGCGCTCCGATAGTAACGGTTTTTTTGCCTGATAAATGTGAATATAATTCTCTATTGGATTACATTGTGCATCAATTATCTTTGCACGTTGATGAATTGCCTCCGGGCTTTCCATTTTCTTTTTGCGCTCAAACTCTAGGCCGCGACTATTTTCTCGTTCAATTTGACAATGACTCATTAGAGATTATAGAAGAGATGTTATTATGGGATAAACCTACTGATTCTTATAAGAAACTTCTTGCAGATTGCAAGCCCAGCATAAATATACACTATAGAAATATTGACTTTGCAAAGCAATGTTTGCTTGTAGTTGCCAAATTTTTAGACAAATTATCTTGCATTAGTATTTTTGAGAATGGCTTAGGATGTTTATTGCTTCTCTCTGATGTGTCAGAATCATTGGCATCCGATTCTACTTGGACATGGGAACGACAGACTTTTAGTGACATTCCAGGAGTTGCCGATTCAGAATGGCTTGAATAGTCTTATGCAAAAAAAAACTAATTCTTAGCAATGGCACTATGCTTCATGCATTCTTAAACACGTATTTCGATACACGATTTTAGTAAGCATATGATTCAATATTTAAATTTCTAATTTTTCTAATATTGGCTTTATGAGTGCCATGATTATTATACGTAATAACAGGTCTGATCAACCTTTTGCATATCTGTTGCTGGCCGAAGGATGCATCCGTGGTGAACGAGAATAGGCCATTGAATTGTTTTGAGAAATGCCCATTCAATTGGCAACTTCTTGCATCGATTTCAATCTGCGCGATAGTTGGTGATCAGAATGACCGTTCTATCGTAAGTAGGAGCAAAGAAATTGAACCCAGAAA
>JAWKTI010000009.1 GCA_041399155.1 Zavarzinella sp.
CAGCAGCCACCCTGGGGATATTGCTCGATCGCTACTATCCCAATGATATTCCCTGGACTACCGCAGGTGCAATCAGTGTGGTACTTGGGATCATCTTCGTGGTTGCGTATCGCCCCGCTGATCGAGGCTGGCTACTGATCCTCTGTTTTTTCTTTGCAGGTGGGGCGTACCATCACTATTATCGGTGGCATCAACCCGCAGACAGTCTCAGCCATCAGTTACACAAAGACCCCGTCATCTCCCGTGTGCGTGGTGTGGTCATCGAGCGACCTGTCTACCGCAAACTGCCTGCACGATTTGTAGAAAATCCGAATGTTTTTGAAGTATCTACCACGTTACGGATCGATGCAACCCACCTTCAGGTGCGTGGGGATTGGCTGCCCGTTTCCGGCGGGGTGCAGGTTCGCATTTCTGGCGAATTGACTGCAGTGACGATTGGTGACGAAATTGAACTGTTTGGCTGGCTTGCCCCAATGGCAGGCCCACTGAATCCGGGGGAGTTCGACTGGGCAAATCGTTATGCCGATCAATTGGTTGTTGCCAGCATGCAGTGCAAGAAGACGCCCGATGCTGCGGTGCGGCTGGTCACGGGCAACTGGTCTCTGCAACGGTCTCTCAACCAGTTGCAATCGTCATGCCGGACGCGGATCGAGCAACACTTCCAGAAGCAGCCCGAAGTGGCGATCGCCCTGTTACTGGGTGATGGGACTGCCATGTCACAGGATGAATGGCAACAATATATCCGCACGGGTGTCATTCACGTGCTGGCAATTTCCGGACAGCACCTGGGCTGACAGAATGGCCCCTTCAGGGCCAAAGACTATTTGTTAACTAGCCAGCTCAATTCATGGAATTCAAGGTAGCGAACAACAGCATTAAAGATTTGTCGCCAATAGAAAATCAATCGAATTGAACTCAAAATATTGAAGGCTGCTCTAAATTTCGTTTGTTGCACTTCCGCGCAGAGCTTGGGTTCCAAGTGTAATCACAAAACAATTTGATGAACCGCGCATGGGGTAGCCCAATGTAGCATACACAAAACAGAATTTCATCGCTGAGTTCCGGCTTGGTTTTTTCTACATGGCGACTTTGCGGTCAGCATAAACCATCTGAATTCAGGCGTAAACGTAGGCCCAATTGACACACAATTTAGTTCGGCTTTCGTAACAGGTGCAGTCGTAAGAGATTCAAAGCCATTTTGGCGGTGCGACTTTGAATTTCGGTACGGGTTCCTCCCCAGGTGTGGTGCTGCACTTCACAACCACCGTCCCATGCTAATGCCACAAAAACGGTGCCTACCGGCTGATTTTCCCCACCTGTGGTGGGGCCTGCTAATCCTGTACTGCTCAGGGCAAAATTGGTCTGCAGGCGTTCGCGGCAGCCAATGGCCATCGCACGTGCTACCGGTTCGCTTACCGCACCATGTTCTGCTAACAGTTCCCCAGGCACACCCAATAATGCCTGTTTTGTTTCATTGGTATAGGTAACAAAACCACCATGCAGAACACTGGAAGCACCCGGCACCTGCCCGATTCGGTTGGCAATCAGTCCTGCCGTCAGGCTTTCTGCGGTGCTGATCGACAATTTTCGCCGTATCAGTTCTTCGACCACCACTTCGTGCAACTCTTCGTGATCCACCCCAAACACCAATTCACCCAGCCGTTCGCGTATAATCGCCTCAATTGGTGCGTACTGGGCCTGGGCTGTGGCAAAATCGTTGCCACGGGCAATTATCCGAAGTGAAATCACTGCATCGCTGGCGGTAATCCCCACTTCCGGTACGTGCCCACGTCGGGTCAGGTCGCTTACCTTCTCTTCAACGGCAGATTCCCCCCAACCGAAGGTGTTTATTTTTCGCTGGACAACCACCCCGCCGATCAGGCCAAGTTCCATCAGGCGTGGGCGAACTTCCCGTTCGTACATCAGCTTCATTTCCGATGGCACGCCGGGCATACAGGCAATAATGCTGCTGCCCACCTGCATCCAGATTCCGGGTGCGGTGCCATTCGCATTGAAAATCGCCATAGCTCCTTGTGGGAAAAGAGCTTGCACACGATTTCGCTCTGGCATTTCCCGCCCACGGCGGGTGAACATATCGCGAATCTGTTGCAGTGAAACCGGGTCTTCCACCAGGGGAACATTCACCAGTTTTGCCAGCACTTCGCGGGTCAGATCATCCAGCGTGGGGCCCAGGCCTCCCGTACTGAGCACCAGCTTTGCCCGTTGCACCGCATTGTGAAAAACCTGAACATTATCGTCAAAATCGTCTGCCACGGTGGTGTGAAAGCCCACCGGAATACCATCTTCGGCCAAGCGCTGACTCAGCCACTGGCAGTTGGTATCCAGATTCTGGCCGCTGGTAATTTCGCTGCCAATGGAAATCAATTCTGCCTTCATTACCCACCTGTGGTCTCGGAAAAAGATTATTGTAAGCGACCACCGCAATCACTGGGCCACTTCAGCCCGGAATGTGGGCAATCGGCATCCTCGGGACCTACAAGTTAGACTCGTAAAAACGTGATCACCCATAGTCTGCTCGTACATGCAGAAAAACTTCTGAGAGCTTAATGAAGTGGGATGGTTTAGACAGATGAGAAAAAAATGAAGGCGCTGGGACTTGAACCCAGGACCCACGGATTAAAAGTCCGATGCTCTACCAACTGAGCTACGCCTCCAATCTGAACAGTAACACTGCCAGATAGACCTATGTTAGTGGGCAGAGGTTCGTTTTCCACACCAAAATGGGGTAATTTTTTGGTGATTTTTCTTCCACGTGACGGTGGGGAGTCGAAACGGCAAACTTTGATAGCAGCTCAATTATATTTCCAAATCGCAATATTGTAAATCATGCAGGCTAATTGTTTACTGCCCACCTTATCTTGATTTTGAACATGCTACAAAATTCTCATTCCCACACCTGAATTCGCGAATTTTTCTGTCTGATTTTTCAGATTATCGCGATTATTTCTCCGCTTCGTGTTCCGAATTATGCTAAATCTCAGCATGGAATAGTCCCCCTCCAAGTTTACCAAGGAACATAATTCGCCTTCCCTATGTGGTGAAAGAGGTAGTTGCGTATGTCCAGCCCAAAAACAGTTCAACAATTGTTTGATCTGGTAGTACGAAGCGAACTGCTGACAAAGCAGGAAATCGAAAAATATCTGCTGCAGCGGGAAGCGGAAAATGAAAAATTTTCTGATGCTTCCGCAATGTGCTCTGGCATGGTGCGGGACCACCTGCTGACACACTTTCAGGCCAAATTGCTAATGCAGGGCCGCTGGAAAAACTTTTTCCTGAAAGGCAAATACAAGGTATTAGAGCATCTTGGTGCCGGTGGCATGGGGACGGTTTTCCTCTGCGAGCACCGCCATATGCGTCGCAAAGTGGCGATTAAGGTTCTCCCGCCCGATCGCGTGGATAGTGCCACGCTGATGCGTTTTCAACGGGAAGCCCAGGCAATTGCGATGCTGAACCACACCAACATTGTGCGGGCGTTTGATATTGAGCAGGAAGGCTCCCTGAACTTTCTGGTGATGGAATACATTGATGGCGTCAGCATGCAGCACCTGGTGGAGCATCTGGGGCCACTACCCATCCCACGTGCGGTGAACTATCTGTGTCAGGCGGCTAACGGTTTGCAGCACGCCCACCAGAAAGGTTTGGTGCACCGAGACATCAAGCCCAGCAACCTGATGCTCGATTTTCTGGGTGTCATCAAGTTGCTGGATCTGGGGCTGGCACGATTCACCAATCCCATGGATAATTCCGAAATCACGATGGCGGGTGGCTCCAGCCCCACTGTGTTGGGAACAGCCGATTATCTGTCGCCGGAACAGGCACGCGATTCCACGGTAGACCATCGGGCCGATATTTACAGTCTGGGTGCGGTCTTTTACTACTTTCTGACTGGCCAGCCACCATTTCATGGTGGGAACGTGGCGATGAAACTGGTTCGCCACCAAAGCGAAAAGCCCAAACGCGTCGATCAGGTGCGGTCCGGTATTCCGGTGGGGATTGCAGATGTGGTGTCTCTGATGCTGGAAAAATCACCCAATGCACGCCCGCAGCAGCCAAAAGATGTGATTCGCTATCTCGAACCGTGGCTGGTAGATGTAGAACCACCGACACCCGATGAAGTGCCGGAAAACCGTTTCTCATTAAATCGGGAACTCGCCAGTATGTCGAAGGCATCCACGGTATCGCTGATGTCCCACTCTGGCCGAACGTTTATCCTGAAAACGACCGATACGCAACAACATATGTCAATCCTCTCAGCCCCAGGTGTGCGGATTGAATCATCGCCTGCGAGCCACTATCCCAGTACCCCCAAGTAACAACATTGTCCACCATGACTACTGCAACACATTCGATCGATCGGCACCAGCTATCGAACCTGAAAAAGATCATCGTGCAAAGCGAATTGATCCCACAGGCGAAGTTTGACCAGTTTCTTTCTGGCCTGCACGCACGTAACGTGGGATATAATGAACCGATTGATTTACTGCAACTACTTGTTTACGAAGGACTTCTGACGAAATTCCAGGCCCGCCTCCTGTTGCAGGGCAAGTGGAAGAATTTTCTTATTGATAACAAGTATGTTATCCTGGACCAGCTTGGCAAAGGTGGGATGGGGACAGTTTTTCTGTGCGAACATCGCCACATGAAACGCCGGGTGGCCATAAAGGTGCTCCCACCTGAAACCACCAGCAGCCCCACCATGGTGCACCGCTTTCAGCGGGAAGCAGAGGCAGTGGCACGGGTCAATCACCCCAACATCGTGCGGGCCCACGATATTGGCTCTCACAAAAACATGCACTATCTGGTGATGGAGTACATTGATGGGGTCAACCTGCATGAACTGGTGACCGTCAATGGGCGTCTGGCGATCGACCGTGCCGTCGATTACATCATTCAGTCCGCACGCGGGCTGGCCTGTGCCCACGCAGCTGGCGTGGTACACCGAGATGTCAAACCAGGGAATATTCTGGTTGACCGCAGTGGCACCATCAAGGTACTCGACCTGGGTCTGGCACGAATGGTGAACGACGACCGGGGCTCCGTAACCATGGCAGGTGGCAATGGCACCCTGTTGGGCACAGCCGATTACGTTGCACCAGAACAGGCACTCGATGCCCGCAATGTCGGCCACCTGGCCGATATTTATTCGCTGGGGGCAACGTTCTACTTCTTACTGACTGGTCGTGCGATGTATCCCGAAGGGAATATGGCTCAGAAGTTAATTTCACACCAGATTCGCCACGTTCAGTCCCCACGTCAGATTCGGCCAGAGGTACCCGACATGGTGAATTATCTGGTGATGTCGATGATTGCGAAAAAGCCGCACGAACGGCCGGAAGATATGGTGGAAGTGATTGAAACATTACAGGAATTTCATGTTCCGGTGCTACCGCCTGATCCGGATGAAATGCCGGTAACGGCTTTTGCTGGCCGCACCGATATGAGCCAGTCGATGCGTGGCCCCGCCTCCCAAACAACCCGCGTCTTCCACCAGGCAATGATGAACACACGACACTCTTAAAGATTTCTCATTTTTGTAGGCTAAAATCGGGACATCGATTCGTGTTATTTCCTCGAATTCGTAACATGGGCGTCCCGCCCATGGCTGTCCTGCACAGGCGAGTCACCGTGCTACGAAAAAGGCTGAGATACGCGGCTTACTGACAGACCCGATTTTGAACGCTCAAAACGATCAAGCATGATTGTACCCATGTGCGAAGTCTGTCGAATTAGGGAATTGCGAAGCGGCAACTCATAATCGAAGTGGAGGGACTCAATTCCGTGTAAGATGCTCCACAACACACCCCCTCCATCGGCACGACGCACCGTCGGGCAGAAGTTTTTTATGTGATCCTGGACATCGTGCCATTCGTTTTCTCTTCATAGCCCGC